>CAMJQA010000047.1 GCA_946407895.1 uncultured Prevotellaceae bacterium
GTCGAGACCGAGGGGAAGCGAATCCTTCATGCTGGCGACCTTTGCAACTGGTATGCGAGATTCCTGCCTGATGCGGTGCCAGGTCAAACTATCTATAGCGAAGAGTTTGAGGAAGAAATTGACCCGATAGCCCACGAAAAGCAATTCTTGGGCGAGCTGAAAGACATACGCAAAGTTGCTGATGGCTTTGACCTTGTGATGTTCCCCGTAGATGGACGTATTGGCAACGGCTATACACTCGGTGGCAGACAGTTCATAGAGCGTTTCAAGGTGGGCATGTTTGTACCTATGCACTTCGTAGCCAGTGGATTTGAATCTGCATGGCGTATGAAGGAGTTTACAGATGAAAAGAACATTCCATTCTGGAAAATAACGAAGGAGGGAGAAACAACCTTTGTTAGATGACATATATTTCCATGATGGCCTTGGTTCCTGGTGTGAGCAAGTAACTTGTCTGGTTGACTAGTACCTTGGGCAGGTTCTACAACGATTGAAGCGGCCGCTCGACATCCCGAAAGGGTAGCGCTTGCTACCGCAGGGACGCAAGAAAACCAAGCGCAATGCCAACGAACTCAGATGCGCTGACCATGAAGTCCACGACATTGCCAATGGCAGATATGATGGACGCATACAGAAGTTTCAGCAAGGGATGTCGAAACGTGAAGTGCGTAGCTCGTTACAATTGAAGGGAACTTGTTGACGGCAAGTATTGTTATCAGGAGACCGCGTTGCTTCAGCATGGCAAGTTGGGTGGTGATGTCAATATCTCATACCCTTATAAAAGATGAAGTCCCGCCGTGGTACGCATTGTTAGGAGGCGTGGCGGGAACTGGGGGGAGGGGAGAGGGCTACTCTGCCGCTGGGGCTTCTTCCTCGGGAGCTATGAGTCCATCCTGGCCAATGTTGTTCAGCAGCAGACCTTCCTGGAAGTGATAGTCGGGATATTGCTTCCTGAGTGCTTCCACGCTTGGCTCCACCGGGCTTCCTCCGCTGGTGCAGAATGGTATGATTTCCTTACCCCGGAGGTCGTACTTCTCAAGGAAGGTGTTGATGATGCGCGGTGCCACACCCCACCAGATGGGGTAGCCCAGGTAGATGAGCTCGTACTTCGACATGTCGATGTCTGCCTCTTCTATCTCCGGCCGGGCCGTGGAGTCGTTCATCTCCAGGGTGCTGCGCGACTGCTTGTCGCGCCAGTTGAGATCTGCCTCGGTGTAAGGCTGTGCAGGCTTTATCTCCACCAGGTCGCAGGGAATGTTCTCTTGCATTCGCTCGGCTACGAACCGCGTGGTTCCCGTTGCGCTGAAGTACGCCACCAGCACTACGATGCTGTCTTCCTCCGCGGCAGCGTCTTCCTGAGCCGTCTTCTTCTGGCCGCCGCATGAGCTGAGGCTGGCCGCCATGCCCGCTGCCGCCACTATGGTGCAGAGGGCTGTCTTGATTAGCTTTCTCATTTTCATTGTCTTTTTTCTTATCGGTTATCGGTTATCGGCCGCGAAGTTACGACATTTCTGCGGCTTGTGCAAATCCGTTGCCGGTTTTCTTCGTTTGCTTTACCATTTTTTACTTCTGGAATATTTCGGGATATTTGTGTATGAAATAAACTGGCGTGCAGCTCCATGCGTGGCAGTAGCTGTTGACGGGGCTGAAGTTGTAGGGCGAGAGGTTGTCGTCCTGCGGGTCGTATGCCTCGAAGAAGGTGTCGGCTCCCCTCTGCACCATGCCGCCCCAGTAGGAGTTCAGGTAGTCCCTGGCCTCGTCGTTCATGCCGGCCATCAGCATGGCCTCTATGAGGTAGTGAGTGGCGTAGGGCGTTCCGGGCTTCAGGCTGCTGGGCATGCCGAGCACTGTTGTCAAGGCCCGCCTTGCCTCCTTCTTGTTCAGTACGCCGGCGCGTATCATCCAGGCCTGGGAGAGTACGGACACCTGTCTGTCCTTTCCGCTCACGAAGAGGCCCGTCTTGCGGTCCATCATCTGCTTCCTGGCGGCCGATGCCATCAGTTTTGCTCGTGCAGGATAGGCCTTTACGTCCTCGTCGCGGCCCAGTTCCTGGCCCAGCTGGGTTATGCCCTGCAGGGCGTTGATGGTCAGTGCCTGTATGCAGACCGAAACGTCTATGCCCGGCCGCCAGTCGAAGAAGTTCCAGCTTGAGCCGCGGCTTTGGTCGAAAATGCCGTCGGGGCGCACGTATCTGAGGGCATCCTCCACCTGCCGTATGGCCACGGGCCATAGGTCGAGTGTGGTCTCACGGTCCTTCGTATCGCGCCAGTACTCCAGCAGTGTGAGTACGTAGAGCAGGTTGTAAGATACCATGTAGTTGATTATCTGTGGCTTGGGTGTGGGATACTCGAAAATGTTGCCGTGCAGGATGCCGTCTTCTCGTGCCAAACCTGCGAAGAGGTATAGGCACCGGCGCGTAAGCTGATGGTTTTGGTAGGAGTATCGGTTGGCCAGGCTCTCCAGGTACATGTCGCCCGTCCACAGGCGGCGGTCGCGCTTAGGCCCGTCCTCATACACCGTCTGCATGCATTCGCGCAGGGTGGCTTTGCCCACGCGGTCTATTTCGCGGATAATCTGCGGGCACGTGGGCAGCAGTCCGTCATCGGCAATTGGCCTGGCCGATGTCTCGGCTACAAAGGTTATGCTGTCCAGGCCGAAGTTGTACGAGGGGCTGCATCCCATAAGCTCTACGGTAAGGTAGCGGCCGGATATGCGGCGGTCCAGCCGGTATGACTTGTCGGCCAGCGTGAGGGTGACAACCTCGTCCTGCATCCACGATCGGGCCAGCCTGTTGTCGGCCCAGGGATCCAGGGGCGTGTTCATCTCTGCCGGCACCTCGCCCAGAAAGAGCTTCAGCCTGGTTGGCGCGTCCATCAGGCTCTGCAATGAACGAAGCGAGAGGCTTATGTAGCCGGTCAGGTGGTCTCCGAAGTCAAGTGTGACGCGGCGCAGTTCGCGAAAGTTGGTGGTGGCGAGACGTTCGGGCGTCATCTCCTTGTCGGTATCGAAGCGCCATCCCTGGTAGGCCCCCTTGTCCTCCACAGCTTTTACTACGCGCACGGGGTGGTGGACCGTATGGTTCAACTCAGGTTTGTTCTGCTCGGCCAGCTTTAGCCAGCGTGCTCTTTGCGCCTGATATACATCCTCGGCCTGTGTGCCGAGGGCCATGCCTGCCAAGAGGCATAATGATAGGACTCTCTTTTTCATATTTTATTTAAAAGTTTTTTCTCCTTACCTGTCGGTATTCTTCACTATCTCCTCGAACGTCAGTTCCACTGGCCCTACGAGCCCGGATGGCTGCAAGGGCGAATGCTTGCGGAAGTATGACCAGATGACGAAGGTCTTGCGCTCCTTCGATGGACGCGGTTCGCCCTTTACAAACCAGTGGGGGAATCCCTTTATGGCCCGGCCCATTGATTCTCCGCGGTCCATTCCCCACTCGAAGTCTGGCTCGTACTGCTCATCGCCTATCAGGCGGTTAGCCCAGTTGTTGGTTACGGCTACCTGTATGAGGTTATCACCACGGCGCAGGAAAGGCGTGATGTCGGCCTCGTATGGCGGGTACCACAGGGTGGCTACCGGCTTGCCATTCACCGAGAGCTCGGCTATGTCGTTCAATGTGCCCAGGTGCAGTACCACACGTTTGCCTCCTTCCAGGTCGTCACTCCCTATGTTTATGGGCTTGGAATACGTGGCTGTGCCGGAGAAATACTTCTGTCGGGGCTCGTCGGAGTAGCTAAGGTCTGCAAGCTGGAAGCCGTGGATGCTGAATGGCTCATCCACCTTCGGCTGGAAAGCTACGTCCCAAGTACCATAAATAGTGCGGCGCGTCTTCTGTACTGTATGGTAGGCCGGTTCCTTCCGGTAGGCCACCTTTTGATGGTTAAAGACAACGAACATCGACTGACCAGGCCTCAGCCGGATGCTAACGGACGTATTTCCATCCGTCTCCACCCGGTCGTTATCCTTGGCAAAAGTTATCTTTCCGGTATAGGGGTCCCACAGTTCGGGTTCGGTGCCCGCCTGCGAGCAATTCACTTTCTCGGTAACAGTGCGGCCAGACTGGTTTACAACGAAATAGATGTCGGCATTCTCCAGCTGGCGGTGAAGCTGGTTTCCCTGGTGCTCGCGCAACTTTCCCTGCTGTAGCATCATCTGGCAGCGGGAGAGATAGGTCATAAAAGCCTTTCCGGGTCGGAACCACGTCTGGTTCCTTCCGAAGTGTGTGCCCCACCATCCCATGCCCATACCGGGCTGATAGCGGTCGTCGAAGGGCTGATGTACCCAGTGGTGCAGGAACAGCAGGTTGATGCCCGATACGAAGACTCCATCGGCCGAGTGTTTCAGGAAGGCCGGGTCTTCTGTGTAGTGGCTTACCTCGGGCCTGCCCGTGAAGGCCTCTGCGCCCACAATGTTCTTGCCGTTGTCGCGAGCTATATCCACAAATGCGCCGCCGATACGTCCGCTGCCGCCTGTCCAGAATTCAGTCATTGGCAGGTCGGGGATGGGAATTGACTCCTCGGTGCTGAAGGGGCCCGAGTATGGTTCCCAAAACATCTTCAGCCCGGCTTCCCTTATTTTCTCACTGGTAACCTTCCATCCATTGTCTATAAACATGCGGCTGATGGTCGCCTGGCGGTCCTGCTGGTACTTCTTGCCCAGGGCATGATTGGGATCGGTGCTGACGATTGCCAGTACGGGCAGCGGGTCATAGCCGTGCATCTCCTGGAACTTCTGTCGGAAACCGTCGGTCCAGTCCTGGTTCCCCGCTTCGTAGCTGTCCACAAGCAGGTGGGTGAAGGATTTGCCGAAATACTGCCCTACATGTTCCCTGAGCGGGTCGAGCATTTGCTGCCAGTGATAGGCTGTTACCTCGGCATTCATCTTGTCGGCCTCCAGAGTCTTGCCGATGATGTCGTCTGGCAGGGGATGTGGCGTTGACATAGTGGGGGCGTGCCCTATGCGGTATATGTGCCATTTGCCGGCCGGGGCATCCCAAGTGAGCATGCCCTGTGCGTCCATGTTTCCAGCAATCTCCCTTACGTCGCTGGGCTGTAACCCTTCCTTGTCAGGAACAGCCATTACGGTAATGTCTTCATAGAAAGTTGCCTTGCGCTGACGTCCGCTGTAGTCAGTGAATACTGGGTAGTTTGGCTGTGGAAGCTGTACCTTCACCTTCTGCCCGCCGTCAATGTCCGTCTTGGTCATTACTATGGTCTGCATGCACTTTTCCTCGCTGATCCACGGGCCTCCTGTGGTGCTGTATCCGGGTGTGTTATGAAGTCCTATCTTCAGCCCCAGCTTTTCGGCCTGCTCGGCTGCATAGCGTATGGCTTCCCAGTAAGCCTGACTGCGGTAGGTCTGTTCGGGCCACGGATTGTTTTCCACCGGGCGATGGCTCTCCTGCACCGCAGATGCCAGGTTAAAGATCGTTGCACCGGCTATACCGCTCTCCTTCATGGCCTCCAGGTCTCTGCGGATTCCCTCTTTCGTGAAGTTACTTCCCATCCAGTGCCACCATACGTAAGGGCGGTATTGCATGGGCGGTTGCCTGAACTCCTTCGCCAGTTCCGAGGTTGGGAGCTTGTCATACTCGGGTTGTTCGCCTGCTACGGCTGTCGCCGATATTAACAGGGCCATAAATGTTGCAAATGTCTTTTTCATGCTTTCAGCTGTTTTGTATCATCAGTTTTCAGCAGCAAAGGTAGTTAAAATATTTCAGTAAGTGAAATCTTTTCAATATTTTCTAAGGCAATTGTGCCTGTAAAAGGCAAAAAGTTTTGAAAAAGTTTGGCTGCCTATAATAATATTGCTAATTTTACGGCGCCAAACGTGGAATCACACTCTTTCATAACGATAGATTTGTGGTCTCGCAGGCCAAGTGGGCAAATTTGCCATTTCCGGCATAAAAGTTCCCCCTTGCTCGCTTGTAGAGTAACAATGTGTAAAACCTTAAATTAAGCCGCGAACACGAGGGAACATAGTGGCTATGTAATTAACTTCTGCTTATGAGCAAGAGAACATCAATTATCCTGGTAATCGCATTCTGTTTGCCATGGATGAACGGATGGGCGCTGGAACAAAAAGACGGCACCTGTCAGATTGGTTCGGCTGAAGACTTGAACACCTTTGCCGAGCAGGTAAACAACGGACAGACGGCACTAAATGCCGTACTCATTGCCGACGTGGTGTGCCCAGCCGGACATGCCATGATAGGCACCTCGGACCATCGCTACGAAGGGGTTTTTGACGGCCAGGGGCACACAATCACCGTAAGTATCGCCGGCGATGAAGAGAGTCTGGCCCTTTTCCGCTACGTGAACCATAAGGGCGTGGTGAAAAACCTGGTTGTTGACGGTACAGTGGCTACGTCGCAGAAGTATGCCGGCGGTATCGTGGCCAACCATTACGGTCTGCTGACCAACTGCGTGTCCAAGGTGGTCATCACCAGCACGGTTGATGGTGACGGCACTCACGGCGGCCTCGCAGCACTTGGCTTTATGGGCGGCGAGGTTGTTAACTGCCTGTCGTTGGCCAAGATTGAGGGTGCTGCCACAACAAATTGCGGCGGTATAATCGGCTGGATGGACGGACGTGCTGTAGTAGAGAACAACCTGACCATTGCCAAACTGGATTTGCTGACTGTTGAAGGCTCGCAGCATGTGGCCCGCAATCCCGGCAATATCAGGGGCGGCTTTAACAACCTGTACCTGGCCGACGGATGGGAGGACAACGATGCAAAGGCTGTTACGGAAGAGCAGCTGAAGAGCGGTGCCGTCTGCTTCATGCTGAACAGCGACCAGACGAAGATTCAGTGGACCCAGACGCTGGGCGAGGATGAGTACCCCATGCCCTTCAAGACTGGCAAGCAGGTATTTGCCTCCCAGGCAGCCAACTGCCAGGGCGTTGCGCCCGCGGGTACCACATTTAATAATGAGAGTGGTGCTGAATGTGCGAAGCATGATATCCTCTCCGGTCATTGCCAGAACGAGGGCTGCGGCTTCTGGGACCCCTTCTTCTGCGAAATGGATGCCGAGGGATTCTGGCTGCTGAAGTCGGCCGAGGATATGGACTGGTTTGCCGAGCTCCACAATTACGGAGGCGAGTATTCATCGGCACGGTTGATGGCCGATGTGGACTATTCCGACCGTCCCCGCTTCCTGAACCGCAGCAATTGGTACTCAGGCGAATTCGACGGAATGGGGCATACCGTTACAATCGACTTTGTGGATTCGGGCGAGACGAACAATGCCATGTTCCCCATTGTGGCCGGGACGCGCATCAGCAACCTGACAGTGAAGGGAACCATCAACACGGGCAGCAAGTTTGCAGCCGGGCTGGTAGGTAGCACGAAGGGTGAAGCCAGCACACCCTCAACCTTTGATCATATCATCACAGATGTGGATATTTATAGTACCGTCTCGGGTGACGGCACGCATGGAGGCCTTGTGGGCGTAACAGATGGTGTCATTACGGCTACGAACTGCCTGGCGCTTGGCGATATCGTGGGTGCCGAGACAAACTGTTGTGGCGGACTGATTGGCTGGTGCTCGCAGGCTACGAATCTGACTAACTGCGCATTTGCCGGGGAGTTGAGAATAGGAGAGTCGGGCAGCAATACCATCGGCCGCAACCAGGGTAACCTGAACCTGGTGAACGTGGCATATGTGAATGCTTTTGCCGAAATACCGGCCCAAGCCAAACAACTGTCTCCGGAGGCTGTGACGAATGGCGACCTGGCATGGGCGCTCAATGGTGAAAGGTTCTGGGATGTGACCTGGTATCAGACGCTTGAAGAGGATGAGCATCCCGTTTTCGACCCGACGCATGGCATTGTCTATCGTTTTGGCGAGGTCGGTGGATGCGTTATCGGCGACCAAGTAGGGCAAATGAGGAAGGACCTCATTGAACAGGAACTGGCCTACATACAGAACCCTGAATTGGTAGCTCAGGTTTCGTTGAAGGAAAACTACGAGGCTGCGGTCAATGCCATAGGCAGCATTAATACTATGGCTGAGATGCAGAAAGTTTATGTGGCTCTGATGGACGAGAAGCATGTTGTGCAGACATCGGCCGATGTTTACAAAAAGTACATTGACAAAGTCGCCGAACTGTTGGCCTATGTGGAGAACTACCCCGGCTTCAAGGATGAAGACTTTGATATGCTATCCACGTATTTTGAATCAAACGAAGAACCCTCTGAGGCTTTCCCCAACGGTACGGCAGCCTACATCATCGAGAATGCCCTGCTCGGTAACGAGGAGATTGAGGCCGAGATACACTTTGCCGACGACCTGGTGAACGCAGCCATTGCCAACGGTTGTGCTCCGGGCAGCGAGGTGACTCGCTTCCTGACGAACCCCGACTTGACCGATGGCTGCAACGGATGGGAAGGCGTAGTTGGAACAGCCAAAACCTTCACCCTCTCAGACGGTAAAGTCTATGGTGCTGGCGAAAGCTGGTCGGCAAATCCCATGGACATGCACCAGTCCGTCTGGTTGCCTAAGCAGGGATACTATCTCTTTATGATGAACGGCGCATACCGTCCTGCCAATGACTACTCTACATACAGCCACGGAGCCAAAATCTACGCCAACGGTAACGGAGTATTCCTGCCTACTGTTCTGGAGTGCATTCAGCCGGCCGAGGGTGCCGAGGATGGAGTTACCTGCAACATTACTGGCGAGGTGGCCGACCAACCTATCTATGAGGACCCGGCTGATGCCTCCTCTACGCTGCTGGGCTATGCCATGCATGGTCATCTGAGCATTGCGGTTGGTATTCGTGCTGGCCGTGCCATTAACAGTATAATTGCCGAGGTGGGCGATGATAATATGCTTACCGTTGGCGTTTGCAATCCTCATGGCTATTATACCGCTGAGGAGTGGACCGGATTCGGCAACGCCAGACTCATCTATCTGGGTGAAGACCTGGAACATGAGGTGGCCAAGGCAGCTCTGGCCCAGACGCTTCAGGGTATGTTGGACCGTGCCAATACGATTCTGAACCTGTACACCTTCAAGTCGGGCGACAGCTATGCGCTCTATCCCAATTGCGACAAGGCACTCATGGATGAACTTCGTACGCTTGTAGAGAAGGCTGCTTCTGAAACGGTACCTGCCGGGCAGTATGAGCTGATTAAGCAGATTTCTGCTCTCTTCGACAGCATCTACGACTGTCGCATGGCTTACTCAGAACTCTATACAAAGGCCCTGCGGGTAGAAGAAGTTGTGAACCGCTATGATGCTATGCTTGACGAGAGTGTGAAGAAGGAGCTTCTGAACGAAGTGGTAGCTGCCTATGAGGCCTACGAGAATGGCTCGTTCATAGCCGAGGAGGCTCGTGCAGCGCTCTTAGACATCAAGGCTCCGGGCCTGAGTAAGGAGTCGCCTCTGGTTATCACTACTCCTGAAGCACTCCAGGCACTTCATGACCTTTTCGTGCCGGCTCAGATGAACTATGTAGCCCTGGGTGCCGATATAGATATGTCGGGCATAAACGACTGGAAACCCCTGTCGGAGAACAATACAGAGGGCGGCTACCCCATTGTGGATTTTGACGGTCGCAATCACGTTATCCGCAACTTGCGGGCTGACATGGCCGACATGTGGTACAACGGCCTCTTCGGCGTGTTGTGCGGCAATGTGCGCAACCTGGGTGTGGAGAATGCCTATGTGGTTAGCAATGCCAGTGGTGACGGTATCCTGGGTGGCTATCTGAACCATTCCACCTACAACAAACCTTGCTACATCGAGAATGTTTGGGTTACGGGTAAGCTCATCGTCAACTCGGGTTATTGCGGCGGTATGTTCGGTAACGTGGCAGCAGAGAGCCATTTCAACAACTGCTATGTAAACGTTGACATTGAGACTACTGCCAGCCTGGCAGGCGGCATCATCGGCCGTGTTCGTGGTATGGTGGATATGAAGAACGTCTATGCCGCAGGCTCTATGAATCAGGGCGGCGGTATTATCGGCGGCGGACAGCAGGCCACAACCCCGCCTTGCACCTACCAGAACGTGGCAGTATGGAACAATACCGACCGTAACTTCGGTACTACAGCTGAGGCAGACCAGCTTTCTGGCATCAGCTATTACGACGGAAGCAACTTTGCAGAACTGCAGAAGACCGTTGTCGCTTGGGACAGTAACATCTGGTATTGCGACATGGCTGAAGGCAGCTATCCTGTGCTGAAGGACTTTGCAACCGGACTGAAGAATGTAAAGTCCGCCCCGAAGGATGGCTCAAAACAGGTTTATGACCTGATGGGCCGTCGGATAGTAGGTGACAAGTTGCAAAAGGGTCTCTATATCATCGACGGACAGAAAGTCATGGTAAAGTAAGCACAGTGCATTGATTCCGACACGCGCTTTTGACTGTACGTCAGCTTCAGAACCTTTCGCTGCCATCCGGAATTGCCGGGTGGCGGCGTTTTTTTGTTCCAAAACTTGGTCATTTGCCAACTTATATTTATCTTTGCACTCAGGAAATGAAGAATATGAAGAAGTGGCGTATCATATTTGTCTGTCATGGTAATATCTGCCGTAGCCCGATGGCAGAGTTCGTGATGAAGGAACTGGTGGAACAGGCAGGTCTGACAGATAGCATTTACGTGGAGAGTGCGGCTACCTCCACCGAGGAAATAGGCAATGTGGTATATCCACCGGCACGCCGGAAACTGGCCGAGCACGGCATTTCATGCGAGGGCAAGCGAGCCCGTCAACTGAGGGCGGCAGACTATTCGCGGTTCGACCTGCTTATTGGTATGGATGACTGGAACCTGCGAAATATGAAGGCGATTTGCGGGGGCGACCCCGAAGGGAAAATACTAAGGCTGATGGATCTTACTGACCGTCCGGGCGAGGTGTCCGACCCGTGGTACACTGGTGACTTCGAGTCCACCTGGCGCGATGTGTCGTGCGGCTGCCGTGCTCTGCTTCAGCGTATAGCCACAAAGTGAGTGTATGTATAAAATATGCTAATTTAATAACAGAAGAAATGAAGTGTTTAACATTATTGCTGACGTTTATGGCATTGTTGTCTGGCGCACAGGCAAAGGCCCTGTCTCCGGGCAGTGGGATTGAGACAGATGCGTTCACTACTCGCGGAGGACACAAGGTCTATATCTATGCCATCAAGCATGCCAGCCTGCGTATCGTGGTGGACAGTATTGAAATTGAGGTTGATCCGGTTGGCAAGCTGGGCGACAAAGTAACGGACTACGCCACATATCCTAAGGCCGACTACATCCTTGTTACTCATGAGCATGGAGATCATTTCGACCCTGAAGCCATCAAGACTCTTACTGGCAAGCACACCGTGTTGGTGACAAACAAGCGATGTGCTGACCAACTGGGCTACGGGGTAGTCATGAAGAACGGCGATTCGAAGCGCATCAGCCAGCTGCTGCGACTGGAGGCCGTGCCTGCATACAATACTACAGCCGGGCGCGAGAAGTTTCATCCCAAGGGACGCGACAATGGCTTCATCCTCAGTATCGACGGACTGCGCATCTATGTGGCGGGCGATACGGAGGATGTGCCCGAGATGAGGGTTCTCAGCGGCATTGATATTGCCTTCCTGCCCTGCAACCAGCCATATACGATGACCACAGAGCAGCTTGTGCATGCTGCGCGTATGGTTCGGCCTAAGATTCTTATTCCCTATCATTACGGACAGACCGATGTCTCCGACGTGCCGCGCCAACTTAGGCCCTTTGGTATCGAAGTGCGCATCAGGCAGTTGCAATAGTTGCAAGGTATATGTAGGCTTGCTTAAAGAAAATGAAGCTGCGGATTAATCAACGCCACTGGTGGGGCATCAGCTTGCTGCTTTGCCTTGCACTGTTGCTCTCTCTGCACCATTCCGGTAGTGGAGAATCTGCTTGTTGTACATCTGCTTATTCGGTTGGGCAGGTAGTCAATGCCTCCCATAGCCAGCATCCAATTCTTTTTGCACAACCGGCTCCTCCTCTTGCCACATTCCTTTCGCATCAGAACTCTCATCGCTTCGGCAGTTCGCGTCCGGCTAAGACGTTAGTCACCCATGGTGTCAAACCTATTCGGGGCCAGGGCCGGCTGGCGCGAAGCGAATATGTTAATCCTCACAGACACATCTACCTGAGTTGGCAGGGGTGGCACGTGCTGCCCCTGCTCGGCTCGGCGCCTCCGTGCCATTATTATGTCTTTGCACTGAGGCGCATTCTTCGTTAGCCTCGTTTCTCGCCGCCGTTGAGGGTGGGGGGAAACGAGTTTAATTATATATAACGAAGAACAGTTTATTAAAATAAAATATGTCAAGTATAAAGCATTTGCAGATGGCAGAGGCTGTCTGCACCTTTTCTGGTATTAAAGTGAGTTCGTCCCTGTTTGGCCTGTTTACCAAGGCCGTATATCTGCCTACGGGAAGTCCTGTTAAAGCCGAGACTATGGAGTTCTCAGCCGAGGTCGGGCAGCGCTTGCAGCATTTTCTGCTCAACGATCCGGCTCAGCATTCATCTGCTGAAAGTAACTACCGCGACCTGGTGACCGAGAATGGCAACTATATGCTCGAAATATGCCGTTCCAAGGACAATGCGTTTGCAGCCCTGCAATTGTTCCATTATGAAGCACTGGGCTACCAGTCTGTTACCCGTGTCCTCTTCTTCGAGGGCCAGGATGCGCAGGCTGTTTTGCGCCTGTTCTGAGCGTTCGGACTCCTGAAAACTGCGGACGGGGCTTCGCCTTTTCGGCTGGCCCCGTCCGCTTGTCTCTGTCTGTCTGGAGGTGATTTCTTCCTTTTCTCCCCCTTTCACCTTCGCCCTATTTCTTCGGATTATAAACGGCTACGCCTACCCTCGAGTCGGCGCATCCGTAGTAGAGGTACCACTGCCCGTTGTGCGGTACCAGGCCCTCTATGAAGACCGTGCCTGCGGGATACTGCCCGCTCTTCTCAAAGTCTGCTTCGGGCACGAAGAAAGGCTCGTCCAGCCTGTCGATGTATTTAGTCGGGTCGCTGGCCGAGAACAGTGCCTGCCCGGCGCAGTATGAGTTGGCGGTGTAGCGCGAGTCTCCGTTGTCGCCACTGCCGTTCTTGCCGTTGTAGAACAGGATTATGCCTCTGTCCGTCTTGATTGCAGGCGGGCCGCATTCAGTCAGCACGCTGTCGAAGCGCCCTTTCCTGACGTCCATGACGTGCAGCAGTTTCCCGTCCTCCTGGCGGCATATCGGTTCCCAGTGGATCAGGTCTTCGCTCGTAGCCACGTTCACAAACTGCTCGCCCCAGTACATCCAGTATCGTCCGTCTATGCGGGCTATCACCTGCCGCCCGTTCTTCATTTCAGTTACTATGGAGCCCGACTTTGTGAATCCCTCCCGTGCCTCTTTGCTCTGGCACTGGGCAAAGGCTGGCCCGTGTTTTTGCCAGTGTACCAGGTCGCGGCTGGTGGCTATGCTCAGCCGGGCCACCTTGCGGTTCCAGCTGGTATAGGTCATCACATACAGGCCGTCCTCGGTCATGCAGACGCGAGGGTCCTCGCATCCGCCCGGGCAGTCCAGCTCTTCCCATTCATCTCCACCGGGATAGAGCACAGGCGCACCGTGACGCTGAAAGTGCAGCCCGTCCTGGCTGCTGGCATAGCCGATGCGTGAGGTGCGCTGCCCTATGCCTTTGGCTGAGTTGTCTTCGGCACGGTAGAGTAGGGCCACCTGTCCGTTAATGATGGTGGCGGCGGGGTTGAAGGTGTCGCTGTCCTCCCACGGTGCCGTGCGTCCCTGCATGGGGCAGTAGAAGCGGCTTGCCGTGTCGGGGCTTAGCACGGGGTTGATGCCGGCGGGGCGCTCGAAACCGAGCCATGCCCACGACTTGTCCTTCTGCCTTCCCGGCTTTCTGTATATGACGATGCGGTGCAGGTGCACTTTCACGTCATCGCCCGGGTTAAGCCATCGCAGTTCCAGCCGGTGCTCGCCCTCCTTGAGACCGTATATCCATACAAGGTCGGCCGTGCGGTCGTGGTAGTTGGCAGGTGAGTTGACGGTCGAGTAGGGCTTACCGTCGAGTATAACCTCCACCCTGGCCACATAGTCCTGCCGCTTCGTCTCCAGATAGTTGCTCACCACTATGCCCGTACCGCTGAACTCAATAGGACCCAGCTCCCCCAGCAGTCCGCCGGCCCGTGCTTCGGCTGGTTCCATGTTGGGGAAGCCTTGTTCCAGTCGCACGGCCTTGGGCTTCTGCAGCCGTATTGTCACCTTGTCGCCCTCCACGCTTCCGCCTTCGCTCTGGATAATCTGTCGGGCCAGGTCCATGCTGTATTCACAGGCCTGACGCAAAGACAGACCCATGTAGGGGAATGGCCTGTCCTCCACCTCGAGCAGTGGCTCCCTCCACCGTGACGGTATCTTTTCGAAGCCCATGATGCAGCCCAGTATGCCTGCTGCCGAGGCGGGATTGCAGTCACTGTCCTGTCCGCATCGGGTGGATATTTCCATTGTACGGGCAAAGTCTCCATCACCATATAGCAGGCCGATGACGATGTAGGCACTGTTCAGGCTGGCATCTATATTCAGCGGGGCAATCACACCCTCGGGACAGCCCACCTCGCGACCCCACTTCTGCTGTACGAGGTGCCAGGTCGCCTTCCAGTCGGTAGGGTGCAGTGCGTGCCAGTCGATGACGTCGCGGATAGTCTGGTAGAAGCGGCTCTTCCTGGGTATCGTGCTGAGTGCCTCCTCCACGATTCTGGGTATGTCGTCTGTGGTGTAGGCCAGTGTGTACATCGCCCCCACGAACACTCCCCCATACCAGCCGTCGCCATAATTCATCAGGTGTCCCACTTTGTCCGAGATACGGCTTGCCGTGTTAGGCATGCCCGGACAGATGATGCCGGCATAGTCTGCCTCTATCTGATAGTCTATGTCGTCGGCATGCGGATTCCATCGCCAGTTTCCCGAGTCGGGTGCCTTGCCACCCTGTAGGATGTGGTACCTTGCCGCCTGGTTGGCGTGCCAAAGTGGGTAGGGGGCGTGGGCGAAGGCTTGTGCAAAGTCATCAATCGGTGCCTTGAGCCCTTTCTTGTGAAGTACGTCCAGGAAGGTCAGGTCCATATAGACATCGTCATATAGGCCGGGCCCGTTGTCGAAATAGTCGCGAGGCTGGTGGGCGTCCCATTTGATTTCCACCTCGTCTGGAATCATGCATTCACGGTAGCGGAACTCGGTTGGGCCACCGTATGCGCAGCCGATTGTCTGGGCAGCCCAGGCTCCCCTTATTTTATCGGCCAGCTCATTTGTGGTCAAGGTTATTGTCCGTCCTGCCCGCAGCGGCAATGCGGCAATCAGGCAGGCTGCAAGTAAGCTATAATGTCTCATCTCTCCATTATTTATGGTTTACGGCCACAAAGTTACGGCTTTACTGTCTATTTGGCAAACTTTTCTCTGTATTTATTTTGTAAAAAACATGAATATCCTCTCAACCTCTCTTGTACTCGTAGTGTTAAATAAGGTTAAATATATAAAGAAATATAGTATTATGTATTGCAAGGTACTTGAAATAGTCATACCTTTGCGGCGGAAAAGTAAAGAAATAGCATAAATAGCATAAAAAGTTAAAGCCTATGAACGTTGAGAACACTAAGTCGCAGATGCGAAAGGGGATGCTCGAGTATTGCATCCTGCTGCTGTTGCGGCGCAAGTCCTGCTACGCAAACGACATCATAACGCACCTGAAGCAGGCCGACATGATAGTCGTGGAGGGTACGCTCTATCCGCTGCTGAGCCGGCTGAAGTCGGACGGACTGCTTAAGTACGAGTGGCGCGAGAGCAAGCAGGGCCCGCCCCGAAAGTACTACGCCCTGACGATGGACGGCGAAGAAGCCCTCCAGCAATTGGACGACAGCTGGGCAGAACTGGCCCGTACAGTGAATTTCCTGCAGAATATAAATAATTTAATTGAATACAGACAATGAAGAAGAACATCTCAATCAATCTCTTTGGTACCCTGTATAACATAGACGAGGATGCCTACGAACTGCTTGACCGCTACATGGAGAGCGTGAAGCGCTACTTCAATCGCGAGGGGGGAGAAGATATCACCGACGATATCGAGCACCGCATTGCCGAGCTGCTTTGGGAGCGCCGCGAGCAGGGACAGCAGGCCATTGACGTGCAGACGGTCAGGGACATCATCTCCAAGATTGGCAGCCCCTCGGACATCGATGACGGCACGGCCGCTCATGATTCCCATGCCCATACTGCCGAGGAGCCCCTGGGCGGCAGTGCCTTTGCCGGCAGCAGGCAACAGAGTGCCCAGGGCCGCGAATCCTCAGCCCACCAGGGCGAGCAGAAATTCAGTGCCTGGATGGACGAGCAGGGAGCCCGCCTGCGCGGACATTTCCGCGGACGCCGCCTCTATCGCGACCCGGATGATAAGGTGCTGGGCGGCATCTGTTCGGGCTTTGCCCAGTACATAGGCGGCAGCGACCCCTTGCCCTGGCGGCTGCTCATGGTCTTCCTGTTCTTCTGCACCCGGCTCAGTGTAGGTGTCATTTACCTCATCCTGTGGCTGCTTGTGCCCGAGGCCCGCACCCCCGAGGAGCGCCTGCGCATGCGTGGCTGCCCCGTAACGCCCGAGAACCTCAACCAGGAGATCCTGCGCCAGAGCGAGCCCGATCAGGACAGCGACAACTCGCGTAAGGTGTGGATTACGGTGCTCGTCATCCTCTTCATCCTCTCATTCATCGTGCCCATCGTCTTCGGCGGCTGGTTCCTGACGCACGGCCTGGGGTTCATGACTCACTTTATGGATTTCATGACCAAGACGTGGTCTTGATGTTACCCTTAGCATTTACATCTGTAACCTCATAACAACTATTCCCAATGAAAAAGAATTTCACTATAAATATGTGTGGGCGCCTCTTCGCCATCGACGAGGATGCCTACGAGATGCTCAGCACCTACGAGCGCTCGCTGCGCCATTACTTCCGCAGTCGCCAGGGAGGCGAGGAAATTGCCGACGACCTGGAGGAGCGCATAGCCGAGATACTGGAGGAAATGAAGTCGGATGGCGTGGAAGCCATCAGTATTGAACACGTGCAGGAGGTTATCCGCCGCCTGGGCAATCCGCAGCAGATGGAGAACGGAGAGGCTGCCTCGGAGCAGTCGGATGCCGGCAGCCAGGCTGACCAGGCCTTCCGGCAGGCTCAGGCCAAGGCCGCCCAGACGGCACAGGCCTTCCAGCAGGCTATGGGGCAGGACGGCACTTCGGCCAAACGCCTATACCGCAACCCGCGGAACCGCAAGTTCATGGGCGTCCTCTCGGGCTTTGCTGCCTACTTCGGAGGCGACGTGCTCTGGTGGCGGGCGGGCTTCGTAGCCATCTTCGTCCTGACCATGTTTGTCTTTAGCACCCCCACCAGCCCGGAACCAATCCGTTTCGTCATGTCGAACCTTTCCTGGTTTCTTGCCATAGCCTACCTGGTAATGGCCGTGCTGATGCCCGTAGCCTCCACGCCCGAGGAACGACTGCGCATGAAGGGCCGGGCCGTGAATCCGCAGAACCTGGCCGAGGAGCTAACGGAGGACTCCCAGCCCGGCCAGAGGCGGAGCAGCGACAGCCGCGACGATCATCTGGGCTGCATCGGGGGCTTCGTACTGCTGCTCTCGTTCCTGTTCCGCTGCCTCGCCTTCCTGCTGGGTGTCTCTCTGGTACTGGCGGGCCTGGCAGCCATCTTCTGCCTGCTGGCCGTGCTCATCGTGCCCGGGCAGGTGGACCTTCAGGACATGGGTTTGCCCTACGTCTTCACCACTCTGCTCCCGGCCCGCGGCCTCGAGCTGGCAGCCATCCTGTCGGCCGTAGCCACCCTCTTCATTCTGGTCTTCAGCCTGATTTATGCCCTGCTTCGCCTGCTGGGCATGAAGGAGGCGATGGGCCGCTACCTGACCCTGCTGCTCATCTTCCTGGGCCTGACTGGGCTGGTGACTACCGGTGCCCTGGCCTGCGCTGTGGTGGGCAAGGCGGTTGCGCTGGAGGACAAGGCCCGGCACGATCCCAACGGACGGGCGGAGCTGCTCTTGCTGACGGGCTCCACACATTACGATTTGGACACCGTATTCGTGGCCCCCAATCGTTCCACGGGACGGGAATGGCTCTTCCAGAACCGTGGCACGGGCTACCTGCGCGTGGATAGCGTGCAGGCCTCGGACAGTTGCGTGGAGGTCGTTTTTCCCGACTTAGAGACCGTGCCTGTGGGGCGGAATGATTACTTCACCGTCAGGCCCATGCTGCACCCCGCCGAGGATGCCGAGGGGCCCTTCTCCTACGAGGTTAAGGTTTGGGGCAACTTCCCCAACTCCCCGCTCGTACTGAGTTTGGAGGGCGTGTATGCCAGGAAGGAATCCAACTGAAGATTAGTCAAATAAAGATATGAAAAAGCAAATCATAGCCCTGCAGACGAAAAAGATTCTTATTGCGTTTGCACTTGCCTTTGGGGTGATGAGCGTCCAGGCGCAGCCCCTGCCTACTAACCTGATTCCGGCTCCGGCGACGTATTCCGTCCGTTCGGGAAGCGTTCCTGCCAACAAGATAGCCGGTCTGCGCGAGAAGGTCCGCATTTCGGAAAAGGCCCTCCTCCGTCGTTTGGAAGGTCGTGAACTGGCTGATTGGCAGCTCAGGTCGGCCTATTGGCTGGAGGTCGGGACGAAAGGCGTGAAGATAGAGGCTGCCGACGAGGAAGGCGTGTTCTATGCCCGTCAGACGCTCAGGATGATGGCATCCCTGGACAGTCCGGTAGCCTGCTGCACCATCCTCGACTGGCCCCGTTTCCGCTACAGGGGCGTGATGCTCGACGAGAGCCGCCATTTCCAGGGCAAGGACTTTGTGATGAAGCAGCTTGAGATGATGGCCCTGCTGAAGATGAACCGCTTCCATTTCCATCTGGTGGACAATCCGGGTTGGCGCCTGCAGATTGAGGCCTATCCGCGGCTTACGAAACTGACGGCATGGCGCCCCCAGGCCTTCTTTTGGGACTGGGAAAAGAACGAGATAGGCGGGCCTTTCGTGGAGGAGGGAACGCCGGGTGCTTACGGCGGGTACTATACCAGGCAGGACATAGCCGAGATTCTCTCCTTTGCCGGCGAGAGGCATATCGAGGCGATTCCCGAGATAGAGATGCCGGGGCATAACTACGAGACCCGCTCGGCCTATCCCGAACTGGCCTGCAGCCTGCCCGGTGGCGGGAAAGACCCCTGGGAGCTGTGCCCGGGAAAGGAGAGCACCTTTGAGTTCCTGGAGAAAGTGCTGCTGGAGGTCTTCGATCTGTTCCCATCGCAGTACATCCATATCGGCGGTGACGAGGCCCGCAAGAACAACTGGAAGGTCTGTCCCGACTGTCAGGCCCGGATGAAGGCCGAGGGACTGGAGAAAGTGGAAGAGCTTCAGAGCTATATGATAAGGCGGATGGAGCGTTTTGCCCACGGGCACGGCAAGCGTATCATCGGCTGGGACGAGATCCTGCAGGGCGGACTGGCTCCGGATGCTACCGTGATGTCCTGGCACGGTATAGAGGCCGGCCTGCAGGCCGTCAGAGAAGGCCACGACGTGATTTTCACGCCCACACACTACTACTATCTGGACTATCACCAGGACCCTGCTCAGTTCCGGGCTGTGGGCCGTTATGTGCCCCTGGAGAAGGTCTATTCCTTCGAGCCGACGGCGGAGGGCATTTCCGAGTCGGATGCCCATCATGTCCTGGGCGTCCAGGGCAACTTGTGGACGGAGCATGTTCAGGACGCCTGGCATGCCGAGATGATGCTCTATCCCCGCGTTTTCGCTATTGCAGAGACGGGCTGGAGTCAGGCTGAAAAGAAGGACTGGACAGACTTCGGGCGAAGGGCATCAGTCCTGTCGGACGCCGCCCGCAAATGGGGATATACCGTGTATCCTCCAACGAATGCCGAGTAGGAGCGGGCCGGTGCCTATTTGAACTGCCAGTAATCCAGGCGGACGTCGCCCTCTGCGTCGCTGAAGCAGAGGTAGAGGTCGTGTACGCTGCTGGCGTCCTTGACCTTGGCTTTGAAGGTCTTGTAGGCATCGGGCGACCCCGTGCTGCCTATCTTGACCGTGCCGATTACGGGGCCGTTCTCCGCGTCGAGGCGCAGGGTCACTGTACACTTTCCCGTGGCTGCTGCCGATATGCTGAACTGCTTGGCTCCGGCTCCGAAGTCCACGCCTCGAAGGCGTATGTATTCCCCTTCGTCGATATCGTAGATATACACATTCCGTGCCCGTCGGACGAAACGACTATTTCAATGTCAGGGGCATGCTGCATCCAGCCGAGGACGCCGAGGGACCATTCTCCTACGATATAAAGCTCTGGGGCAACTTCCCCGATTCCCCCAAAGTCCTGACGATGGAGGGCGTTTATGCCAAGAAGGATTCCGACTGAAGATAAGGCATATCAGGTTGTCCCTATTTGTTGCCTAACTGTATGCATGGGCCGTTTGATATCTCAAGCGGCCTTTTTTCATAAAATATCCAAGGAAATGAAAAAAGTTGAGAGAAAGGCGGGATATTCTTGGGATTCTGTCGTATAACAAGTAGAAACAATAACTGAGGATACTGTAAAGTGAAGTCAGACAGTCAGATAGTGGAATCCGTGAAAAGCGGTCGGCGCGAGGGGCAGGACCTGATGGTCAGCCGCTACGGGCAGGAAATCTTCGCCTTGATAGCCAGGCTGGTATCTAATGCGATGGATGCCGAGGAGCTGACCCAAGACACCTTCCTGAAGGCCTTCAGCAACATCGCCAGCTACGACCCCCGACAGTCTTCGCTTTCTACATGGCTCTGCTGCATAGCCTACCGCCTGACAATCGACTTCCTGAAACGCCGCCGCCCCTTCATCGTCTCCATTGAAGATACAGAGGTCTGGCAGACAGACCTGAGCGAAGAGCAGCTGGAGGCCGGGCTTTCCACAGGCAATGAGGAACGCATACAGAAGCTTGAACTGCTGATTGATGACTTGCCGCCCGACGATCGGATGCTGCTCACACTCCACTACTTTGAGAACCGGACCCTGGAAGAATGTTCGTTCATCATGGATGCCACGCCGCATGCCCTGGCAAACCGACTCTACAGAATACGCAAGAAACTATACAAGAAACTTCAGAAGATATGACAACACCAAAAGATTCCGACCTGCGCGAAGCCCTCCGGCGCAAATATGCCGACACGCCGCAGATGCCTGCCGATTTCATAAGCAGGATGCACCAAGCTTCCCCCGATACGCCCAGT
The DNA here is from genome assembly GCA_946407895.1 of uncultured Prevotellaceae bacterium. Taxonomy (GTDB): domain Bacteria; phylum Bacteroidota; class Bacteroidia; order Bacteroidales; family Bacteroidaceae; genus Physcousia. The sequence goes on from CAMJQA010000047.1 coordinate 21,265, forward strand.
CGCCCCATGAGACGCTGGCTGTATCCCATTTCGGCTGTTGCTGTTGCCGCCAGCGTGCTCCTGCTCATCATGCTTAACATCGGGCAAAACCAGCCAAAGCAAAATCCAGTATTTGCAGAAGATGTGACCAAACCGGAACTTACCGTGCAGGCAACGCCGCAGACAATAACTCAAACAGAAGTTGTGGCACAACCTGTTGCTACTCATGCAGAAGAGTCGAAGCCGGCAAAGAAGCACAGGAAAGTCCAAAAAACAGTTCACAAAGAACACGTGCTTGCAGAGGCAGAGCAGGTAGAGGCAGAGCAGGCAGAGGCAGATCAGGAGGCTGTTTATCTGCCCAAAGACCCCGATCCCTACCGGCTGGCGGTCGCACAGGCGCAGGAAATCCGCTCGCGCGGCGAGCAACTGTACCAGGAAGTAGCTCAGATAATAAGTAACTCCAAAAACATAGATCAATGAAAAAGATATTTATCGTCGTACTGCTGGCAGTCACTACTGTCGCAGTGCAAGGACAGAAACCCAACCCTCGCCTCACTCAGTTGGAGGAATACCTGCCGACACAATACATTAATGTCCACAAGCGGCAGGACAATTGCGCAGGAACAATCACTTACAGGATAGAGAGTCGCGCCCACCACATTAGTGGCTGGAAATCCTATTTCAAGAAGGAACTGAGCGAAGAAGAAAGGCAACAGCGTGTCCTTACGGTTAATAGCCGCATTACTCAAGAGCGTCAGAAAATGGAGGGAGTCATTGATTACTTCCGCACTACTTTCGCCAGCTTAGGCAAGGATGCTCCAGAAAGCTACTTGTATGAGTTCCATAAGAACGGCTTGGACACCATCAAGTATTCCTATATGGGTCCTTCCCACGAAGCTGCCAACTTCGAATATAACAATAAGCCCTATAAAAACAATGATAATGGGATTATTGACTATAGCGACTATTTCTTCTCTTATTATCACTCTTATACTGTTTCCACAGGCATTAAAGAGGACGACATGAAGCCCTTCGACGGCGAAGCTTTCTGCGAACATATTCAGCCTATTCTGAAGAAGTTCATGAAGCTGAAGGGAGCGAAATCTTATCCCGTCCATTGGCAGCACGACGAAGGATTCGAGAAAGAAAATGACTTCTTCTTGACACCCAGATATGGCCGTGACAAGCATGAGTTCGAAACGCATCCAGGACTTGTTACTGGCATGCACTATATCATTCCCTCCTGGCACGAAGTCGAAGCAAAAGCCCTATACAAGGAACTGGATGCGCTGGCACACGACTACGTTAACAGTCATCCCGAGCAACCCTACGCCTATAAATTCACTACTGAATTCGCAGGATCAGATAGTAACCACATTATTCATGGACTCCCCGATATGGTAAAAGGGAACATCTATAAAGGCAGCGACGAGTTCTATCTCTGCTGCAAGCGCGAGCAAGACGGCCTCTACCACATCCTCACCCTCAACAGCAAAGGTGTGTACTGGGTTCCTTGCGACTATGCAATCCTCAAGAGCTACATCAACGGCGAGAAGGAATATCTGAAAGGTATGGAACCCAAAGAAAGCAAAGACAATAAGTAAGTGAATTAGTTTATATGATTAAAAGCGGCGCCACAAAGCTCCTTCGTCGTGAGACAAGGGAGCTTTTTTTGTTTTTTGATTACTATGCAATTTTTTATTGTCCTATATTCAAAAGCCTTTTCTGATATGATACAAGTTTTCTGTCCCATTAGGCTGTTTTTTCCTTCTCACAGGGGAGAATTTTTCCTGCATCCCAGGAGTATTTTCCGTTCAAGGGGCTTAAACGTACATTCAAGGGGCTTAAACGTACGTTCAAGGGGCTTAAACATACGTTCAAGGGCCTTGAACGGAAAATTATTCGGGAAATAGGTACTTTTTGATAGAGGATGAAAACAAATTTTTATGGACTTGTTTTCAATTCTGCTCACTTGTTCTCTCACAATTGCGTTTTAAAGCATTGTAGATCCTCTCTCTCTTTTATTTGAACTGCCAGTAATCCAGCCTTACCTCTCCCTCAACATTGCCGAAGCAGAGGTAGAGGTCGTGTACGCTGCTGGCGTCCTTGACCTTGGCTTTGAAAGTTCTGTAAACGTCTTCCGAGCCCGTGCTGCCTATTCTGACGGTGCCTATCACCGGGCCGTTCTCCGAGTCGAGGCGCAGGGTGAGGGTGCAACGGCCCGTGGATGCTGCCGAGATGCTGAACTGCCTGGCTCCTGCACCGAAGTCAACGCCGCGCAGACGGATGTACTCGCCATCGTCTATATCATAGATGTACATGTTTCTCTTGCCCGTTGATTCGGGCATGTCGTTTACTACGCCCGTGTTGGGTATGCCCATCTTGGCCGATTTAAGTCCCTTTCCCCAGGCCATCGTCTCGGCTTCGGTGCGCCGGTAGGGATTGAGCCAGCTGAGCTGCCGTAGGGGTTTCTGGTCGAGCCAGTAGGGTATCTCGGGTATTGTGCCGTCCTCCAGATAGACAATCTCGCTGGCGCTTACGCTGCGGCGCTCGTGGTGGATGTAGGTGTCAAGGTGCATCAGGTCGTAGTCCTGGCCGAAGACGTATGAATGCCCCTTGTAGTCGCATATGCCGGGGTGGTTGCCCCTGTCTCGCTCGGTGGGCCGCATGATGTAGTTCTTCCATGTCCAGGGTCCTGTGGGCGAGTCGCTCATGGCATAGCCCAGTGCCTCGGGGCAGCATGTGGTGGCGTAGCCCAGGTAGTAGTGGCCCTTGCGCTTGTAGAACCACGGGCCCTCCTGATAGTGCTTCACGGCCCAGCCGGCTTTCTGTGCACCAGGCACGCGCAGGTCTGTCTTGGCTCCTTCCTCCCTGACAGGCCGCATCTGTCCGTCCTGCGGGTTCAGCACCAGGATGTCGCCGCGTGTGGAGATCATGTCCTCGTTGAGCCTGATGCAATAGACGTGGGGATTGCCCCAGTACAGGTAGGCCTGTCCGTCCTCGTCGGTGAAGACCGAGGGGTCTATGTCCTCCCAGTGTTCCCTCTGCCATACGAGGGGTTCGCCCAGCGGGTCGCGGAAGGGGCCGTAGGGCGAGTCGGCCACCAGCACGCCTATGCCGTGGCCGTGCAGCGGAGCGTAGAGGTAGTACTTGCCGCCGCGCTCCACGGTCTGAATGGCCCACGCGCCGTTCTCGCGGCTGCGCCACTTGAAATCCTTCAGCGAGGCCACGGCGCCGTGCTCCGTCCAGTTGGCCATGTCGGTGGTGCTCCACAGCAGCCAGTCGTACATGAAGAAGCCTGCCGAGCTGCGTTCGTTCTCGTCGGGGATGTCCTCGGGCGAAGCGTCGTGCGAGGTGTATAGGAACAGCGTGTCGCCCACCACCAGCGGCGAGGGGTCGGCAGTGTACTTGGTCTGGAACAGCGGCATGTTCACCTCGTTCAGGTCGGGCATCGGCATCTTGTGGTCCTCCGTCTGAGCGCATAGGGGCTGCAGGGCGGCCACTGCCAGGGGGCATAGCAGAGATAAAATGGCTCTTTTCATCTTATCGCTATCGCTTCTACAGCACCTTCTCGAGCTGAGCTATGTTGCGCTGCACGTCTTCGTCGGTTACCTCATAGTCGAGCAGCGAGCCGCTCAGGTACTGGTCGTATGCGGCCATGTCGATGAGGCCGTGACCGGAGAGGTTGAACAGGATGACCTTCTCCTCGCCCGTCTCGGCGCACTTCTTGGCCTCCCGTATGGTGGCGGCTATGGCGTGGCACGATTCGGGAGCGGGTATGATGCCCTCGGCCTGGCTGAAGAGCAGTCCGGCCTGGAACGACTCGCTTTGCTTGATGTCAACGGCCTCCATCATCTTGTCCTTCAGCAACTGGCTTACGATGACGCCTGCACCGTGATAGCGCAGTCCGCCGGCATGGATGTTGGCGGGCATGAAGTTGTGGCCCAGGGTGTACATGGGCAGCAGGGGGGTGTATCCGGCCACGTCGCCGAAGTCGTACTGGAAGACGCCGCGGGTCAGCTTGGGACAGCTGGCGGGCTCGGCGGCCACGAAGCGTGTGGTCTTGCCATCCAGGATGTTGTGGCGCATGAAGGGGAAGGATATGCCGCCGAAGTTACTGCCGCCGCCGAAGCAGCCGATGACGATGTCGGGGTACTCGCCGGCCTTCTGCATCTGCTTCTCGGCCTCGAGTCCGATTACGGTCTGGTGCAGGGTTACGTGGCTGAGCACGGAGCCCAGGGTGTAGCGGCAGTTGGGCGTGTTGAGGGCCAGTTCGATGGCCTCGGAGATGGCGGTGCCCAGCGAGCCCTGGTTGTTGGGGTCGACGGTGAGTATGTCCTTGCCGGCGCGGGTTGACATGGAGGGGCTGGGTGTTACCTGTGCGCCGTACGTCTGCATGATGCTGCGGCGGTAGGGCTTCTGGTTGTAGCTGATCTTCACCTGATATACGGCAGCTTCCAGCCCGAATGCCTTTGCGGCGTATGCCAGGGCGGCGCCCCACTGTCCGGCTCCCGTCTCGGTGGTGACGTTGGTGATGCCCTGCTTCTTGCAGTAGTAGGCTTGTGCCAGGGCGCTGTTCAGCTTGTGGCTGCCCACGGGGCTTACGCTCTCGTTCTTGAAGTAGATGTGGGCGGGTGTGCCCAGGGCCTGTTCGAGTCCGTAGGCGCGCACCAGGGGGGTAGAACGGTAGTACTTGTACATATCCCTCACCTCCTGTGGAATGTCTATCCAGGCATCCGTCTGGTTCAGTTCCTGGCGGCAGAGCTCTTCGGCAAAGACGGGGTAGAGGTCTTCGGCCTTGAGCGGCTGCTTGGTGGCGGGATTGATGGGCGGCAGGGGCTTGTTCACCATGTCGGCCTGGATGTTGTACCACTGGGTTGGAATCTCCTCCTCGGTGAGGAAATAACGCTTCTGTTTGTTGCTCATAAATTTTAAAATAAAATGGTTAGTAGGTTCTACCGAGTGCAAAGATACGGTATTTCTACGTTTCTCACAAATTATTGGGCAAAAAAATGAGCTTACTTTCCGAAAAATCTGATTTTTTACGGGGCGCTACTTGAGGTAGAGCTGGAACCACTGTGTAATTTGCCTGAACAGGTGGTTGCGCGTATTGCCTCCGTAGATGCTGTGGTTGCGGTTGGTGTAGGAGAGGGTGCAGAAGTCCTTGTCGGCCTGCACCAGCGCCTCGGTGTATTCCGCCTCGTTGCGGTAGTGTACGTTGTCGTCGGCCATGCCGTGGCATAGCAGCAGGTGTCCTTGCAGCTGCGGTGCCAGGCTTACGGGGCATACGTCGTATCCCTCGGCATTCTCCTTCGGCGTGCGCATGAAGCGCTCGGTGTAGATGGTGTCGTAGTAGCGCCAGCTGGTGGGCGGTGCCACGGCCACGCCTGCCTTGAAGACGCCGCGCGGCTCGCTCATGCTCATCAGGGTGTTGAAGCCTCCGTAGCTCCATCCCCAGATGCCTATGCGCTCCTTGTCGACGTAGGGCAGGGTGCCCAGGTAGAGTGCGGCCTCGGCCTGGTCGTGGCTCTCCAGCTGGCCCAGCCGCAAGTAGGTCTGCTGCTCGAAGTCGCGTCCGCGTCCGCCAGTGCCCCGTCCGTCAACAATGACGCTGATGAAGCCCTGCTCGCCCAGGTACTGCTCATAGAGCGTGCCGCCCATGTTGCCCGTGTTCCAGCTGTCGAGCACCTGCTGGCTGCCGGGGCCGCTGTACTGGAACATGACTACGGGGTATTTCCCCGACTCGCTGAAGTCGGGCGGCAGCACCATCAGGCCGTTCAGCTGCACGCCGTCGCCCGTCTGGAAGGTGAAGAACTGGCGCTTACCCAGGTCGAGGCGTGCCAGCCGGTCGCGCAGTGCCTGGTTGTCCTCGAGCACCTTCAGCGTCTTGCCCTGCGCGTCGCAGAGCGAGAATACGGGGGGCGTATTGAGGTTGCTGTACTGGCCCAGGTAGTACTTGAACGAGCGGCTGAAGAGGGCTCCGTTCGTGCCCTGCTGCGTGCTCAGCTTTGTCACGCGGCCCTTGGCGTCGGCCTTGTAGACGGTGCGCTGCAGGGGGCTCTCCTGGGTGCTGGCGTAATAGACGCTGCCCGTCTTCGTGTCGTAGCCGTAGAAGCTGGTCACCACGTACTCGCCGCTGGTGAGCTGACGCTTCATGGTGCCGTTCAGGTCGTAGAGGTACAGGTGGTTCCATCCGCTGCGCTCGCTGGGCAGCACGAAGCCGCCGGGCACGGTGGTGAAGCCCTTCACGGCCTCCTCCGATATGTACTTCTCCGCCTCGTCCCTGACGATGCAGCGCGCCTCGGTGCTGCGCGGGTTAGCCACATAGACGTCCAGGCGGTTCTGGTGGCGGTTCAGGGTCAGTATGAGCAGCTTCTCGGGGTCGTCGGTGAAGCTGATGCGCGGTATGTAGCCGTCCTCCTCCAGGGGCAGCTGCACCTGGCGTATGACGCGGCTCTTGATGTCGAACGTCTGCACGCTGACGGTGCTGTTCCTGGCTCCGGCTACGGGGTACTTGTACTCGTAGGCACCGGGGTACTCGGCATACTCCGCCTTCTCGGGGCTCATGCCCTTGAACAGGGGGAAGCTGTACAGGGGCACCTCCTTCTCGTCATACCGTATCCAGGCCAGCATCGTGCCGTCCTGGTTGAAGTCGAAGGCGCGGTCCAGCGAGAACTCCTCCTCGTTCACCCAGTCGGGCTTGCCGTTGATAACCTCGTTGAACTTGCCGTCCTTGGTGATCTGGCTCTCGCTGTTGTTGAAGAGCAGCTTCACCAGGTACAGGTTGCCCTCGCGCACGAAGGCCACCATATTGCCGTCGCGGCTCCACAGGGGCACCTCCTGGGGCCCTCCGTCGCTCAGGCGTTCCAGCATACGGCTCTTCACCGTATATATATAGTATTCGGCGGTACGGCTGTGGCGGTAGATGCTGCGCGTCTGCGTCTGCACGAGGATGTGGCTCTCGTCGGGGCTCATCTGGTATCCGTCGATCGACTCCAGCCGTATCTTCCCCTTCACGTTGTTCACGTCGAAGAGCACGGCCGTCTGCTCGCCCGTGCGGAAGCTGTACTGCACAATCTGTTTCCGGTCGCTGCTCAGCTGGCTGTAGCTCTCGCCGTCGGCCAGGGGCGTCAGGCCGCTTATGCGGCGCGAGCCGTACTGCCCGTTCGTAAGGTCCGTCAGGGTGAGTTTCTCCCCGCCCCAGGCACCCGTCATGGTGCCCAGCAGGGTAATGAGTAGTAGGATGCGTTTCATGTCTTTTACACTCTATATAATTTACGTTCGTTGTGCAAAAGTAGTATAAAAAAACGACACGCCGAAGGAAAAGCCCAACTTTTTTGCACGATTGGGCGTTAATGGCCTCCAAGCCTACGCCCCCGGCGCGTGCATCAGCGGGCTTGCCTCTCAGATAATTGTATGTTGTGTCCGGTTTCATCACAAAATAGCCCACGTTTATCCGAGGGGAATATCCTGCCCCCCGGAGCTTGAAATGCTCAGCGACGAAGAACAAGCAGCTTTTGAACGCGACCTCGGACTATGAGAGTCAGGTATTCCAGGAAATTTGAGAAAGCCGTCAGGCTGCTTTCTGGTCAGGCATACGCCAAGAAGATTGAGACAGAACTGAAACGCATTGACCGCTGAATAGTCTTGGTGAATAAAAAAAGCG
>CAMJQA010000048.1 GCA_946407895.1 uncultured Prevotellaceae bacterium
CCGCGACCCTCGGCTTGGGAAGCCAATGCTCTACCAACTGAGCCACTATCGCATTTAAATTCGGTGCAAAATTACAGCTTTTATTTCATTTTTCCAAAAAAATACACTTTTTTTACGAAGTTTAACTTGTATTTGTTTGTAGATGTACCTAAAAGTAATTATCTTTGCACTTGAAACAGAGATGTTGATAATAGAAAACAATTAATCCTACTGAAAAAAGATTTATGAAGAAGAAATTTATCTGCGCCGTTTGTGGATATATCTACGAAGGCGATGCCGCACCCGAGAAGTGTCCCATCTGCAAAGCTCCAGCCTCGAAATTTTCTGAATTGAAGGAAGAGCAGACCTATGCTACCGTTCATAAGATTGGCGACGGTAAGCCCGAGGGAGTCAGTGAAGAAATGATTGAAGACCTGCGTTGCCACTTCAATGGCGAATGCGGTGAAGTTGGCATGTATCTGGCAATGGCCCGTCAAGCTGACCGCGAGGGTTATCCTGAGATAGCTGAAGCATTCAAGCGCTATGCCTTCGAGGAAGCTGACCACGCCAGCCGCTTTGCAGAGCTGCTGGGTGAATGTGTATGGGATACGAAGACCAACCTGGAGAAACGAGCTGCCGCTGAAGCCGGTGCATGCGAGGACAAATTCCGCATAGCCATGAATGCAAAAGCCGCCGGCTTTGATGCCATCCACGATACTGTTCATGAGATGGCTAAGGATGAAGCCCGCCACGGTGCCGGTTTTGCAGGTCTATTGAAGCGCTATTTCGGCAAATAGCAGTATCCAATCAAAAGAATCATTAAAAAAGGAAAGAGCCAGCTATATAGCCGGCTCTTTCCTTTTTAATGATGCAAATAGTTCTCCTTTGCAAGTAATATTCGAAGAGAATGTCAACATACACCTATCTGTTTCTACGTCTCACCAAGGGATCACCCTGCATTGCATTTGCTGATGTGGAATCTCCATCCGGAACCATCTCCACAATCTCCCCTTCATCATAGATAACCAAAGCCTGCTGTGTTGTTCGCGCACGCTCCCATAACCTTTTCTGAGCCAAACGGATGCCTTCGTCAATACGGCGCTGCATCTCCAGTATCTCTTTCTCACTCATGACTCTCGCCCTCCTCCGGCGTTCCGTACTTCTCCTTCATGGCCTCGTAGCGCTCAGGCTCAAGTATGGTTATCTTTTCTCCATTCCAGCCGCAAGCCAATTTCGTGGCCGGACAGGTACTGTTATCGTAAAGTGTCCAGTAATCAACCACAGGTATGTAGAGCCGGAAGAGGTTCTCCAACCCTGCCTGGTAACGACGATTGATGACGTCTATGGGAATATTGTGCCCACCCATACTGACCCGCTTGGCTACGCGGAGCACTGCATGCTCAGGCGAGCTAAGCGAAAAGAAGAGCAGTGTAACAAAGTATCCACGACGCTTGGCCTGCTGGATAAGCTTCACGTAGGAACGGGTGGCCAAAGTTGTCTCGAACGCAAAGGTTTCGCCCTCCTTGAGCAAATGAATGATACGGTCAATCATCAGACGACCTGCCTGGAGGGCTACCCCTTCTGGATTGAAGGGCGAAAGCCCCGCAGCTATCTCGTCGGCATTCACAAACTCCCTGCACTTCAGCATCTCGGGCAACACTGTGAAGCTGGCCGTCGTCTTGCCCGCTCCATTGCAACCCGCAATGATATATAGGTTCATCTTCTTCTGTTCCATTCTATTCTAGCATTATGTCAGATTCTATTGTCTCGTTTTGGTTTCTGGTCATCTCATTTGCTTTCCCTCCAGAAGGTCGGGACGCAAACGCTTAGTACGCTCCATGCTCTGCTCCAGCTCCCACTCTTTTATCTTCGCGTCATGGCCGGAGAGAAGGATATCGGGTACCCGCCACCCCTTGTACTCGGCCGGACGGGTATAGACGGGAGCGGCCAGGAGATTATCCTGGAAAGAATCGGAGAGTGCGCTCTGCTCGTCACCTATCACGCCGGGAATGATGCGCACGATGGCATCGGTCATCACGGCTGCTGCCAGTTCTCCACCCGTCAGCACATAGTCGCCGATGGATACCTCCTTCGTAATCAGGTGCTCCCGGATGCGATAGTCGATACCCTTGTAGTGCCCGCACAGGATGATGAGGTTCTCGGCCAGGCTCAGGGTATTGGCCATTGGCTGCGAGAACTGCTCGCCATCCGGGGTGGTGAAGATAATCTCGTCGTAGTGACGCTCGGAGGTGAGCTTACTGATGCAGCGGTCGATAGGCTCGCACTGCATCACCATCCCCGCAAAGCCGCCGAAAGGATAGTCATCGACGCGCCGCCAACGGTTGGTGCTATAATCGCGCAGATTATGGACGTGGATTTCCACCAATCCTTTCTTCTGAGCCCTGCCCACGATACTTTCGTGGGTGAAGTTCTCCAGCAGTTCGGGCAGTACGGTAATGATATCTATTCGCATATCCCTATGATGTCTGTTACACTCCGGAAACCATGACGTTCCAGATATTCGTCTATGCCGCGTGCCACCTTTACGCTGACGGCGGGGTCTAGGAAATTGGCTGTCCCTATCTCTACTGCCGAAGCGCCAGCCAGCAGGAACTCTACGGCATCTGTGGCAGAAGATATACCGCCCAATCCGATGACGGGAATCTGAACGGCATGGGCCACCTGCCAGACCATGCGCAGGGCTACGGGTTTCACACAGGGTCCACTCAGCCCACCTGTACCTATGCTGAGTATGCGGCATCGACGCTCGGCATCGATAGCCATCCCCATCAGGGTATTGATAAGGCTTACGGCATCTGCTCCTTCATCCTGGACAGCCAGGGCTATGTCGGTGATGCTGGTCACGTTAGGGCTGAGCTTCACGATGAGGGTCTTCCGGTAGGCTTCGCGTACGGCACGCACCACACTGGCTGCTCCCTGGGTCGTTGTGCCAAAAGCCATACCGCCGTGCTTCACATTGGGGCAAGAGATATTCAGTTCGATGGCTGGAATAGCGTCGAGCGCATTAATACGTCGAGCACACTCGGCATAGTCCTCGGGGGAATTTCCAGAAACGTTGACGATGACATTCGTCTTCAGCTGACGTATGCGCGGATAGATATGCTCACAGAAATAATCCACGCCGCGATTCTGCAACCCTACACAATTTAGCATCCCCTGTGCCGTCTCGGCCATACGCGGATAGGGGTTCCCCTGGCGGGGATGCAGGGTAGTACCCTTCACGATGACGGCCCCTATGTCATCAAGGTTTACGAAATCCTGGAACTCCAGGCCGTAGCCAAAGGTTCCGCTGGCCGTCATTACGGGATTGGCGAGCCGAAGCCCGGCTATGTTCACTCTCAGATCTGCCATTTCAGTTGTTCTACGTTAAATACCGGCCCTTCGGTGCAGACGCATACGTGCCCCTGAGTCGTATCCTCTACACAGCAGAGACAGGCGCCAAGGCCGCAGGCCATCATGTTCTCGAGACTCACTTCGCAGGGCGTGCCCGACTGGCGGGCATAGCGTGCCACAGCCATCATCATAGGCTTGGGGCCGCATACGGCAATGTGCGTGAAGCGTTCTTGCTGCAGGAGGCTATGCTGAGTAACGAAACCCTGCTCACCCTCCGATCCGTCCTCAGTAGTGACAAAAAGACGTCCCAATGCACGATATTCACCCGCCTGGATGATATCCGCTGCAGTACGGAAACCCAACAGGAAGGTGGGTTCAAATCCTTTTACGCGCAAGCAACTACCCATGAATAGGAGAGGTGCCACCCCTACTCCACCCCCTACCAGCAGCAGTCGCTCTTCCGATGACTGTGGCATCGTAAAGCCGTGTCCCAGGGGGAGCACAGCGTTCAGCACATCGCCTGCCTTCTTGGCTGCCAGACAGCGTGTGCCCTCCCCTATGGCCTGAACCAGGAACCATACTTCGTTCTTCTGACGGTCAACATTGTGTATGCTGATGGGACGCCGCAAGAACGTAGTGGCACTGCCATCTACGCGCAGCTGAGCAAACTGACCGGGCAACATTGTGGGCAAAGGAGCCTCTGGACGAGTAGCCCGCAACAGGAAGTAGCGCTCGCTAAGGCGTTCAACACCAGTGAGCCGAAGGTCTAAAATATACTTCTCGGGCATTATATTTTATAATAATGTATATTTTCTTTTATCCAGAGGACAAAAGTAGTGTAAATTCAGCGAAACACCAAATTTTAATGCAGAGAAAATGGAGAAAAGCAACCATTCACTTGTCGAAAGGAGGGGAAAACAAGTGGAACGACGCCTTTCTCCATATATTATCGAGGAAGCAAGCCACTATTCTGTGAGGCGCGGGCGGAAGCCTTCGTGACGTTGCTTTGTTGTGCCGGGAGGCAACATGATGAAACCCATCTCGTGCTCGGTGCTGAGCACGCGCTGATGAGATGGTGGCGGTGCCTGACCGCAACTGGTGCCACCCAAACCAGTACTGCCCACATCAAGGTGGAGCCAGTTGGCTGTAGATTTCGGCAGTTCGTTGGGATGGGGAGCCAGCGTTAGTTCCATGTCGCTCCAGGGGAGCACACTGGTGCTGAGGGGTGCGCAGGTGCTTAAGAAGCAGAGGCCGCTACCCTGGGCATCGGTCAGTGAGAGCCATCGCACGTCCTCGCGATTGCCCATATCCTGCGGCTTGGGGAAGGCGATGAACTGCTCGGCTACAGTACTCTTGTACTGTCCCAGGAAGGCACCCGAACAGCGGTCGGGATAGTTGTTCTGAGGGCCACGGCCGAAGAAGGTGAGCCGTTCGAGACTGAGCGGCAGCTGCATGAGATATCCGAGACGAGGCAGGGAGACATCAGCCTTGGAAGGCACAATATGGCTCTGCAGCTGTATGGCACCGTCGGGGAAGACGGTGTACGCCAGGTAGGTGGTAAAGAAGAAATCATCTTCCGTCATCGGACGTTCGTCCAGTATGCTATAGCGTCCGCTGGAACCGCCCTGAATCTTTCCCACGGCCTTGCCCTGGGAACGGACGGTATAGAAGAGTACAATGCGCCCGTCCTGCAGTTCGCGGTAATCGGTCAGCGTAGCGCGGTGCTGAAGGTTGTGAAGTCCGTTCTGGTACCACGAAGCATAGAACCAGTTGTCATTATCGACCGGGGCGCGCAGGGCATCGAGCCTGGGACCTCCACCGCCTTCGATAAAGGTCTGTCCGCCACAGACATACTTCTGTATGACGGCCGTACGGTTGTCGATGGTCAGGGTATAGGCATCCTTGTGGAGGGTTATCTGCTCTCCAGCGGCCATATCAGCCAGTTTCTGAACACGGTTTTTCATTTCCTTCTTCGGCATCTTAGGCAGTTTTGGCATATCCGTTACAGTTGCTTTATTGATGTGCCCGGAACGGTGCCATGCATCGGCTATAACAACCTCTGAGGACATCTGCACGTAGCCCTTCCCAACCCAGGGTTTGTCCTCCTTCTGGCAGAACTCTATCTGAGCCGTCCATGTGTCCGCAGGGTCGAGCTTTGAATAGTCGTACGGCAGGCGTACACCGACACGCTGGCGCGGTCCGGCTGCGGGCAGAGAGAGTTCCCCTTCCTGCTCCGTCTCTCCGTTGCGCAGCAGACGATAGCGCACGCTGAAGTCGGAGAGGTCGCGGAAATAGCGCCTGTTCTGTACCTCCAGGACACCCTGCAACGTATCTTTAAGCACGACCGCCACGTCCTGATAGACATGCTTTATCTCCCAGTACTGAGGTTTCGGCGAGAGGTCGGGCAGCATTATGCCGTTCATGCAGAACATACCGTCGTTGGGCAGATCACCGAAGTCGCCGCCGTAGTTCATGCGTCCACGTGCCCAGATAGCCTGGTCAACCCAGTCCCATACGGCACCGCCGCAGAAGTAGTTGGAAGACTCCACAGCCTCCCAGATGTCCGATATGCCGCCACAGGCATTTCCCATCGAATGGGCGTACTCGGAGATGTGGAAGGGGTACTTCACGTCGCCCTTACCGGTAGCTACATGGCGCACCCAGTCGATGGAGGGGTACTGATTGGAACCCATATCGACGATGTCGTTGTTGCGCTCGTACTGCACGGGGCGCGATGTGTCGAAGCCCTTGATGGCCTCATATGCAGCCTTGAAGTTGTCGCCGGGACCTCCCTCGTTACCCAGGCTCCAGATGACGATGCTGGGCGAGTTTACATGTGCGCGAACCATTTCCATGTTGCGTGCCACATGTGCCGCACGCCATTCGATGGGATGCGAGAGGGATTCCTTGCCGTAGTAGTATTCGTGGCTCTCCACATTAGCCTCCGACTCCAGGTAGATGCCATAGCGGTCGCAGAGGTAGAACCACCGGGGATCATTGGAATAATGGGCTGTGCGCACATGGTTTATATTGCCCTGTTTCATCAGGAATATCTCGCGCTTCATCTGCTCGGGAGTTACAGCATGTCCCGTCCAGGGATTCGTCTCGTGGCGGTTCACGCCCTTCAGTTTCACGGTGCGGCCATTGATATAGAAATATCGTCCGGCCAAGCCGTATTCGTCTTCATTGGCAGCCGTCTGGCGTATCTCCACCCGTCGCACGCCCATATAGGTCGAGCGGACATCGAGAATGTGCCCCTTTTTGTCCCGGAGGGTAGCCGTCAGTACGTAGCGGTATGGGGCCTCGGATGACCAGGAACGAGCACCGTGTAGATTTATTTCTGTAGCAGGTAGCTGCAGTACCGAGCCACCCTGCAATGTACAGGGAGCCGTCTTCTGGCTGGCATCAGGAGTGCCCACAACGGGCTTTGATTCAGTATTGAGGGCACCGGGTGCCAGTTCGTCGGAATAGAGTTTCAGGGGATAGAGGTTATACTCGAGGCTCAGATTCTTGCCAGCCTTCTTGCCATGATTACGCAGCTCTGCATCTACGGCCAGCGTTGCATCTGACACTTCGTCGAAACCGTTACCCTGGAGCTGTGTGGTGCGAACAACAAGGTCGCTGATTTCCACCTCAGGCACTGCAGTCAGGTAGGTACTGCGTATGATGCCCGGCAGGCGGAACATATCCTGTGCCTCCAGGAAGCTGCCGTCGCTGTTGCGATAGACCTCCACTGCCACCACCTGTTGGGCTTTCTTCGGGTCGAGAAAGCGGGTAATGTCAAAGCTGGCCGTATTGCGCGAGTTTTTGGAAAAGCCTACGTAGTGACCGTTTATCCACAGGTAGAAGAAGGAATCCACACCATCGAAGTGGATTAACACACGCCGCCCGTCCCACTCTGTGGGTAGAGAGAAAGTGCGCCGATAGGATCCCACCTCGTTTCGGTACTCCATCGTCGTCCATTGCTTGTTCCGGGGTTCGCGCATCACCCCGCCCCGCCAGTCATCCACGGCCACCTGATGTTCGAAGATGACTCTCTGGTTCACATAGATAGGCACACCGTAGCGCAGCGAGCCGTCCTTCTGTATGCCCTGAACGTTCCAGCATCCGGGCACGGTAATATCTTCCCAGGCAGAGACATCATAGTCCGGGTCGCAGAAGGTAGCGGGGCGTTCCTCTGGGCGCTTGCACCAGTGGAATTTCCACGTGCCGTCCAGGCTCATCCAGTAGGCACCGCGCTCGGGCAAGACGCCACGGGCCGTCTGCTCATCGGGGAAATGGAAGCCCCACGCACGCGGCTGTTCCTTGTTTAATGATAATACCTCGGGCGACTGCCACTCTTTCCCAGAGGGTGCCTGAGGGTTGTCGTCGAAGGCGAATCCTTCAAGTGGAGCGCTCTGTGCTGTTGCAAAGAGCGTCAGACATAGTGTCGAAATGGTTATTGATAGGCGTTTCATAGCTTTAAATAACTTTATTTTTTCTGTTAGCGGGGGTCAAAGGTACGAATAAGTGAGAACAAAACAAAATAAATCACAGAAATTATTTTTGTATTTCAGACGCCTGCCACCTTCGACAGTGTCATCTCCTCGTAACTTCACGCAGAAAAAGTCTCATAAGTTCCGTCATCAAAAAAGACACGAATCTCGGTTATTTTGCGTTGCGGTTTGTCAACATATTTTATCGTCTCGCGCATCAAGGGCATAGTAGGTGGCACCGAAGTAGGAGTCGAAATAGGTTCCTGAGAACGCATTTCCGAAAACAAATCGGCAGCAGGAGGAACATCATTCACATCCGATGAGGTGGTCAGCAAATGCTCGCTCACCGTCTCACCGGCATACATATCGCCTTCGCCAAACATGAGCCAGGGGATGCTCACCTCTGGGAAGCGTTCGTGGATATTACTGATAATGTTCGTAGTGGGACGAGTACGTCCCGTAAAAATGCTTGACAAAGTTGCTTCACCTACACATAGCTCGTTGGCGAACTGTTTCTGGCTCATGCCCTGTTGTTTCATCAACTGATAGATACGATCCTTCATTTTATGGTCTTATTAACTGGGGTACAACCCCGAATTTGGTTTCTTTTTGCGTTTACAAAGGTACAAACTTCTTTTCTGACTTACAAATTTCGGGATTCAAAATTTAAATTAAGATTTGAAAATCGCACAAAATACCGGGATTCAGGTTCCCGAATGCGCAAAAGAACATCACAGGAACCGATTTCGCATAAATGCATATACAGGAAGCAGAAACAGCCTAAATCAATTTGTCTTTGTAATTATATAACACACTGATTTTATTATACATAAACATTGAAAAATCACTTATTACACAACTTTTCTGATTTATGTTTTCCTCTTTTTATCATTCTTTACATTTTGCTTAATCAAACATCTTACAAACAGACATTTTTATTTGATAATCAATTAATTACAATGCTACATTATAGAATACATCTATATGCATTTCTAAATCAGAATCCTCAAGTTCCTATTTTCGAATGCAAAATTCCGAAAGCAGAATAAGCCAAACCTTATGTTTGCGATTTACTTTTGTGAACGTCAAGATTGCGAAGACACATCAAGTATTGAAATTTGCATTTGCGAACCAAAATGAAAAGGAATGTTAACGCGCGCCAAGATGACTCAGAAAGTGGCAAAAATTGGAATCCGTGCGATTTTCCGAGCAACAGCCCGATATGGAGAAATTTGCGCGATTCTCAGCGGATGTAAAAATGGCGTAACTTGCTATAAGACAAAGAAAAGAGGACACTTTTCCGTGTATGCGAAAAGCAGAATTCTGGAAAAAAGAGACTGGAAAATCAGTGCAAAATGAAGAAAATTAGCTCCTGTAGCAACTCGCTTGGAGGTGTTTTACAGCCTCCTACCCCCTTGGATGCTCCGTCAATTTTGCGTATTTCAGCCAAAATCTGCATCACTTTTATGCCCGAGTAGTTTCTGAGGGCTGGCATCACATCGCGACGGACAGACCATTCCGGCTTTCCCAGCCACTCTGAGACGCCGTGCTCTGTACGATCGGGCGCGTAAAATGCCTGCATGACATCGGAAAAAAATGTAAAGATTCCTGAAAGCGTTACAGGCAATGCGAAACTGCGAGGATTGCCCTGGTAATATTTTACGATTCGGGCGGCTCTGAGGATGTCACGCTGAGCCAGTGCCGACTGCAGCTCGAAGTTGTTGTACTCCTTGCTGACGCCCGTCAGTTCCTCTACCATCTGAGGGGTTACGCGCGTCTGCCCTACCGGCAGGGCGAGTAGAAGTTTGTCCATTTCGGCTGAGAGCCGGCTCAAGTCGGCACCCACGTGTTCGGCCAGCATCTGCACGGCCTGCTGCTCCATTTCGGCCCCTTTGCGCCGCACGTAGCTGGCGATGAAGGCGGGCAGCTGGCTGTCATACAGGCGCCGGCTCTCGTAGATGACGCCCACCTGCTGTATGGCCTTGGCCGCAGCCTTCCGTTTGTCGAGCGTGCCGTTCTTGTGGCACAGGATGAGCACGGTTGAGGGTGTCAGGTGGAGGGCGTATTGCTCCAAGCCGTCGAGCGAGCGGATGGCCTGTGCCTCGCGCACCAGCACTACTCGCCTCTGGGCCATCATGGGATAGGCGCGGGCCAGCTCGATTACCTGGTTCAGGGTGACGTCGGCACCATATACGATGTCGAGGTTGAAGTCCTTCTCGTCGGGCTTGAGCACGGCATCCACGATGAAATCGCTTACCTTATCAATATAATAAGGCTCGTCACCCATCAGGTAGTAGATGGGGGCAACCTTGCCGGCGCGCACGTCGCGCACGATGTCTTCGTATGAGATGCCCTTCTGCTGAGCCATTGTTTCAGTAGTCGAACTTCAGGTGTTTGACGGTTTTCTTCTCCAGCTTGATCATCTCGAGGGCCTGAATGCCAATCTTCACGTGATACGAGACGTAATTGGCCGTGACGATGCTGTCGCTCTCGCTGGTCTTCACGCCGTCGGGCGTCATGGGGTTGTCGCTGACCAGCAACAGGGCCCCGATGGGGATGTGGTTGGCGAATCCGCAGGTGAAGAGCGTGGCCGTCTCCATATCGACAGCCATGGCGCGGGTGGTGAGGAGATATTTCTTGAAGCGGTCATCGTACTCCCACACGCGGCGGTTGGTGGTATAGACGGTGCCCGTCCAGTAGTCGTAGCCCAGGTCGCGAATGGTGCTCGACACGGCCCTCTGCATCATGAAGGCCGGCAAGGCGGGCACCTCGGGCGGGTAGTAGTCGTTGCTCGTGCCCTCGCCGCGTATGCCGGCTATGGGCAGGATGAGGTCGCCCCGCTGCGTCTTGGGCGATATGCCGCCGCACTTGCCCAGGAACAGGCAGGCCTTTGGCATGATGGCACTGAGCAGGTCCATGATGATGGCCGCGTTGGGGCTGCCCATGCCGAAATTGATGATGGTGATGCCGTCGGCCGTAACAGCACGCATATTGGCACTGTAGTCGGGCTTTTCGACGCCAAACTCCTCGCAGAAGATGTCAACGTAGTTGTTGAAATTGGTCAGCAGGATGTATTTTCCGAACTCATCCAGTGACTTTTTCGTGTAGCGAGGCAACCAATTCTCGACAATTTCTTGCTTAGTCTTCATCTTTTTTATACTTTTGTGGTGCAAAAATACGAAAAAAACGATTAAACGGAAACAAATGGAGGGGATTTCTTGTGCAAACACGTGAAATTCGCCCCGGAGATGTGAGATGGCAATACCTGAGATGCAGGCGCTGAACCTGCCGAGAACCGAGCTGAGAATCGTCCGCAAAGGAGGGCGTCTGGTTGTATTCGACGTGCTGAGGCACCGCTTTGTGGCCCTCACGCCGGAGGAGTGGGTGCGCCAGCACTTCGTCCGCTTCCTGCAGCAGCACAGGAATTTCCCTGCCGGCGCCATAGCCAACGAGGTAGCGGTGGAGCTGAACGGCATGCGCAAGCGTTGCGACACGCTCGTCTATGGTTTGCATGCCGAGCCGCTGATGATTGTGGAGTACAAGGCGCCGTCGGTGGGCATCACGCAGGCTGTTTTCGACCAGATTTGCCGCTACAACATGCAGCTGCGCGTGCGCTGGCTCGTGGTGAGCAACGGACTGCAGCATTACTGTTGCCGCATAGACTATGACAGCATGACGTACACCTTTCTGCCCGACGTCCCCTGCTACGAAGACCTCTAGGATGAACTCGGAAAAGCTGCATCCGAAACTATTCCACCCGTTGGCAGAAAAGCCAAATCCTGCCAGCGACGATTTCGCCAGCTGGCGGAAGGAACGAAAGAAGGAATAGGAACGTTTTCGTTAAGCCAACTGACCAGAGCCATGCTTGCATGAGCTTTGGCATGGCGAGAAAAGGTGGGATGAAATCCAAGAATTAAACCTAAAGATACGTCCGTCAAGAGCAAATTTCTTACTATTTATTTTGTCAGTTCTGGAATTCTCCTTACCTTTGTGCCCGATAATCTGGAAATTGATGAACAGAATCCCGAACACCATACTCCTGCTCCCGGTCATCCTGCTGCTTGCTGCGAGCTGCAGTTCCAGGCAAGATGGCGCACACGGCATGCCGGAGATTGAAGATGAGCCGGGCCTTGCCGCGTCGGGCATGGAGGCCGGGAGCTGCCCTGCCGTCCGTCTGCAGGCTGAGCGGCTGGCCGACATGAACACGCCGCGCAGCGCGCACTCCTCATTCTGCATCGGCGGGGAGGTGACGGTGGTGGGCGGGCACACAACGAACTTCATACCCACCGCGACGGCCGAATACTACCGCGACGGCAAGTGGCACCAGCTGGAGACGGCCTTCCCCCACGACAACGGAATCTGCGTGGTGCTCCGCTCCGGCAAGGTGATTGTGGGCGGCGGAAGCGAGAAGCCGCTGGGCATCGGCCAGACCTTCCCCGTAGAGGAGTTCGACCAGGCGACACATACGTTCCGTGCCTTCAGCTGCTTCGACACGAAGCGCACGTTGGCCTCGGCCCTGGAGATAGACAGCGGCCGCGTGGTGGTGGCGGGCAACTGGTATGCGGGCGACAGCATTGAGCTCTTCGACGGCGACCGCTATTTTCATTTTGTCAAAGAGGTATCGGTGCAGCGTGCCTCAACCTACATACTGCGCATCGCTCCCGACGACGTGCTCATCCTGGGCAACGGTGGCACGCACGGCGAACCGCTGATGAGCGACGTCGTAGACCGTCTGAAGGGCGAGCCACTCCACGTTCCACTGCTGCGGCGGTGGCAACCACTGTTCTATGTGGCCCCTTTCTGCAGCGACACGGGCTTCATCGGCGACGAGGACAGAGGCGACTATTCATGGCTGCTCCCCGTGCAGGACTGGCAGGAGGGCGACAGCACCGCCTGGGATCCACACCGCCAGCTGGCTTTCCTGCTGATGCGCGACACCACCTTCGCCCTGCTGCCCACCACATGCCCTGTGCCTAAGAAAGGCCCATACGGAGAAATTCAGTATTACAGCCCCGTCATCGCCGACCGTAAGGCCCATCGGGGTTATGTGCACGGCATAGACAAAGACAACCGCCACTACATCGTCTGCGTGGAGTACGACCAGCGCCCCGCCCCGCTCACCCTCTACTATACCGACCCGCTGCCCGACGCCGGATGGCCCCAGATACTGCTCACCGACGAGGGCGACCTGATGATAACGGGCGGCATCAACTACAACGTGAAACTTGGCGGCTCGCTGGGCCGCGACAACTACTCGCCTCTCTCGTCGGCCTGGCTCCTCCCGCTCGGACGGCTTGCCCGTGGCGAAGCCGGAGCCTGCCCTGCGTCCTCCTTCTGGCGGTGGATATTGGCCGCCGCGCTGCTGTTCCTAACCGCCGACCTATACATAATTGTATATAGGGGGCGGAGGAAGGCAGGCGGCACGGCCCCGGGGCAGGATGATGCAACCGGCAGTGATGCCGACGAGGCCCTGGCCCTGATGCCGGAGCGGGAGGATGCAGATTCTGATGCAGCGCAGTCCCAGCTGCCTGCGGGGCAGTCCGATGCCGCATCCGAGGCGCTGATGGAACGCATCAGGCTGCTGCTCGAGGAGCGGAAGCTCTACCTGCAAAGCGACCTCAAGCTGGCCGACTTGGCCAACATGCTGGGCTCCAACCGCACAGCCGTCTCGGCCTGCATCAACAGGGAGCAGGGCTGCAGCTTCTCGCAGTTGCTGAACAGCTACCGCGTGCAGCACGCCCAGCAGCTGATGAGCAGGCAGACAGGGTTCAAGATGGCCGAGGTGTGGATGGACAGCGGCTTCGCCACCGAGTCGTCCTTTTTCCGTGCCTTCAAGAACCAGACGGGCACGACTCCCGGGGAGTGGCTGAACCGGGAAAAGACTTGCCATTGATCTTTTGCAAGTCCCTTTTGACCTTTTGCAAGTAAATTCAGGCTGAATCGGGGGATATTTGCGCCTGAATTTACACGAACATCAAACTATTTTACTTATGAGAACGTACCGAAAGGCGCAGTCCATCATGATGGTTCTGTGCATGGCGCTCGGCCTGAGCGCTTGTAGTGAAAGTAAAAGCGACGAACCCGTCGGGCCCGAAAAGCCCTCAGGTCCGGTCAATCCCGAAAATCCCATCATCCCCACCCTCACCGAGGAGGAGGCTTCGGTGGACCTTGCCGAGCTGATGGTACGCTGCCTGACGCTGGGCATCGTTCCCGAGGCCGACTGCAACGACTTCGGCCGACTGTGGCTGCTGATGGAAACCCTCAGTAAGCAGCCCCAGACGCGCGGCGTGTGGTCGGCAGCCGTCAGCACGTTCAAATTCAATCAGGCCATCGGGAATGCCAAGATCATGTACCGCGCAGCACTGCTGGGAGCCATGTCCAAGACCGAGCAGATGGGCCCCGAGGCGCGAAGGGCCATCTGGCGCAACATCATGGAGGCACCACCCTATAGCAATGGCAGGACCACCATGTCGCTGCCCGATGCCTACCGCGTCAGTTGCGACGATTTCTGGAAGTCCTTCTCCCTCGGTGAGTTCGACGATGCATCTATCTTTATCTACACAGCCGTCACAAGTCACTTCCAAGACAGTGAAAAGACGCCCGGACAGGTCGTAGCCGAATACCTCTACCACAATAATATGCGCGAGATTGACATGATGCTTTCGGCCGCAGGACCTATCATTCAGGAGGGGTGCAACATCGTATTCGCTGCGGGCGACGACCTCATCTCGTGGGGACAGACGGCATACGACTACGTTGAGAAGAACGGACAGGTCATCCTGCAAAAGTGCAAGGGCAACCTGACAGCCGAGACGTGCGCAGACGCCTTCAACACAAACCTGAAGATTCTCATGGGGCAGCTCGAGGAAATCTATCCACAGTCCGGCGACCTGGCTGGCGTGCTGGCTGACTTCACCACCGACCAGATAAAGGCTTTCAACAAAGCCATCCAAGAGGCCATAACCTCGGCTGGCTCCGGCACTCTCAGCGAGGAGAACCTGAGCTGGTTCACATCGCAGGTGCAGGAAATTATCGGCATAAAGCATGAGCCATCCTTCCTGAATCAGACTTTCTTCAATAAGGACGACATGTCGCAGCTCACCATCGAGGGGCGCATGGGTCACGCCTACGAGTTCTTCTACACCGACCGCCACGGAAACATACTGATGGAGGGCAAGTGCGCCATCGACAACAAATACATCTCCGTACGGGTGGACGAGTCGAGCCTGAATCCCTCGTGCGACCTGCTGCCACCGGACGGGCTACCCAATACCGGAATAGTAACGATTCCATATTCCATCTTCGACGAGGGCACGATTATCCTGCGCAACTACAAGGGAACGTCTCTGAACTCGAAGTACTTCAGCATCATGAACGACGAGATGACCGAGAGCCTCTTCGACGAGCTGACTCTGAACATGTTCGTCACGGGTGGCATGGCCGGCAGCGGCAACGAAACACAGGTGATGCGGGCCACAAAGAGCAACGGAGCCGTCTTCAGCCGGGACGACATCAGCACCTCATACTTCGGCGACGGACTGTGGGTGCGGGGCTCGAAGGAATTCAAGACATCCACAGGAACTCTGCGTCACAAAATAGAATTCATGCTCGACAGCAACGACATCTTCGACCTCTCCAATGCCAAACGCTTTAGCTACAGCTGCTGGGAGACGGATTCACGGGGCAATCAGAAGGCCTTCTGGGGCATCTTCTCACCCGAAATTCCACTCGAGGAGGACGACAAGGAGAAAGCTGTCTGGCTGGCCGAAGACTCTGAGGGGAACATGAAGGTGACCAACCTCATAAACATAGTGGACCACAAGACGGTGTGCAACACCTACGTCAAGAACCCCGGCACGAACCGCATAGAAATCAATGTACTCAAGGGTGAGATGCCCAAGCAACTGGAGGTGAAGCCAAAAGTGCTCGAGTTCAAGGCAGAGGGCGGCGAGCAGGCCATCACCGTGAAGAAAGGCTACTTCCAGCTAAGCAACTGCTTCTGGGAGGAGAATCAGCAATGGGGATGGAGCACACAGTTCGACAACGACAGCACCATCGTTGTAACCCTGCCCGAGAACCAGACCACTGAGGAACGAACCACAAGCCTCATCATATGGGCAGCCAACAAGCCATACAATCAGCTCGACATGGAGAAGGACGTCCTCGACACCGTCATGGTCACCGTCCGCCAGCTGCCCGCCGAGACAGGGCCGCAGGGTCGTTTCGAGATAGTGGGCGGGCACGTCGGCATGGACATCCGCACCGAGCCCGAGACGTCGATGGGCGAACTCTACTTCACGGCGGGCGACGGCATCGTCAGCATGACGCCCAAGGGGAAGGGGGTGCACTTCGAACTGAAGTGGGACGGCAGCGACGATAAGTACACCGACGTGGTGCAGTGCACCTTCGACCTCGACGACATAAGCCTGCTGCCCGCCAACAAGGCGTCAATCACCGGAATCTCCTGGAAGAGGCAGACCAATAACTGGAGCGGCCCCTCCGGCCATCACTGGTGGGGCATCTGGGGCGGCACTGACCATCTGCTGCGCCAGAAGCAGGACATAGCCTTCTCCTCCAGCCAAAAGCTCGGGCAGAGTGGGTGGAACGAGCCATGGAACAGTGAGTACTGGAGTGCTAACTTCTGGGCCTTCGACCAGGATATTCCCTCTCCCTCCGCCTGCTACTTCCACCGCTGGTCGCTGGGCCAGTACGTAGATGGCGAGGCAGAAGTCGTTGATAACGGCGACGAAATGCTGGAGGGCAGCAGCCTCACCATCGACCTATGGCTGAAGTATGTGGAGGAGTAGGCAAGGTGGATGATGGGGAGGAGCGTGCCCCCTACTTCATCTTGAAGTGAATTGTTACGTCGCCGTTGAAGACCAGTTCGGCCGGTATGACGGGACTTTTCCACCGCCGGCCGTTGACATGTACGGAGGCTACGCGGCAGTGCTCGGCGCTGGCGCCCGGTGCCAGGATGGTGAGCACGCCCCGGCTGTGGCGGAGGGTGAGGCGCTCGAAGAGCGGGGTGCCCAGTATGTACTCGCCAAGTCCGTGGCGAAGGGTGAACAGGCCCATGGCGCTCTCGACGAACCAGGCCGACATCTGACCGGTATCGTCGTTGCCGCAGAGTCCTTCGGGCCGCGCCGCGTAGTCATTGTGCATGATGTTGGAAACGACTTGCTGCGTCCGTTCGGGCGCTCCGGCCAGACTGTAGAGGTAAGCGACGTGGTGTACGGGCTCATTCTCGTGGGCGTATTGCCCGGTACGGCCGAAGGTTCGGCGCGGCTGTCCGGGCGCCGCGACGCTGAACAGGCTGTCGAGCCGCCGGATGAAGGCCCTCCGCCCGCCCATCTGGGCGATGAGTCCCTCGGGATCCTGCGGCACGAAAAAGCTGTACTGCCACGAGTTTCCCTCGCAGAAGTCGCTGGCGAAGTAGGCGGGCGCCGGGCTGAACGGGTCGAAGGGGCGGCGGAAGCGGCCCAGCGTGTCGCGCGCATTGATGAAGCCCGTCTCGGCGTCCCACAGGTTTCGCCACCATCCGCCGCGGCGAGCGAAGTGGTGCTCCACGGCGGTGTCGCCGAGCATGCGGGCCACCTGGGCTATGCACCAGTCGTCGTAGGCGTACTCCATGGTCTTGCTGGCCGAGTGCGCCTCGTAGTCGGAGGGCACGTAGCCGAAGCGGCGGTAGTGGCGGGCGCCGCGGAAGTCGAGGTCGAAATAGCCGAAGCAGTCGCGGTTGGCCGACGCCACCATGGCCCGCAGCAGGGGGCGGGCGATGCTGTCGTCGACGAGTCCGCGCGCCATAGCGTCGGCAATGACGGGCATGGCGTGGTAGCCGGTCATGCAGTTGTTCTCCTGGCCGGCTATGGTCCACATGGGCAGGATGCCCGAGTGGCGGTAATGCAAGAGGAAGGTGTGCATGAGGTGGCGCGTGACGTCGGGCCGCAGCACGGCAATGAGCGGCGCGTGGTTGCGGTAGGTGTCCCACAGTCCGAGCACTCCGGCGTAGTAGGGGTGCTGCGGGTCGCGGTACACCTGCGCGTCGCTGCTGCGGTACTGGCCGTCCACGTCGCTGTAGATCTGCGGGTAGAAGAGGGAGAAGTAGAGGCAGGAGTAGAAGACGCGGCGCATCTCCTCGCTGGCTCCCTCGGCCTGGACGACGCTGAGCTGGCTGCGCCATTCGTCCTGAGCCTGGCGCCGGATGGTGTCGAAGCCGTGCCCCATGGCCTCGGCGCGCCAGTTGCGCTCGGCGCCCTCGAGGCTGACGGGCGAGATGCCCACCTGGACTTCGAGCTGAGGGTCCGCGTCGGGGAAGGTGAGGAGTGCCCTCACGTCGCGCGAAAGTACGTCGTGCGAAGCGGTACGGCGGCGGCTGTCGTAGAGCACGGCCTGGCTGAACGGGCGGCTGAAGCGCGCGTAGAAGTAGCAGTGTTGCCGTGGGGCCCAGCCATTGGTGACGCGGTATCCGCGCAGGGTGACGCTGTCCACCACCTCGAGGCGGCTGACCAGCACGGTGTCGCAGAAGCGGTTGGGCAGCGTTGTGGCGCGCGAGGCGTTGCCGCGCTTCATGTCGAAGCTCAGCACGGGGGCCGCCCCGCGGGGGAAGGTGTAGCGGTGGATGCCGCAGCGGGCCGTGGCCGTGAGCTCCACGGTGATGCCTTCGTCGGGCAGGTGGAGGCGGTAGTATCCGGGCCGGGCCGTCTCGTGCTGGTGGTCGTAGCGTGCCTGCAGGCCGTTGGGGTACTGCTCTGGCGCGGTCGCGGGGCTGATGATGGTATCATCCTCCCCCGCCCCATATTCACCGAGTTGCCGGACGGTTAGTGGCAGCACGCAGATGTCCTGCATGTCGCCGCCGCCGTTTCCGCTCACATGGGTGTGGCTGAAGCTCTGAATGTGCGTGTGGGTGTAGTGGTAGCCGGGGCCCACGTAGTGCGTGTCGGGCCCCAGCTGCACCATGCCGAACGGGCGCAGTGCGACGGGAATGATGCGTCCGTCGAGGCTTGTACCCATCATTGGGTCGACGAGGGACAGCACGTCGGCCTCCTCGGCGCGGCTCGCCAGGGGAAGCAGTGCAAGGGCGGCCAGGCCGAGGGCCATCCGCCGGAGGGGAAATGTTGACATAGTTCAGTATAGTTTAGCGTGGAGTTTACTATCGTTGGGCGTGCCGAAAACGATGCGGCCCTGGCTGTGAGCTTCCTGCAGACTATAAAGAGGTTTAATTTGGCACAGGGGAGATTGCTCACTCGATGAGGTTAATGTGTCGCCAGGGCCTTCACAAAGAAAACAACAAGTCAGGCGCCTGACCCGCCAGGGCCAGCATCGATTTATCAGCACAGCAATATCAAAGAGCAATGGTCGCAGCCGCTTGCGCCGTGAGGAGGAAGCCCATCTCCGGCAAAGCCCGGCCGGGTGGTGTAGGCGGAGCGGTCTCCAATGGCGCCATCGGCGGCCTGTTCTTTTCAGCAGAGCAGCCTCTGCGTTCGCCATCGCCACCCCCATCAATCACCTGATGAAGTTCATCGGCAGCCAGGGCTCCGGCTCTGGAGGCAGGTGGCGCGCCCCGACGTGCGTCTTCTTCAGCAGCCAGGCCAGGTTGCGGCCCAGCGTGCGCATCGTCTGCATGCCCTCCGTGTCGAGAGCGGCCTGCCCTGGCTCGCGCCCGTAAGCAATATTCCAGTACTGACTGCCGACCACCGTCATGTTCATCATCATGAAGGGCATGCACATAGTCTGGAACGCAGACGTGGCACCACCGCGCCGGCAGACGGCCACTGCCGCGGCGGGCTTGCCCTGGCAGAGCGCTCCGGCCGAGAAGAAGAGGCGCTGAATGAGGCTCACCACCGCGCCGTTCGGCTGGCCGTAGTACACCGGAGAGCCCACCACCAGGGCGTCGGCCCGCTCCATCTCGCGGGCTACCTGGTTGCAGATGTCGTCGTCGAAGATGCAGCGGTTCGTGCCCCCCATCCTGCACTGCCCGCAGGCAATACAGCTCCTGACGGGCCGCGTGCCGATGTGGATGATGTCGGAATAGATGCCGTCGCGCTCCAGCACGCTGCAAATCTCGCGGAGCGCAGTGTAGGTATTGCCGTTCTTATGCGGACTACCGTTTATCATTAGAACTTTCATGTGCCACTATATTATATAAGGTTAAGCGCGCACAAAGATAAGCAAAACGCCCGACATTTGCAAGCCTCGCGCAAAAAAAAAATTATTTTGGCATGGTCATTTCACCAATAGGCCGTGCCCATTTCATCAAAGGAGCGTGCCCATTTCCCCAATTATTCGTGTCCCTTTCTTTTAACCATCGTGGTATATATACAAAAATACCAGGGCAAAATTTCTGTTTTGCCCTGGCATATTATTTCTATGGCGTGGAGGAAAGGTTCTCTCCCCTGCCCCATTTGCCCCAGTCGCCCGCAGCCGTTTCCCGTTCCGCCCTGCCCCTCAAACTGAAAGGACCTACGGTGCGGGGCGGATCACTTTGTGCGGGTGAGGACGAATGGCGTCTTCTCGTCCATCTTGCCGCTGAGCTCCTTGCCGTCGGCGCTAAGGGTTAGGGTGTCGCGGTCGTTGCCGTCGATGCAGATGACGAGGTTCCCCCGGCGCTCGTACTGCGCCTTCTGGGCGGGCATGACGGCCATGGCGGCCTTCATGAGCTTGCGCTTTGCCCAGGGAACGCCTGCTGCCTTGAGCAGTTCCTCGTCCATCTTCATGTCCATCTTCATGACCATTTCCTTGTCGGACTTGAACTCTACGGTGATGGTGGTCGACATTCCTTTCTTGATTCCCTCCATCAGTTTCCTGGCCTTCGTGAAGTCCTCGAGCGCCTTGGCCTTCTCGTCGGCCGTCAGTTCGCGCCCCTTTTCCTTGCGGGCCGCGTTGAGCACGGAGTCGCGGGCCTGCTCGAACTTGGCTTCGACGTCCTTGTTCGAGAGAGCCTCGTCGATCATCTTCTGCATGATGTTGGGGTTGTGGTACACTCGGCCGGCCAGGCTCTGCTGGGCGGCGGCCCCCGCTGCGCTCAGGAGCACGAGCAGGAGCATGATGGGTCGTTTCATTCTGTTCATTTGTACGTGGGGTTTGAGGTTATAGGTTATAGGTTATGGGTTATAGTATATAGGGGCGGGGTTATTCGAGGGGTTCGGGGCGCTCCCATGGGCCGGCGGGCTCGCTGAGGGGGCCGGCGTGGGCCGTGTCGGCGGTGTTGGCGGGCGGGGCGGTTTCCCCGTCCGGCGTGTGGGCCGGGGCTGCGGGGGCCGTGTCGGCGGGGATGGCGGGCGGGGCGGTTTCCCCGTCCGGCGTGTGGGGCGAGGCGGCGGGGGCGGGTGGTTCGGCGTGCGGGCCCATCCACTTGTCGCTGCGGAAGCGGAGCAGGAAGATGATGCCGCGGAAGCATAGCTCGGCTGCCATGGCTATCCATACGCCGCGCAGGCCGAGGCTCGCGGCAAGGAGGCTTGCCAGGGTGATGCGCACGGCCCAGATGCTCAGGAGGTTCATCGTGCAGGGCACGAGCGTGTCGCCCGCCCCGATGAAGATTCCGTAGGCCACCAGGCTGGCGGCGAACATGGGCTCGGCGAAGGCCTCGATGCGCAGGCACTCGACGGTGAGCTGCCGCACGGTCTCGTCGGGCGTCATCAGTGTCATCAGGGCGGGCGCCGTGACGTACATGACCACGCCCATCACGGTCATGACGGCGATGCCCATCATCAGGGTGATGCGGCCGAAGCTGCGCGCCAGGCGGCTCCTTCGGGCTCCGAGGCTCTGCCCCACGAGGGTGGTGGCCGCGTCGGATATGCCGTAGCCGGGCATGTAGCAGAGGCTCTCGACGGTGATTCCGAACGAATTGGCCGCGATGGCCACAGTGCCGAGGGGCGCCACGATGATGGTGGAGACGATCTGGGCGGCGCACATGATGAAGTGCTCCACGCCCATGGGGAGCGCTATGCGGAAAGCGCGGCGCAGCGTGTCGGCCGTGGGGAGGAAGCGCCCGCGGTCGATGAGCAGGCTGAGCTGGGGCGATCGGACGCAGGCGAACCAGCACATGGCCAGCGAGCAGATGACGTAGGCGCAGGCCGTGCCGACCACGGCGCCGAGCACTCCGAGGCCGGCGCCCGGCAGGGTGAGGCCGTGCCACTGGCGCGTGGGGAAGATGAGGAGGAAGTTGAAGACGACGTCGAGCAGGCACATCAGTATGTTGAGCAGGCTCGGCACGTGCGTGTTGCCGCTACTTCGGAGCATTCCGCCGGCCAGGGAGTTGAGCTGGGAGAAGGGCAGGCAGAGGCTGAAGACCAGGAAGTAGGCCGATGCGTCGTGCCACAGGCTCTCGTCGGCGCCGAGCCAGCGGGGCAGGCTGCCGCTGATGGCCACTCCTGCGGCGGCCAGCAGGAGGCTGAAGCTGAGGCAGGAGAGCAGGCTCTGGCGCATGACCTGGCGGGCCTGGGCCCACTCCCCTGCCCCGATGCGGTGGGCCACCTGCACGTAGAAGCCCGTGGAGGCGGAGTGCGTGAGCCCGCCGAAGAGCCAGATAGTGGTGCTCACCAGTCCGATGGCGGCGCTGGCGTGTGCACCCAGGCTGCCCACCATGCTGGCGTCGATGTACTCCATCATGATGTAGGAGGCCTGTGCGAGCATCGAGGGGAGGCTGAGTATGAAGGCAAGGTTCAGCTGCTGCCGCCCGTCGAGGCGGGCGTGCTCGCGTATGCGCTGCAGCAGGTGGTCCTTTTCCTGTAGGAACTTCATTGGCGTTATCCTGGCTCTGTTAGTCGTTGGGGGGTGAATTGTCGGTTATCGGCGGGCGGATTGTCGGTTATATGCGCGCGAACAGCTGTATATATGCGCGCGACGACGGCACCGCTCCGGCCCGGTGCAGAAATTGTAACTGCCCAATTCGGAAATTGTAAGTGCGCGCGGGGCCCGATGAAAGGGCGCGCAGGGCCCAATGAAAGAGCGCGCAGGGGCTTGCGGACAGGGGCAGCGTGCTCATCATATCAGGCTGGCAGCAAAGCGGGCCACGCGGGCCGCTCCCTCGAGAAGGAGCCGGCGAGGCGAGGCCAGGTTCAGGCGCACGTAACCCTCGCCGTCGGCGCCGTACATCGTTCCGGGGCAGAGGCGCACGCCGTGCTCCGCGCGCAGCCGCTGGCAGAAGGCCTCGCTCGTGAGGCCCGTGGCGCGCACGTCGACCCACATGAGGTAGGTGGCCTCCAGGTCACACACGCCCAGGGCCGGGCACTCGTCGCGCAGCAACTGGCGCACGGCCGTGTAGTTCTGCCACAGGTAGGGCAGCAGCTCGTCGAGCCAGGGCTCCCCCCCGCGGTAGGCGGCCTCGGTGGCCAACAGGCCGAGGGGGCCCACGTCGCACACCTCGTGCACGTTCACCGCGCGGTCGATGCGGCTGCGCAGCCCGGCATTGGGCACTATCACCTGCGAGCACTGCAGCCCAGCTATGTTGAAGCACTTGCTGGCCGCCGTGCAGATGCAGCAGCTCTGCAGGTAAGGCTCGCCCAGCGATGCGTAGGGGACGAAGGTGTGTCCCGGCATGGCGAGCTCGCAGTGTATCTCGTCCACCAGCACGAACACGCCGTTGCGGCGGCAGATGTCGGCCACCCGGCGCAGCTCCCCTTCCGTCCACATGCGGCCGCTCGGGTTGTGGGGGGAGCAGAGCATCATCACCCGCACGTCGTCCTTTGCGGCGCGGCGCTCGAGGTCGTCGTAGTCAATGGCGAACGAGTCCCCCCTTCGGAGCAGGGCGCATTCCTCCGTGCGGCAGCCCATGTTGCGCACACTGCTGAAGAAGCAGTTGTAGACGGGCGTGAGCATGAGCACGCCCTGGCCCGGACTTGTCATGGCCCGGAGCACCGCGCTCAGGGCAGGCACCACGCCGGGCACCAGTATCATCCACTCGCGGCGGTACTCCACGCCGTGCCGGCGGAGGTGCCACTGCGTGACGGCCTCGTAGAAACTGTCCGACGCCGTGGCGTATCCGAAGACGCCGTGGCGCAGGCGGGCCCCGAGGGCCTCGGTGATGGCGGGCGCCGCACGGAAGTCCATGTCGGCCACCCAGAGGGGGAAGTCCACGTCGGGGTTCTCGTCCCACTTCACCGAAGAAGTGCCCCGGCGGTCGATAATCTCGTCAAAGTTGTAGGTCATATCTCTCATCATTCCTGTTAAGTTCACTTACCGTCCCCGACCACTATCTCGCACCGGGCCGGTGCCTTCTGGTTCTCGTCGAGTATGATTTCGCCAACCGAGCCAACCTCTATGCGGCCCGAGGTGGGATTCTTGATGCTGTGCACGTGGCCCCGCAGCGTGGCGCGCACGGTGCTGTACTCGAAGCAGAGGTTGCAGTCGTCGCCCATCGTGCAGTCCTCCATCACAAGGTTCTCGCAGTAGCAGAGCGGCTGCTCGCCCGTGATGTGGCACCGCACGAGGCGCAGGTTCTTACTGTACCAGGCCAGGTACTCTCCATTGATGGTACTGTCGTATATCGTGACGTCCTCCGACTCCCAGAGGGCGTCCTTCGAGTTGAGCACGGCGTTGCGTATCTCCACGTTCCGACTGTACTGGAACGAGTAATTGCCCTCTTGGTGATAGTCGCTGATGCGCACATTGTCGGTGTGCATGCCCAGGTAGTCGGCGCCCTCGATGCGGCTCCGCCGTATCTCGACGTCCGCACAGTCCCACAACGTCTCCTGCGCATTGGTGAAGGTGCAGCCGTCCAGCCGGATTCCCCTCATGCGCCGGAACATCTTAGGGGCCTCCACCCTGCAGTTCGTCAGCCGCCCGTCGGCACTGTACCACAGCGACGACCTGGCGCTCTCGCGGAAGAGGCTGTCGCTGACCGAGAAGCCCCTGCACTCCCAAAATACGTACTTCCCTTCGAAAGTGCACCGCACGGCCTCAATGTTCCCCGACTCCTTTATGGACGACTCGCCCAGGTGGATGGTCACATTCTCCAGGCGCGCGTCGTGCAGGGTGTAGAGCGGTCGCTCTCCACCAAACTCCTTGTCTTTAATCAATAGCATGCTCGATCTTTCTTTTTACCTTGCTGCAGGCCCGCAAGCACCACGCTCGGTGCCGCGGCCCGCCCTCATTATATATATATATGTGTGTCGTCATCTTAAAGCCCGCCGGAAGTAGTCTGCCAGCGGGCGGAATGTTATATCTCTATCGGCGCGATGGCTTGCCGAAGACTTGGCGATGGTTTGCCGAAGACTGCGGGTTTTCTTCTTGAAGACTGCCCGATGGTTTCCCGGAAGCGGGCAGCCCCCGATGCGCGCCGCGCAGCCCGAAGCCGCCGCTCAGTCGTCCGTCAGCTTGCGATACCTGATGCGCCTCGGCTCCTCCAGGCCCAGCCTCTTCAGCTTGTTGGCCTCGTAGTCGGTGTAAGAGCCCTCGTAGAAGAAGACGTTGCCGTCGCCCTCGTAGGCCAGGATGTGCGTGCAGATGCGGTCCAGGAACCAGCGGTCGTGGCTGATGACCACGGCACATCCGGCAAAGTTCTCCAGGCCCTCCTCCAGGGCGCGCAGGGTGTTCACGTCGATGTCGTTCGTCGGCTCGTCGAGCAGTAGCACGTTGCCTTCCTGCTTCAGCGCCATGGCCAGGTGCAGGCGGTTGCGCTCACCGCCCGAGAGTACGCCGCACTTCTTCTCCTGGTCCGCGCCGCTGAAGTTGAAGCGGCTCAGGTAAGCCCTCACGTTGACGTCCCGTCCGCCCATGCGGATGAGCTCATTGCCCTGACTGACCACCTGGTATACACTCTGGTCGGCCCGTATGTCGCTGTGCGTCTGGTCCACGTATGCCAGCTTCACCGTCTCGCCTACCTCAAAAGTGCCGGCATCGGGCTTCTCCAGCCCCATGATCATGCGGAAGAGGGTCGTCTTGCCCGCGCCGTTGGGCCCGATGACGCCCACAATACCGTTGGGCGGCAGGCTGAACTCGAGGTCGCGGATGAGCACGCGGTCGCCGAACGACTTGCACACGCCGTGCGCCTCGATTACCTTGTGGCCCAGCCGCGGACCGTTGGGGATGTAGATCTCCAGCTTCTCCTCGCGCTCCTTCTGCTCCTCGTTCAGCATCTTGTCGTAGCTGTTCAGGCGGGCCTTGCCCTTGGCCTGGCGTGCCTTGGGTGCCATTCGCACCCACTCCAGCTCCCTCTCGAGCGTCTTCCTCCGCTTGCTGGCCACCTTCTCCTCCTGCTCCATGCGCCGCGTCTTCTGCTCCAGCCACGATGAGTAGTTTCCCTCCCAGGGAATACCCTCGCCGCGGTCAAGCTCCAGAATCCATCCGGCCACGTCGTCCAGGAAGTAGCGGTCGTGCGTCACGGCAATCACCGTGCCCTCATACTGGTTCAGGTGCTGCTCCAGCCAGTCGATGCTCTCGGCATCCAGGTGGTTGGTGGGCTCGTCGAGCAGCAGTACGTCGGGCTTCTGCAGCAGCAGGCGGCACAGGGCCACCCGTCGGCGCTCGCCGCCGCTCAGCGTCCCCACAGCCTGCTGGGCC
Organism: uncultured Prevotellaceae bacterium; assembly: GCA_946407895.1. Taxonomy (GTDB): domain Bacteria; phylum Bacteroidota; class Bacteroidia; order Bacteroidales; family Bacteroidaceae; genus Physcousia. Next base: position 26,307 of record CAMJQA010000048.1, read on the forward strand.
GGCGGACAGCGCAGGGCATCCATGGCGCGCTCCAGCTTGCTCTCCAGGTTCCAAGCGTCCGTGGCATCAATGATGTCCTGCAGCTCACCCTGCCGGGCGAAGAGCTGGTTCATCTTGTCCTCGTCCTCATAGTACTCGGGCAGCCCGAACTTCTGGTTGATAGCCTCGTACTCCTCCAGCGCGTCCACCACGTTCTGCACGCCCTCCTTCACCACCTCAATGACCGTCTTGTCGTTGTCCAGCTTGGGGTCCTGTTCCAGGTATCCCACCGTGTAGCCGGGACTCCACACTACGTGTCCCTGGTAGCTCTGGTCCAGGCCGGCAATGATTTTCATCAGTGTGGACTTACCCGCACCGTTGAGGCCGATAATGCCGATCTTGGCGCCATAGAAGAAGCTCAGGTAGATGTTCTTCAGCACCTGCTTCTGGTTCTGTTGGATGGTCTTGCTCACACCAACCATCGAGAAGATTACTTTCTTGTCGTCTGTTGTTGCCATATATGAAGGTTCAAAAGGTTCAAATGTTCAAGAGGTTCTGTCCTACCACAGGATCTGCAGGCTTACCAGCAGACCAAAGCCCAGGATGTTCAGGGCCGTCCACCCCAGCACCCGGTTCAGTTCCCTGCCCTCGCCGATATGAGTCATCATGCGCCAGGCTCCAATGTGCCCTATCAGGTAGGGCAGAATTCCCGCTATGCGCATCCACTCGTTCAGCACAGGCAGGGTAAGCACCACGCCCGCCACGCCCAGCAGCAGGTAGAGCCACTCCGAGGCCCTGGCGCCTATGAGTGTCACCAGCGTACACTTGCCGGCACGGACGTCGGTCACGCGGTCGCGGTAGTTGTTCACCACCAGCAGGCAGTCCGTCACCAGCCCGCAGGCCAGCGACAGGCAGAACACGCCCGTGGTGAGCGTATGCGTCTGTATATAATATGTAGCGCATACGGGCACGATGCCGAAGAAGAGCAGCACCAGCACGTCGCCCATTGCCATGCGGCTGAGCACGGTGGTGTAGAGAAAGCAGAAGACAATGCACGCCGCCCCCACCAGCACCATCGGCCATCCGCCCCAAACCACCAGGGGCAGGCCTACGGCGCAGCTCAGCAACGTCACCGCCCAGATAGCACGACGCATAGCCGGCAGCGTCACCCAGCCCTGGGCACAGGCACGCTCGGGACCCAGCCGGTCTTCACCGTCCACGCCCCGCAGGCAGTCGAAGTAGTCGTTCACCAGATTGGCGTCGACCTGCATCAGAAAGGCAAACAGCAGGCACAGCAGGGCCGGCAGCCACTTGAAGTTCTCCGCCGTAACTGCGGAGGTGGGCCGGCAGTCAACCCACGCCATGCTCAACGCCACCACCACGGGGACGGCAGCGCCGCTCAGCGTCTTGGGCCTCGAAGCCAGTAGCCAGGCGCGCAACGAATTGGTCTCTATCTCAGGGGCGTCGGGCCTCATTCCACCTTGTCGTTACAGAGGCGTATGGCCAGGTAGGCCTGCTTCGTGCTCAGCACCGTCTTGAACTTGGCGTAATACTTCTCCCTCACTTCCAGTTCGGCCTTCTCCTGGGCGAGTTTCCCTTCGAAGAGCTGGTCGCACTGGGCATCGCTGAGCTTTCCTGTATCGCGCAGGGCGTCATACTTGTCCTTCAGCTTCTTGTAGTCGGCCTTGGCAGCTGCCATCTCGGTGTAGTAAGCCGCCAGCACGGGCTCAAACTTAGCTTTGGTGGCAGCGTCCAGCTTCATGTTGTTCATCACGTAAGCCGTGCGTGCTGCCTGCTTCTTCTGCCCGAAGGCCTCACTGGGCATTGTCATCCCCATTCCGGCAGTCATTACTGCCAGCAAAATAATCTGTTTCAGTTTCATAGTCCAAAAGAATTCATGATTATGGACCGCAAAGTTACGAATAAGCGAGAGATAATGCAAATAAATCTCTAAATTTATTTTGTTATCCGAGCGAAAGTGTCTTCGACCGTAGGTCAAGGTTACGAATAAGCGAGCGATAATACTCATAATAAACTCTAACTGAAGTCATATCGAACTCTATCAGAACTCATATTCCTGAGACTATTGCCGAATAGGTTTGCTTCTGTCATCAAAAGGGCGACAAGATGGGGCTGGATTTGACCCAAAAGTGTGCGATTTCGCACACCGATGTGCGAAATCGCACACTTTGCGGAAAGGGGCGAAAAATGCGGTCCTTGATAATCAGGCAGTTAGGATAAATGTGAAAGTTTGGCACGCTTTTTGTTAGGGAAATGGCATAAATGTTTAATTATCATGCCAGAGTTATGTTCATAGACAAACTAAGCACACTTTTCTCCCAGGCCGCCCTGCGCCTGGAGCGCATGCCGGGCTATACGCTGCTGAGCATGCTGGGACTCGTAGTAAGCCTGAGCGGCACAGTCTTCATCACCCGCTATCTGCATCAGGAATGGACCATCGACCATTGGATGCCCGACCTGGACAGAACGTACGTATTGATGGAAGAGACATCCGGTGACGACCCTTATCCGGCAGACTTCTATAAAA
>CAMJQA010000049.1 GCA_946407895.1 uncultured Prevotellaceae bacterium
CTCACCACCGAAACGGAAGAGTCTATTTTCTAAGAGTGGATTGTGTTTTCTAGCTTGCCAGCCATACAAACCAGTCTGCCACCTGCTTCAGAGTAGCACTTGCCAGTTCCGTTTATCCGCTCAAAAGCGGGCCGGAAGTGTCTGCAAGTGCCGGTATCCGAGCGGTTTGCGCCCTTTTTCCGCAATTTGTGCCGCCTGAACGATGTAGTGCGGATATTATTTAGTATCTTTGTAGGCAGAAAAGCAACAGCATCGCAAAAATTGAATAAACAAGGAACACATGAATGGTAGTTACGAAAGAGAAATCCACATTGAGGCAGACGCAGACTGCGACCTGTACCACTTCAAGACCCTCCTCCACCATCTGAAAGCGGGGGAAGACTATGTGATAGACCTGAAACCGGGGCGGCATAAGTTAGAATGTATCTCCACTCAGCTTCCGGAAGTAAGCACGTCCCTTGTCTATACTTTGGCCCCTAGCACCTACTGTGACTTCATTGAGGTGGAGCTGAGAGAAAAGTTGCTGAAAGCACTTGAGAATGTGGAACTCGAATGCATCAAGAAGGACGAAAAATGGGGCTTTGCTGACGAGGCAGGCAAGGTGATTATTCCATGCCAGTGGAAGTTTGCATGGGACTTCTCCGAGGGCTTGGCAGAGGTGGCGGATGAGCAAGGGAAGTACGGCTTTATCGATAAAACTGGAAAGGTGGTCATCCCATGCCAGTGGAAGGATGCAAGGTCCTTCTCCGAGGGCTTGGCAAGGGTGAAGGATGAAGACGGCAAGTGGGGCTTTATCGACAAGACAGGTAAGGTGGTCATCCCATGCCAGTGGAAGTGGGCAGGGGACTTCTCCGAGGGCTTGGCAGTGGTGGAGGATGAGCACTGGAAGCGCGGGTTTATCGACAAGACAGGCAAGGTGGTCATCCCATGCCGGTGGGAGGGTGTAGAAGGCTTCTCCGGGGGCTTGGCATGGGTGAAGGATGAGCGTGGCAATTGGCACGAGATTGACAAGACTGGTAAGGTGATAATATAGTGTAAATATGTAGCAAGCCAGCCGGAAACACTGTAAGTGGTACAGATGGCAGATGGCAGTTTTGTTTAACCGCTCAAAACCGGGGCGGAAATGTCTGCTAGAGCCTGTTTTATTTGAAGGAGCTATAGAATATACAGATAACGAAAGAGAAATGAACTGAGAATTGAACCGATTCCTTTAAACTAATAACAAGATTTATCATTATGAAATTCAATTTAAAGACAAGTATTGTGTTGGAAAAAGAGTTCTCTATTGAGGCAGATACGCTCAAGGAGGCTATGGACTTAATTCAGAAACAAATATGTGAGGGCGAAGATCTTGACTCGTTTGAGTTTACACAGATCGGTTTTGACATGACTGATCCTACCGTCCGGGAATATCATCGTGAACGTTGTAGCGAAATGATGAAGAATAGGAAGCGATGACCAAGAAACAAGCTGACATCCAGCACTACGCCGATGGCACCGCCAGCGTGATGCGCAAGGCTGTGGTATATACTGAACTGCGGTTCTATAAGCGCAGCGATGTGCTGTATCAGTTGACACAGGTGTTCTGTCAGCGCTATCTGCCCCGCTATGGCGACCGCACCGTTGACCAAATGGTGCAGGCAGCACGCAGCACCAAGCAAAATATTGTCGAGGGCAGCACCGACGGCCAGACATCTGCCGAGACAGAGCTGAAACTGCTTGGCATTGCCCGGGGCAGCAACCAAGAACTGTTGGAAGACTATCAGGACTACCTGAAGCGAAACGGAATGACCGAATGGTTTGGACGGAATGACCGTTTTGACCGTCTGCACCGCTTCTGTCAGGAGCATACCCTTTGGGATGAGTATCGCCCTCTGACAGAACGTATGAACGACGAGGAGCTGGCTAACATGGCTATTTGCCTGTGCCATCAGGTGGATAAGGCAATGGCCAAGTATATCGAGCGAAAGGACCGCGAGTTTACCACGGAAGGCGGCATCCGTGAGCGGATGACAGCAGCCAGGCTTGGCCAGCGTGAGACACAGCGACAGATTATCGAAAGGCAGGCGGCAGAGATAGATGCCCTGCGAAAGGAGAATGCCCGCCTAAAAGAGATTATCAAGGAGGCCGGAATTACCGGAAAGCCCGGATAATCCGGAAATGCCGGAAAAACCGGATAAACCGGATAGCCGGAAAACCCGGAGATTCCGGAAAGCCCGGAGATTCCGGAAAAGAAGACAAGAAGACAAAATAAACGAAGAAACTTATGGAAAATAGACAAATAGACTATAGTGAGATGACGCACGATGCGCGGCGTGCGCTCGAGCGGGAGTGCGACGTCCTCATGGAGCGGGCTGATTGAATGGAAGAAGCGCGACTTCATAGAACGCGGAGGCATCAAGGAGGAGATGTATCGCGCACGAAAGGACTGGCAGAGGAGAAATGGGGGGAGATGAATGGGGAGAATGGGGGAGATGGCAGTTTTGCTGATAATGCGCTGAAAATCAAATTATTCCGCTCCTTTTCCCTTATTTGAATTTTGTCCGAATAAGCGTCTGAAAAATAATCGGCGAATTATTTGGAGGGTATTTGTTTTTTTATATACTTTTGCGTCCTGGAAGAGTGAAGCTGCCCCGTGCCCGGGCCGACTGCCCCGCCTGACCGCAGCTCTGCCACCCGGGAACGCCGACGTGGGGATCATCATGGCTGCACGGAGGCGGGACAGGATAACAAAATACTTATTCGTCGTTTAACCATTAATTACTATGACAAGGGATTATAAGCAAATAATGACAGATTCGTTTTCGAGAATCGAGGTCTTAAGGACCGAACGGCCGTCGGCAGGTACGAAGTTCCGCCTGATGGGTGTGGCGGCCGACATAGTGGAGGTTCTTCAGGTGCTCAGGGAGGACTTGCTGGAGAGGGTGCAGCACGAGGCTGTGCTGGACGCCGATGCGGAGGTTGACTTCGCGGCGGAGGCCGAAAAGGTGCTGGGCCTGGAGCTGGCTGAATGTGAGGGACAGGACGAGGCGCTGGGCGAGCAGACACACCTGGTCAACGAGGCGCTGGGCGAGTTGCACAACACGCTGGAGGAGATAGCCTGTCAGATGGAGCGCCACCACAGCGATGCGGAGTTCGTGCGCCTCTACGAGAACGAGAAGCGGCGCTACATAGGCTCGGGCACCTACGGCAGGGCCCGCAAGACGTTCGACGAGTGGAAGGACAACCAGTGCTACGGCTCGCCCGGCATGGAGGAGATAGACGACTACCGGCTGGAGAAGGTGATGCTGATGTTCGAGAAGGGCGTCTTCAGGGAGCGCGTGGAGCACATGCAGCGGGCGAAGCGCTATCCCGGCGAACTGGACTTCGAGCAGCTGACGGACAACCCGAAGGTGAGCAAGACGGTCTATCACCACTACGCCGTGCTGCGCAAGCTGGCCGACTGGCGCGACGGCATGCTCGTGGTCAATCCTGCCCGCGCGGGTCAGTTCTTCTACGCCAGCCGCCACGAGGACAATGCAAAGTCGAACCGCACGAATTTCCTGAAGTACATGCACAAGGTCGCGATGGTGCAGGAGGAATACAGGAAGCTGCAGGACGCCCGGACGGAAAGCGACGAGAGCAGTCTCCTGCCCGATGTGCTGGCAACCGGTATGGCCCTGAAGTACTGGAAAATGCTGCAGCAGGCAGGCTTCGCCGACGGGCATTGCCAGCTGCTGCCCACCACGACGCGAAAGCAGGCCATGTATATTGCCGACGTGTTTTCCGACAAGTTGCAGATGCGCTCGAAGTGGAAGCCGTTTCAGGAACTGTGGCACATCAACAACCTGGCACAGGAGAAATGGGAGATGCAGGAAACGGGTAAGTCGCCTGCCCGGTCGGACGAGATAGATGCTATTTTCGCTGAATAGATAATCTGCTGATTATCAATAAGGATACCCCCTATATAGGGCCTATTATAGCCCCTATATAGGGGATTTTTGTTTCCTGTTCGCCGTACCTTTGCACCGCAATTCCGGCACAGAGTGCACCGCGTTGGTGCAGCTCGTAGCAGTCGGGGTGCAGAGAGAAAATAATATGGAAACAAGAATCTTGAAAGTGGTACGCCAGGGCGAGCCCTTCAGCGTACTGTCGGCAAAGGCCGACGGCGGTCAGATCCAGAAGTGCAGCATCGTGCTGAGGGAGCTGGGCGGCTCGAAGTATGAAAACGAGTATGCATGCGCCATGCTGGGCAACCTGGCAGCGTGCAGGTTCTACGAGGGCGACCTCGTCATCGCAGCATTGCGATTCTCTACCCACGAGTATCAGGGGCAGTCGTATCAGGAGATCCTGGCAACTGACATCGTGAAGCTTAACAGATAATCACTATAACCTGAGTTGAAGCCGAGGAGGATATTCCCGGGTAAATGGCCAAAGAATCTGAATGCTTCTTCTCGCAAATCAACTCAACATTATGGCACACATTATTAATATTATTCAGAAAGAACAAAGTGAACAGACCATGACGTCGCTCGAGATTGCCGAGCTGACAGGTAAACAACACAAAGACGTGATGAAAGCCATCCGAAACATGGAGCCTGCATGGTTGAAGGTATGTGGGCGCAATTTTGCGCTGACATCCCGAACCATCGTTCAGCCCAACGGCGGCACTCGCGAGGTGCCCTGCTACCAGCTGACCAAGACCGAGTGCCTCTACATCGCCACGAAGTTCAACGACGAGGCCCGCGCCAAGCTGGTGCTGCGCTGGCAGGAGCTGGAGATGCAGGAACTGAAACGCCGCCAGCAGCTCTGCCTGCCCGAGCCTCGGGAGATCCTCCGCCTGGCCGACCACATCATGGGCGAGGCGCTCGCCGAGATGAACGCCGGTGCCGAGAATACCCTCACTGCCACGCAGGTGGCGAAGACGTTCAACATGACGGTGTTCGACTTCAACCAGGTGCTGCGCGACATGGGCATCCAGTATCGCCGCCACGGCCGCTGGAACATCGCCGACAACCTGTCCGACCGCGACCTGGTGCGCCAGCGTACCTGCATCTACTATTCGCTGAAGGGCGAGAAGAAGGTTCACACCTACATGACGTGGACGCTCGACGGCCTGCGCTACCTGAATGCCAGGCTCGGCTACCCGAACTTTTAACCCATAACATTCACAATTATGATATATAGGATATACTACGAGGGCAAGCGGAAGTTTGCCCTCCCCATCAAGAACCGCGAGGAACTGATGGCGCTGCGCAACTCGCAGCAGAACCTGGAGAACCTGAGCAAGGCGCGCCGGGGCGACGAGAAGGCAAAGGCCGGCCTGCTGCAGCTGGCTTACAACATCGGTCATGCCGACGGGCTGATAGCGGGATGCAAGAGCATAGGCAGCTACTTCTTCCACGATGTGGACTGCTACGACAGCGAGCACTCGGAGCGCATCAAAAACCTCATCCTGGAGAAGAAGGACGAGATAGGCCTGAGGATGCTGGAACGAAGCGCCAGTGGCGGTTGGCACTTGGTTTGCCAGCGCCGGCCGGGCACCACTATCCTGGAGAACCAGGTGCGCGTGGCAACGGTTCTGAAAGTGGAGATGGACACAGGCGCGAAGGACTTGCAGCGGGTGGTATTCTCGACCGGCGGCAGCGAGGCCGACCTGCCTTACCTGGACGATTGCCTGTTCGCGGAGCCCATGTCGGCAGAGGAGTGCGAGGCCGAATACAAGCGGCTGCGCGAGCGCCGGCAGCGGGGCGAAGAGGATGTACCGGCAGGAGCGAAAAAGGCGAATAAGCACTACAGGCCGTGGGAGGAGGATGGAGCTGCGGAACCGCGGAATCAGGGAAATACGGAGCCCGCGAATCAGGACAGCCGCGAATCCGCTACTCCTGCGCCGTTCCCGACGGACTATCACGGCATCCCCTTTGCGGACATCATAGCGAAGTACTGGGAGGTGAACAACCGCGGCTTTGAGCCTACCCAGGGCGACCGCGACACGCTGACCTATCAGCTGGCGTGCGACCTGAGGCACATCTGCGGCCGTAGCTTCGAGTGGCTCGACCAGGTGATCCCCTGCTACGACGGATTCCCCTTAGAAGAGAAGCGGGCGAAGATCAGGAGCGCCCTGAGCTCGGAGTTCAACGGGTTCCCCATCCGCCTGCGCAACACGCTCAGCGCGTTTGAAATGGACAATGGGGAATGGGGAATGGAAAATGGACAATGGAGAATGGACAATGGACAATGGAAAATGGACAATGGGGAATGGGGAATGGACGATGAGCAGCCCTCCGCCATCAGTCCTCAGTTGTCCGGTAAGCGGATGCCGCAGGGTGTGCGCGACTCTATCGAGGCCGTCGGTCCCCAGCTGTCGATGCCTGTGCTGACCGCCATCTGTCCGGCTATCGGCATGCTGGCAACGGGTGTGCGGCTCGACGTACACGGCCAGAAGAAGGGGCTCAACCTCATCAGCTACATCGCCGGTGACTTCGCCAGCGGCAAGGGTCAGATCGACCCCGTGATCGATGCCTGGACGGGCGAGGTGAGGGCGCAGGACATGATGTACCAGATGCAGGAGGACGAGTGGCGCCGCAAGAAACGCGCCGCCAAGAACAAGAAGGAGCAACCCGAGGAGCCGAGGCTGCCCGTGCGCTGCCTGCCGCTGAACAACACGGTGGCAAACCTGGCCGAGCGGCTGTCCAATACGGAGGGCAGGCACGCCTTCTCCTTCACGCCCGAGGCCGACACGGTGGCGCAGAAGTGGAAATCGGCGATGAGCGACTTCTCCGTCATGCTGCGCCAGAGCTACGACGGCTCGAAGTACGAGCGCGAGGCCCGGTCGGCAGATGCGGTGAACGTGCACATCGACCGCCTGCTGTGGAACGTCACCATGTGCGGCACGCCGGATGCCCTCTACCGCGTGGTGTCGAACTACACCGACGGGTTTCAGAGCCGCATAGCCGTTGCCCGCACACCCGACAACACGTTTCTGCCCCTGGAGGACAAGCCCCACGTGCTGACCATGCGGCAGACGGAGCACATCCAGCAGGTTGCCCACCTGCTGCCGCTCATGCAGGGCGATGTGGTGCTGCCGAAGTTGGAGCAGAAAGGGCGCCAGTGGGTGGAGCGCATCCGCCTGGAGACGATGAAGAACGACGACCGCACCCGGGCCCGTCAGCGCTTCCGCATCTGCGTGACGGCCCAGCGCATGACCTGCTGCCTGATGCTCTGCAAGGTGGCCGAACAGCTCATCCAGAAGCACGGCATGAGCGGTGCCAAGAAGCTGTTGAAGCAGAGGCCCGACCTGTGGCAGACGATGCTGCAGAAGGCTCAGACACCACAGCTGCTGGAGGCGTACGATGTCATTGCCGACTATCTGATGGAGACGGCGCTCTACTTCTTCCGCGACCGCATAGAGGCGGCTTTCCAGAGCCGCGACTACCGGGGCAACAACGACCGCCGGCGCATGGGGAAGAACGACTCTATCTTTGAGCGCCTCGACGTGGAGTTCAGCTTCGAGGAAGCCCTCCAGCACAGCGTCGCCGTGAAGGGTGCCGGCGTATCGCGCAACAGCGCCCGCCAGATGCTGAAGAACTGGCGCAAGCAGGGCCTCATCGTGCAGACGGAGGCAGGACGGTACAGGAAAGTTGAGCGTTTAGAGGGTAGAGTTTAGAGCGGTCATGAGCGGTCATGTGTCATGAGTGTCATTAAGGATTTTACAACTATGGACATCGCGAATACCCAAGAATGCTTCGTGCAGCTCTGGCTCCGTCTGGAGCGCACGAGGCGCCTCCTCCAGGGGCAGTACAAGCGCTTCTGCATCCGCAACGTGCTGAGGTCGTGGTTCGGCCTGAGGGCCAGCGACGACTTCGTATGGGAAGTGTGCTTCCGCATGTCGGAACTGCTGTCGGCCGACAAGCCCGTGGGCGGATACGACCCCCTGCCGCCGCCCATGCTCTGCCCCCGCCGGCACCGCGAGCTGCTGCGCTCCATAGTGAGCCTGCGGCTGGGAATCGGTGTGCGGCGCGTGGATCTGCATGCCCTGGACGAGGCCTACAGCATAGCCTTCCCCGGGAGTACGCCGCTCAATGTGAACAGGAAGAAGAGGCAGTAGTAATCACACCACTCTCCATCCCCCCCGCGGCTGCGCCGGCATAACAAAGAGGGCGGCAGGTACTCGTGCACGAGCGCCTGCCGCCTTTAGTTGTATCTCCGTCCTCACGGGTACGGTTTACTTCGTGCTGAAGCGGTAGATGGTTGTGGTCTTGTAGGTGTCCTCGGGGCGCAGCAGGGTGCTGGGGAACGAGGGCTGGTTGGGGCTGTCGGGGTAGTGCTGCGTCTCGAAGCAGAATGCACTGCGCTGCGGGTGCTTTACGCCCTTCTTGCCCACGAAGCTGCCGTCGAGGAAGTTGCCGGCATAGAACTGCACGCCCGGCTGGTCGGTGAACATCTCCATCTGTATGCCCGTGCCCGGGTCGTAGATGGTGCCGAAGCACTTCGACAGGTCGCCGGGGTTGTTCAGGATCCAGTTGTGGTCGTATCCGTTGCCGTTCTTTATCTGCTCGTCGGCGGTGTCGTTGATGCGCTGTCCTACGGCAGTTGGCTGGCGGAAGTCGAACGGCGTGCCCTCAACGGGCAGTATCTGGCCAGTGGTGAGCACGTTCTCGTCCACGGCGGTGATGTTGTCGGCATCGAGCCAGAGCACTTCGTCGAGGCAGTCCTTTGAGCCGTCGCCCGAGAGGTTGAAGTAGCAGTGGTTGGTCAGGTTGAGTACGGTGGCCTTGTCGGTGGTGGCCTCATAGTCAATCTGCAGTGCATTGTCGTCGCTGAGGCTGTAGGTCACCTTCACGTTGAGGTTACCGGGGAATCCGTCTTCGCCGTCGGGGCTGAAGGTGGTGAACTCCAGGTGCTGCTCGTCAATCTGGTTCCCCTTCCAGATGCGGTTGTGGAAGGCGATGTCGCCGCCGCCGTGCAGGGTGTTGCCGTTGTTGTTGAGCGGTAGCTGGTACTGCTGTCCGTCGATGCTGAACTGTCCCTTTCCGATGCGGTTGCCGTAGCGTCCGATGAGTGCGCCGAAGTTACAGCCGTCGGCACCATACTTCTCGTAGTCCTGGATGTTGTCGTGTCCCAGGCATACATCGGTCATGTTGCCGTCCTTGTCGGGCACCATGATGCTGACGATGCGTCCGCCGAAGTTGGTGAAGCACACCTCCATGCCTGCTGCGTTCTTGAGTACATAGAGCTGAGTACTGTCTGTCTGGAAGTCCTCGGGGTTCAAACCTGACAGGGTAAGGGCAGCCTCTTCGGTGTCGGCCGTTGCGTTCTTGCCCTTGGGGTTACATGAGGCGAAGCTCAGGCCCATAGCCAAAGCCACGCTGGCAAAAAGAATCTTCTTCATTTTCTTTCTTGTTTTTAGTTTTTTGTTAATGTTCAGTCATTTCCGGCTGCAAAGGTACGATTAAGCGAGCGATAAAGCAAATAAAAATGTTTTTTTATTTGTTTATCCGAGCGAAAGTACCTTCGACCGCAGGCCAAAGTTACGACTAAGTGAGCGAAATACAAAGAAAAAAACCGTTTTTTTCTTTTATTTCCGAGCGAAGCAGGTCAAAGTTACGATTAAGCGAGCGACAAGCGCTCAATAATCTCCAGGCACATGCGGCTGTTGTGGTAGGGGCATTTCCAGAAGCCGGCCTTGTCTTCGGCATAATTGATGCGCCCCTGGGCATCGCGGCTCCACCACCACTCGCCACCTTCGTAGTCGATGAGATTCTCCTTGATGTAATTCCAGCAGCGGAGGGCCTTCTGCAGGGCCGCTTCATCGCCGAAGTGCTGGTATATGTTGAGGAAGCCCACCACCGTCTCTGCCTGCACCCACCAATGGCGGTCGGCATCCACCTCTCCGGTGTCGAGGTTGGCCTCGTGGGTCATGGAGCCGTCTGGGTTGAGACCCTTCTCGCTGGCTTTGGCTACCTGCCGTACAACGGGTTCCACACGGGAGAGCACCTCGCCGTCGCCAAGCACCAGGGCTGCCTCGTGGAGCAGCCAGGAGCATTCAATGTCGTGCCCATAGGATTCGAGCCACCCGGCGCCCCGCGTCCAGTCGTTCTCGAAGAAGAGGTCCAGGTGGTGCGTCGAGGGGTTCAGTATCTTCGTGCAGAATATGTCTATCAGCCGGCGCAAGGCCTCCTCCAGCGCCTGCCGTACGGAGGGAGCCACCCTGAGAGAGGGTCGCTCGCGCAGGGTGCGGTAGAGATTGGCATAGGGCTCGATGATATGGAGGTGGGTATTCTGCGACTTCGGGTAGTTGGCATCCTTATCGGACAGGCGCATATCCGAAATCGGCTGCCAATCGCGGGTCTTTGCTTCGATATAGCCTCCGTATTGCGGTTCCCATGCCTGCTCCTCGATGGTTTGGAAGAGGCGGACGGCCGCATCCAGAGCCGCCTGGTCGCCCGTTGCCCGCGCATACTCGCTGAGGCCGTATATCATGAATCCCAGGCAGTAGAACTGCTTCTTGGTGTTCACGGGGCGACCCGTGCAATCCACTTCCCAATACGTTCCGCCATACTGAGGGTCGATGAAATAACTGAGGATGTAATCCCTGGCACGCGTAGCGCCCTGGAGATACTCGCTGTTCCCCAACACGCGATAGGCAGCCGAGAAGGACCATAGGATACGTCCGGCCAGGATTCCCCCCTTGTTGGCCTGTGGCACCAGGGAGCCGTCGCCCCTCATCTGCCCATAGAAGCCGCCATTCTCGCGGTCAACCATTTGCCCGAGCCAGAAGGAGAGGATGTTGTTCCTGAGCACCTCTTCGGCTTCAGCTTTCAACTGTGACAATGTTTCCATCTCATTTGAACCTTGACCTTCGGTCGACTTTTGTCACGACTCGGCCATTCGCAAGCAAGCTTCCGATGGCTCTCGCTGCTCCAAAAGTTGAACCTTTTGAACCTTCTCACCCCTCCACGATACGAGTGGCTTTCAGCTTCCCGTCAATCTCCTGCATCTTCTGCTTATTGAGCGGATAGAAGAGCAGTATGAGCAGCATAATGGCTGCAACCGCGGCAGGGAAGTAACTCATGGTAAGCTTCATGCCCAGGATGGCGCTGTCCGTCTGCGTGGCGGCATTGGATACAAGCCCGAAAGCGGCCAGAATCCACATGACGGCCGAACCGGCTATGGCTCCGCCGAACTTCTGTGCCATGGAGCCCGAGGAGAAGATGAGGCCGGTGGAAGCGGTGCCATTTTCTGCCTGGCTATAGTCGGCCACATCGGCATACATGGACCATACCAGGGGAGAAACAACGCCCGTGAAGAAGGAGGTGAGAACCTGCAGCACCAGAATCCAGATGTAGCCAGCGTTAGATGCAGTAGGCACATAGAAGAAGGCTACGCTAAGTACAATCAGGGCAATACTGGAGGCGATGAAGGCCGGCTTCTTGCCGCCCACGGCATTGGAGAACGGTACGGCACAAGCCACTCCGATCATATTGCACACCTCGCCTATGGAGAGGAACACACCTGCAAAGAAGAGGAATTCCGTGAAGCCCAGATTGATGCTGGCCTGTTCGCCCAGCAGGTACTTGAAATAGAACGCTGCCGTAGAACCGCGCAAGGTGTTGAACAGATTGGTGCACAAGGCTGCAGCGGTGAGCAGCCACCAAGGCTTGTTCCTGACGAGTGAACCCAGATCCGTCCAGATAGAAGCGGGGGGAGCTGACTTGATGTGTTCGCGTGTCATCAGGAAACAAATTATGAACATACAGAAACAGAGGGCTGCAATGACGAACATGGCATGCTGCCACCCAAGCTGTGCATTCAGAATCTTGTCGGCACCCCGGCCGCTAAGCATATTCACCAGGGGTTCCCAGCAACCCAGCGCGATGAAGGAACCGGCATAGGCAAAGAACATACGGTAGGAGGAGAACACGGTCTTCTCCTCGGAATCGTCGGTCATTACCCCCAGCATAGAGCCATAGGGCACATTGATTCCCGTATAAACGGTCATCATAAGGATGTAGGTAGCATAAGCCCACAGGAGTTTGCCCGACTCGCCGCACGAGGGTGTGGTGAAAAGCAGGCAGCCGGAAATGGCAAAGGGTGCAGCCATCCACAGGAGATAGGGGCGATATTTTCCCCAGCGCGTCTGGGTGCGGTCGGCAATAGCGCCCATCATAGGGTCGGAAACAGTGTCCCATATACGGGTGACGAGCATCAGCATACCTGTTGCCCCCAGGGAGAGGCCAAAGATATCTGCGTAGAAAATGGGGAGATAGTAACTGAATATCTTCCAGAACATGGAGCTGGACATGTCTCCAAACCCATATCCGATCTTTTCCTTCAGGTTAGCCATTTTTGCGGTTCTTTTCAATTAGTTTCTTTATCGTCTCCACCGAAGCTGCTGTGGTGAAGCCATCCTCGGGGGTGTTCATGCAGTAATCCACCAGGCGATCCACCGTGCTGACGGCCACATGCATACGCGTATCGCTGGAAGCATAATAGATGAAGACCTTACCGTCGGGGTCGGCAATCCATCCGTTCGCGAATGCAACGTTCATTACATCGCCAATATACTCGCCCCCCTGGGGAACCAGGAAGTAACCGCCCGGCTGGGCAATGACGCGAGTGGGGTCGTCCAGGGCCGTCATGTACATATAAAGTACGTATCGCAACCCGCTGGCGCATCCGCGAACGCCGTGAGCCAGATGGAGCCATCCACGGTCGGTGCGGATGGGGTGGGGGCCCTCGCCATTCTTCACCTCCATAATCGTGTGGTAGTGGCGGGCATTGATAATCTTCTCGTCCCTTATCTCAGCATGTTCGATATCGTCAATCAACGCCCAACCGATTCCGCCTCCGCTCCCGGCATCGATGAAACCGTCCTGCGGGCGGGTATAGAGTGCATACTTACCATCCACGAACTCGGGGTGCAGCACGACGTTTCGCTGCTGGGAACGGCTCTTCAGGTCGGGCAGGCGATACCACGTCCTGAGGTCTCTGGTGCGGGCAATGCCGCAGGTTGCAGTGGCAGCACTGAGGTCGGCCGGCTGGCTGTCGTCATGGCGTTCGACACAGAACAGGCCATAGATCCAGCCGTCCTGGTGAGCGGTGAGGCGCATATCATAGATATTGGTGGCAGGAATCACATCCTCGGGCATGGTGACGGGCTCTTCCCAAAAGCGGAAATTGTCGATGCCGTTAGGACTCTCTGCCACAGCAAAGAAGCTCTTGCGGTCAGCTCCCTCAACCCGGACAACCAGCAAGTATTTACCCTGCCACTTGATAGCTCCGCTATTGAGCGTAGCATTCATCATGATGCGCTGCATCAGGTAGGGGTTGTCCTGCTCATTAAAATCGTAGCGCCACTCCAGCGGGGTGTGCTCGGCTGTCAGGATGGGATTCTGGTAGCGCGTATAGATTCCGTTTCCAAACTCCTCGGGGATATTCGGCTTCCTGAGCAGCTGCTCGTGCCGCTGGCGCAATGCTGCTATCTTAGCTTGATATTCTGTACTCATATAATTTTATTTCATTACAATAGATTCCAGTGTATAACTCTCGTCCGTGCTGGTAATGGCCTTAATCATCGTCTTTACGACCAGCTCAGAGCCATCCCTCCAGGAGCCGTCCACGTGGTCGAAGTATGCGTGGTGCTCGGAGCCCTCGCCTGGGTTGAAGTTATCCCATAGGCATGCGGCCAATCCTGCAAAATGAGCTGCCCGGCAGAAATACTCCAGATAGTAGTCGCGCATGCGGTTCTCTGCCTCGGTAGCATGTCGCGAACAACCGAACTCGCCCAGATAGCAGGGAATGTTCTGGTCGATGAACTTGGCTTTGAGCTGGTTCAGTAGTGTGGTGATGGCCAGCTTGTCGGCCTCGCCCCCCCAGCTGGTGCTCAGAGGGTTGCGCAGGGTAAAATCGTAGGGATCGTAGCAATGCACGGCTACAATCAGCCTGCCCGCAGCATCGGAGGGAATCTGGAAACCGTCGCGCAGTGCCAACCCAGGATTGGATTGATAGCTGGGAACGGCTATCCAGCGGGTAGCATTCTGTCCGCCTGTAGCTCGAATGGCATTCAGGGCAAACTGGTTCCACTCGTTCATGATGCGAATCTCTCCGCTGGTTGCACTCTGCCAGTTGTGGTTCAACTCGTTGAAGGTCTCCAGGATGAGGTATTCGCCCTCGTCCTTGAAAGCCTCGGCAATCTGTGTCCAGGTAGCCAGGATACGTGCCTTCGTTTCCTCGTTGGCCGTAGTGCTGGCCGAGGCGGCAAAGGCATCCTGCCAGTACTCGTCGTGGTGGGTATTGAGGACTACGTTCAGGCCAGCGGCCTTTGCCCACAGCACATTCTGCCTTACCAGTGCCATATAATCCGGCTCGATGGTGTAGCGGCCATCATTCATGTCCTCGTAGCAGCCCCAGGTGACGGGTATTCGCACCGTCTTCACACCGGCCTTGGCCAGGTTCTTGTACAGGTCCTCGGTTGGGTTCACGCCGTCCCACCAGGGTGCCGTCTGGCTCCAGGTGATGCGGTAGTTGCCTGCCGCGTTGCTGCCGTCGTAGGAATCGAAGTGGTTGCCCAGATTCCAGCCAAACCCCAGTCTGCGAGTCAGGGCCATTGCATCGTTGTCGGGCAGGGCCTGCTCGCCGCTTTTCTTTGTGGTGAAGCTGAGCGTGAGGGCCGGAGCCGTCTGGGTAGCATCTTCCACGGCAAGGACAGAACCGGCGGGGACCTTCAGCGTATAGGCTGTACCCGGCTCCAGGGAAACCGGAATGTCGATAGCCATACGGGTGATGCTACCCTCCTGGGCCTTCACGACCTGGCCGTTCAGAGTAATATTAGCCTCGGGATTGACTGCCACCCGGGTGTTGTAACTCAGGGTTATCGTTTTAATGGACGAAGCATCCACCTGGCTGCCCTCTGCCAGGGAGGCAGAACGCAGTACTATTGTTTCGCGCAAAACATCCGGTTTCACGTCTTCAGGTTCGTCTCCTCCACAGGAAAGGAGCGCCAATGAGCTCAACAGCAGGCTGAGCATACCATAAAAGTTTCTTTTCATTTTATCCTAAAATTATTTCTACTTGATGTTTACCAGACTTAGCGCAGACCAGGTTCCCGCTGTGTGGAACGCCGTCCACTGTGATACTGCGAATACCCCTCTGCACACCATCGGGGTTCTGGACGTGAATGATATATTCCCCACCCCTGAATTTCCGATGAACCGTATATTCTCGCATGGAAGACGGAATACAGGGGTCGATGAGCAGGCCGTCATACGCAGGTTGAATACCCAGGATGTACTGGGTAACGGTCAGCCAGTTCCATGCCGCCGTACCCGTGAGCCAACTGTTTTTCCCCTCGCCGGGACGGGCAGCTTCCTTGCCTGCTACCATCTGCGAATAGACGTATGGTTCCACTTTGTGGAGATTCTGATTCTCAATCCATGCCGGACAAATCTTGGTATAGTGCTCCCAGGCATCATCGCCTCTGCCGGCCAATGCCTCGGCAATGACAACCCAGGGATTGTTGTGGCAGAAGATGCCGGCATTTTCCTTATAACCCGCAGGGTAGGAGCTGATTTCTCCCATTTCCACATGGTATGTAGTAAAGGCCGGATAGCAAAGCACCATACCGAACTCGGAATCAAGGTATCTCTTGCATGAGTTCAAAGCCTTTTCGACCATGCCCTCTTTTTCTCCTATCTGCGCCATCGCACACCAGCCCTGCGACTCAATGAATATCTGGCCTTCCTCGTTCTCGCGGGAACCTATCTTGCGACCAAAATAGTCATAGGCCCGCAGATACCACTCTCCGTCCCAGCCATATCGCTTCACGGCTTCTGCCATAGCGTCTATGTGCCCCTGCGCGCGATCGGCTTCCCGGGCAAAGGATGCTCCCAACCGGCGGCACAGCTCTACATACTGCTTTCCGCAAAAAACGAACAATCCGGCAATCATCAAGCTCTCTGCTTTCGAGCCCTCGTTCTTGTTTTCTGTGGTTTGAAAACTCTCATCGGGGTTCCATGAAAAACAATTCAGATTGAGGCAGTCGTTCCAGTCGGCCCTCCCGATAAGAGGCAACAGATGAGGCCCCAGGTTGTCAACAACATGATTAAACGATACACGAAGGTGCTCCATCAGCGTAACCTCGCTGCCCGGCACATTGTCCCATGCCACCTTCTCCTCCAGGATACCAAAATCGCCGGTTTCCTTTATATAGGCAACCGTGCCGAAGATGAGCCACAGGGGATCGTCGTTGAAGCCGCCGCCAATATCATTGTTGCCGCGCTTGGTCAGGGGCTGATACTGGTGGTAGCAGCTGCCATCGGGGAACTGCGTGGCGGCAATGTCAAGGATACGCTGGCGGGCACGGCTGGGTATCTGATGGACAAAGCCCACCAGGTCCTGGTTGGAATCGCGGAATCCCATTCCCCGCCCTATCCCGCTTTCGAAAAAGGAAGCAGAGCGGGAGAAATTGAATGTAACCATGCATTGGTACTGATTCCAGATGTTGACCATGCGGTTCAGTCGATTCTCTTTGCTCTGAACGGTATATACGCTCAGCAGGTCATCCCACATGCGGCACAGTTCGCGAAAGACCTCATCGACAGCCTCTGCGGTACTCAGACGATGAATGGTTTCCTGAACTTTCGCTTTGTTGATGACAGTATGATCTGCTTCCCCCATAGAGGTAATCAAACCCGAAGTGGCAGGCGCATATTTATCATCTTGCTCATTCTCGGCATACCCCAGCAGGAATATTAAGTCGCGCGTTTCACCAGGTTGAAGCGTCAACTCAATATAATGGGAAGCAATAGGGCTCCAACCATGAGCTACACTATTGGACGGCCGGCCCTCCATAACACACCGGGGCGCATCGAACCCATTGTAGAGCCCCACAAAGGATTCACGGTCGGTATCGAATCCCTGAATGGGACAATTCACGCTGTAATAGGCAAAATGATTGCGGCGCTCCTTGTATTCCGTCTTATGGTAAAGGACGGAACCATCTATCTCCACCTCACCCGTAGAAAGATTGCGTTGAAAGTTCTCGCCGTCTGTAGCTGCATTCCACAGGCACCACTCGGCCAAACTGAAAATCCCGAGTCGCTTAGGGGTATCGGTTTCATTGCATATCGTCAGTTTTTGCACCTCTGCCCAAGTATGCAGCGGAACGAAGAAGAGTAGATTGGCGCGTACGCCGTTCTTCATTCCCATGATGCGCGTATAACCCATGCCATGACGGCATTCATAGCTGTCGAGAGGCGTCTTGCAAGGTTTCCAACCGGGATTCCATACCGTATCTCCATCCTTGATGTAGAAATAACGTCCGCCATTGTCCATCGGCACGTCATTATAGCGATAACGGGTTATACGGCGGAACTTGGCATCTTTGTAGAAGCTGTACCCCCCGGCTGTATTGCTGATAAGGGAAAAGAAATCCTCATTGCCCAGATAGTTAATCCAGGGCCACGGCGTGGCAGGATTGGTGATTACATACTCGCGCCGTTCATCGTCGAAATAGCCGTACTTTTCCATTATCTGGTGATTTGAGAAGTCATATCGCGGATTATGTTCATGGTGGAGGTATCGCAGGCGAAGACCGAGTTCAAGCCCTGTTCCTCCTGGGCAGGATCGCCGGTATAGTCGTCCCAGCGCTGCCAGTTTGCATGCTCAACCTTAGCATATCCGCCCCAACTCCAGAAGTTACAACCTGCGATATGACCGCTGTCGCGTATGATATTGAAAACATACTGGTAGTAGGCATCACGCCCACGGGTAGGCGATCCTGCTTCAATCGCGTAGTTGTCTCGCGGATAGCCGAACTCTTCCAATACCATCGGCTTACCCAAAGGACTCATCAAAGCATGGGCTTCCTCTATGTAGTCGGCTGTATTTTGGCAAGCCGCCTCTACCCGGGTAATTACAGATTCAGGACCATTGGTCGCAATAGCTTCTGCACGAGTGGCTACATACTGACCCAGCCATGCCCAGTTGAAGGGCCACACGTGGATACAAGCATAGTCGATTTCAGGGAAAGCATGTATTTTCTTGAAGAGTTCCAGATCCACCTGGCAACCGTTCTTCCCCTCGCTGCCCGTTGTAACAAGGTGGTTGGGGTCAATACTCTTAATGAGTTGGGCCTGTTCCTGAATCCATGCTGCAAAACAGCTTTTGGTGACGGAATCGTCGGCAAAGGCACGAGGCTCATTCGCCAACTCCCATGCCATCAGGGCAGGAGACTCTCTGTAGGGCTTTCCTGTTACGGTATTCGTGCGCGAAACGATAAAACGTGTATGATTGGCTGCCAATGCCTTTGCACTGTCGTTCTGAGTGAACTGACTATGATAGGCCTGGAAGGCATCCCAGTCCTTCGGAGAAGGCACCTCGCCTGCACCTGCCCATTCCAGATAGACGCCGAAGCCGCCACTCCATTCCCATGCATTATTGAGATAGAGGACGCACTTCATTTCACGCTTCTCCAGTTCTGCCATCAAAAAGTCCAAACCCCGCAGGATTGTATCATTGTACACGCCAGGAGCTATCTGCAGGGTAGGTTCTATCTGGTAATCCAGCTCGCCTGTTCCATCGCCGCCTACAAGGACGCGGATATTATTGATTCCGACCTCCTGCATCAGGTCCAATTCCTTCTGCAAGCGTTCGCGATTACCACCTTGCCCTTCACAGGCCAATATGGCACCATACCAAAAGTTCGTGCCGACATAGCGATATTCCTTGTCGCCAATGTAGAAACGACCATCTTTTACAGTCACAAACTGGGATGCAGGTGTGTGCTTTGGGGCATTGCAACTGATTATAAGAGATGTCATTATTAGCAAAGCTATATTAAAAAACTTCTTCATATCATATATTTTAAGGTCGTGTGTTGTATATTCTTCCTGTTTTATTCGATGACAAATAGTCGTTCTTGCTGAGGTCTCACTTTAGTCTTGATTTGATTATTGCAGGAGAATGGCTTCCCCCACGCAGCTTTGGCCATATCCAGTTCGCGGGCAGAGCCTTGAGCTTTCACCTGAATGTTTTTGAGCATGGCCTTTGTGTCATTAAATACATAGACAAAAGTCTTATTGCCGCATTTTACGGCGTATGCGTTTCTGTCACCTATCATAGCCTTCACTGGGACGAACTGGCCTTTTCCTGCCTCCAGCATTTCGCGGTTAACAAAGGCTACAGCATTGAAGTATTCGTTTGTCCTGCGATTGTCGAAGTATTCCCACCACCAGCTCATGGGCGTAACAGGTGTAGGACTGAAGAGCCCATACCAAAGCCCTCGGCGAAAGTCAACATCCATATCTTCGGCAAAGTCATCGAAGTTCTTGCTCCAATCCCATTCAAAACCAAATTCACCGATGATATATGGTTTGCCGTGACGTTGCTCGTATTGAGTAATCGTCTCAGGGATAATGGATGTTTGTTTGTAGATATGCTTTTGATTGATATCTAGGTATGGAATGTCATTGAGCCCTTTTAGGTCGCGGTGCGATATGGATGTAGTAATAATATGCTGATAGGGATCGATGCAGCGCAGGTAATGGCTCATCTCGGCATGCCAAGAAACAATATCCTCAGCTGGAATAGGATTTTTAGAATCACGGAACTGAATATTGTCGATTTCATTAAAGAACTCCCACATAGCAATACTGTTGCTATACCCCCAACGGGCAACAATGTAGCGAAGGCGATTGTGATAACGTGCTCGTTCCTCGGGTGAGGCAAAGAAGTTCTTGTCCGTGCGCATCTCGCCGGCGCCTAAGCAAAGCATTACTTTAATACCCAGCTTTTCGCACAGCTCAAGAGTTTCGTCCAATCGTTTGGCTGCACTCTCGTTGATGGGTTCAGAGCTTTCGCTGTAGCGTCTGTTATTAAAATCTTTCTTTCGGTCTATGGGGAAGTTCCAGGAACACATCCACATACGGGTGAAATTACCTCCCAATTGAGCGAACTTGGTGAGCATGGCAGGATAACTGAACCGTTCAAACTGTTCATGAAGGTTGCTGAAATATTTGGAGTCATCGCTGGTGCGGGATTCCCAACAGAGATTCTCTCCGACACCACGGAAGAGGGTACCATCATCGTAGCGTAAAGTCCAATTATCATTCACATGCAAGAACCCGTGCCCGTCGCCTTGTTGAACATTGAGAAATAGGGGATCGGAAACAGACTCCATTCCTGGTTGTGAATAACTGGCGACAAGAGCATATTTGCCTGCTTCGCGAGGCGTAAAACGAGCCTTCCAAAAACTCTGCTCACCCGACTTACCGCGCTCATAGTATGCCGGCAGTAAACAGGTCTGTCCGCGAGGGGTAACAAAGATAACGTTCAATTTGGCTTCCTCCTGGCGATAGGGATTTTCCCACCGGCCTTGTAAAGAGACTTCAATGTCCACCCTTTCACCTGTACACGGGGATTGTCTGGGGATCGTTACATTGATAATTTGGGCCTTGACAGGCAAGGCTATCAACGCAAACAAACATAGTATCCAGGTGAGAAGACCTCTATCTCTCATCGTTTTGCCATACATATTTC
Organism: uncultured Prevotellaceae bacterium; assembly: GCA_946407895.1. GTDB lineage: Bacteria > Bacteroidota > Bacteroidia > Bacteroidales > Bacteroidaceae > Physcousia. The sequence goes on from CAMJQA010000049.1 coordinate 20,518, forward strand.
ATATCCTACTCTTCTGCCTGGGGTGCCTTTTCCAAATAAAGGCCATTCAAGTCCTTAGCAAAAAGCGTCTTCTCATTATTGTAAAATGCCACAAAATCCTCGGCATCCCGATGGCTTGGAGAGGGGCCAAAGAAATGACTGGGCCTGTTATGAGCATTGCGCCAGGTCAGGACATAAGAAATGGGGAACTTCTCACAAGCCGGTTGCAAATATACTGTCCACCAATTGCTACATTTAATGCCCTCATAACCTGTCTCTGTAATTGCAGGTACCTTGCCGTGCTTCTCGGCTATACTACACAGGGTGGTCAGGAGGATTTCCAGTTGTTCGGTATATTTAGCCAAAGCAGCAGTATCTCCCTCTGCAGCTGTGCAATAATGATCAAAGCCCACAACATCGATGTATTCATCGCCTGGATAACGTTCCAGATACTTATCCTCATGCTGCCAATACTCGCTGCCACAAGAATAGGCAAAGAGGGCATTCGTAACGCCATCTGCCTTCAGCCGATTCTCGGTTAGCACCCACAGGGCTTTGTATTGCTCCTCAGAACAAAGATCCTGCCCCCACCAGAACCAAGAGCCGGTGTGTTCATGCCAGGGACGGAACAGGACAGGTACTTTCACGCCATTGGACGTTTGCAAAGAGTTCAGGAAATCTGCCACGCGATCAATCCACGTAAGGAATAGCTCGTGCTTCTCGCCTCCCTCCAATACCGAAGCTACTGTCTGTCGCTCCTGTTCCGACTTCTCGCCTCCATCTACCCATGCCGTGCCTCCCGTCAGGGGATTGTTGACATGCCAGCTAAGGGTGACTACACCTCCACGTTCGAACTGGTTGATGATCTCTTTGCGCATACGGGTGAAGGGGACTCCATCCAGGTTAGCAGAATCTCCCAACTCCAAATGTCCCAGGTCGAATCCCATCACTGCAGGATAGTCGTTGCAGACACTTTTCACGTCGGAACGGTTCTCGTCGCCAACCCATCCTACGCCGTACACCGGATCATCCTGGTGCCCGTACATATATCCTTTCTGAGCTTGCGCCTTCAGGTTTTTCAACAGGTTCTCGGTACGCTGTGTACGACCTGATGCAGCCAATGGGTCTTCGGCTTTGTTCCCACTATTTCCTTTGCAGCCAATGAACAGCGATGCTGCAGCTGCAACAATCAGTATCTTTCTGCTTTTCATAATCTTAGTGTTCCTTCTTTGTAATCTTATCTGAACTTTCAATCGGCGAATGAAGAATAAGGAGGGGTCAGTAAGTACCGACCCCTTCCTTATTGTACATGAATCAATTATTCGATAGTAATCTTAGTGATTTTGATGTTATCACCGTTAGCCAGGAATACACCGCCCCACCATTGCTGTACGTAGGCCGCATCCAACATTTCCTGAGTCAGGACGAGTTCAATGCAACCGTTATGGGCGGCCAGGTCATACTCAGTAAACTTACCGTCCTCTGTGTCGTTGCCTACGCTGCACACACTCAGGTAGGTGGGTCCCCAATGGCCTTCTACAATCTGCACTTTCCAGTCGTCGGCCAGCGGAGTGGCATAGAAGCGGATTGTCTGCCCGGCCTTAGCCTCAGCAGCTGCCAGCTCAGTACCTGTATCGCTCAGCAGATAGGGCTGGTTTGCCCAGTCGTCGGCAACGGCCTCGCCTTCCCAAAGGGTAACCTCCAAGCTTTCGTAATGAGTGATAGTGACCTTGTCTATGATGACATTATCGCCATTCATGACAAAGACGCCACCCCACCATTGCTGTACGAAGGCAGCATCCAGCATCTCCTGGGTCAGGGTCAGCTGATAATAGCCATTGTTACCCTCCAAGTCATACTCAGTGAACTTGCCGTCTTCTGTGTCGTTACCTATGCTACAGATGCTTGCATAAGTGGGACCCCAATGACCTTCCACTATCTGAAGTTTCCAGGCAGGATCGGTGGGCACGATATGGAACGAAATTACGTCGCCTGCCACTGCATTGGCTGCAGCCAGCTCGGTTCCGGCATCGGACAGAACGTAGGGTTGGTTAGCCCAGTCGTCAACTACGGCCGTTCCCGTCCAGAGCACGGTAGTAACCTCCGTGTTGGGGATGACAGTTATTTCGTACTCCACCTCGCCATTGTCTGAAATCAGTTTCAGGGCGGACTTCCTGGTGGCGCTGCTGGGAATGCCTACAAACAGTTTGGTTCCGTTCTGGATATACTGCACGGCGGCGCCGTTCAACAGTACGCCTGTCAGATGCTCTATATTCTCAACGTTCAGCACCAGCATATCACCGGCCTTCAGCTCTGCGGGAGTAAGTTCACTCTCGTCGGGAACATAGCAGAATGCTGGCTTTTCGATTGTCAGTTCCGGAGCCTCGACGGAAGTGCCGTTGTCCAGGCCCAGTACGGGTTTGCCGCTTTCGCCGTCCAAGGGAATCTGAAGGGTCAGTGCCGTGCCGTCTTCATTTGCCTGGACTTCCTTCTGTACGGCGGCACCAAAGGCCACACTGGTAACCAGATCCAGGTTGGTACCGTTGATGACCAACGTGCTGCCTGCGCTGGCGGGATTGCTGCTATAGCCGGCGGCGGCGGGCTTGACCAATGCATAGGCCGTGGTCACCGTCTTACCATTGGCCATGCCCAGGGTAATGTCACCCTCCTGCGCCTTGGTAGGTACGTTTACGCTCAGAGAGGTGGAAGATGCCTCAAACTCGCTAACCTGCCCGGCATTGGGGAAAGAAACACTGGTCACGACATCCAGGTCCTTACCCGAAATAGTCAGGGCCGAACCAGCCTTTACCACAGCAGCCTCAGCCTTCAGGCAGGTAGGAGCAACGGTTATCATTGTTCCGACAGGAACCTCTACGCCCGACTTGCAAACCAGGGCAATCCCGCCATCGGGAGCCTCAGCAGGCAACGTGGCGGTTACAGACTTGCCATCCCGGGCTACCTCAACCTCACTTGCTTCTACGCCACCAATCTTAACACCGGCGACCAGGTTCATGTAGCTACCACTAATCATAATGGTCTCTCCCTGCTTGGCCGTGATTGTGCCCTGGGCATCAGCCTCGGCGCGACCCTTAATCTTGGCTGCGACAGGTGTTCCTACTTGCAAGGCCTTATCGCCCTGAATAATGTTGTAGCTGACATCCTCAGCATCCGGGTCTTGGGCAGTCAGATCAACGTCATACAATTTAATTTTTCCTGTCTGGGCCTCTTCAGGAACAACAACCTTGATGGTATAGCGATCGTGCTGTGTAAAAGCCTTCTCTCCAACTTGTACACCATCGGCAAACTCTACCATGTGTATCAAGTTCAGGTAATCGCCGGTGATGGTAATCTCCTGTCCGGCCATCACTTCTTCGGGAGCGAACTTCTCGAACTCAATGGTCTCGGTGTAGGTCAAATCCGTCTGAGTGGCCATGACTTTGCCCGTCTTGTCAACCAGCTTAACCTTGCCTACCTCAGGACCATCCTTGGGAACCACTACGCGTATCTCGCTGGGAATACCAGCCTTGACGACCTCGATTTCGGTGATGGGATCCACACCTGGTATGATGACCTGAGCCACCTGGTCGAGGTTGCTGCCCAAGAAACGCAGCGTGCCGCCACGAACCACGGGGCTTGGGCCAAACACGTTCAATGTAACACCTTTCTGATACTGGTTTGTTACCAGCTCATCCTCGCTACAGCCCGTCAGCAGCAGGCCCGAATGAGCCATCACTAACAGGGTAATAAAACTGAAAATATATTTTTTCATATTATTCTTTCGATGTTAACTGGGTTAATTAATACTTACCAACGCGGATATTGTCTATCTTCAGGACAGGTGCACAAGGCGTACCCGATACACCGCCGCTGGCCAGGAACAATACCAGCGAACTCCAACTCTCGGCAGTCAGCTTGCCTGTGGCCGCGCTACCCTTGTAGCCGTATATAAAGTTTGTCTTTAAGGGTAAGGTTACGGTAATCCACTTGTCGTCAGTATCGTTTATACCTGATGTCCAGGGACGATACAGGGCACGAGGAGCCTCATCGCCGCTGATATATACATTGTTGCATCCACCGGTGGGAAGCCCATAGATATCGGTTCCTGCATTACCGTTGGTGACGGTAGATGTGCTGGCAGGGATAATCTGCAGGGCGCATGCCGTCCAAGGATTACTCTTGGGTACGCACATCTCGAACTTCATGCTCATATCTTCCCATGCCGAGAAGTCTGCGATATCTATCAGGCGGCGGCTGTCGGGATCGGAATAGTCCTCGGTGTCCTTCCAGTTACCGGGCCAGTATTCGAAGCTGAAGTGGCTGTCGTCCCATGTCTCATCGTCCATTGTAGCCTCGCCATTACCCAACTGCAGATAGTTTCCGCTGATGCTCCACTCGTCGGTCTTGATTACCTGAGCATGCCAACCGTGGTTGCCCAGGCCGGTCTTGCCGTCGAAGTCAAACAGCATCCAGCTATTCGTGCCATCGCCGCTATCCATGAATTTGAAGCCGGAAGTGACTTCGCCATATACATTCTTCAGCGTAACGTTACCCTCGGCAGCATCAGCAGGCACTTCTACCACTACCGTAGTATAGTCGTCGCTGACACTCTTCACAGTAGCCTCGGTATCATTGTCGTTGGCGTCCTTGAAGAACACCTGAAGGGGAACTGCAGGATCGTCAATCAGGTAACGGCCAGAGAGGGTCACCTCGGTACCAGGCTTTGCATACTCGAAGTCCATGCCGAAGAGTGTAGGACCAGGTATGATGACATGGAAATCGAATGTCGTGGTATCCTTCTCTGTATTGACCATGTAAATCTTGTCTGTTACAGCCTTGGGGACATTCTTGGGGACCGTCACAAGCAGGGTGTTGTCTGTGATGTAGCTGGTGTTGAGCACAGCCTTCTGGTCATTGAAGAACATCTCTGTGATACTGCGCAAGTTCTCACCTACCAGGCAGAGGGTTGACTGGGGACCAGCCTCCTCAACCAGCTGACCGTTGGTCATAACCTGTTCATCGACAGCCGATTTGTCCACTACCTCGCTGCTCAGACAACGGATATAGTACACAGTGGGCTTTCCGCTGGCCACCTCATATTTGTCGGGCTCGTCCTGGCAGGAAGTAAGGGAGAATCCTGTCAGCGTAACTGCCACCATCAGGAGAGCCTTCATATATTTATCCATTTTTTTCATAAATCTTCAATATTAAATATTAGTAACTGAACGTATTGCGAACGTCAACGTGAACGGCGTCTGCACTGACTGCCATTGCAGCGTTGAATACAACGTCCTCCTGATAGGGAGGAATAATCAGGTAAGGCTTACCGGAATCAGGATCGGTCTTCATCAGCGTCTGGGGAACGAGGGGAGCACTCTCATTGGTGGCGTACATGACACCCGAACCAGAGAGATCCCATGTCGTACGTCCACTCTCGTAATAGGTCTCGTACAAGGGTGCCAGGTTCCAGATCTCACAACGCTTCTGTGCTTCCAGCTCAGTCTTGCAGAAGTCCATGTCATAGTAGCTTACGCGAACGTAGTCGTACCAGCGGTCGCCCTCCATGCAGAACTCCAGGCGACGCTCCTTCCAGATATCCATGAAGCTGATGCTGGTGGGCTTGGCGTAGCCCTGGATGGCACGGTGGCGAACGGTGTAGAAGGCATCGATGGCCTCTGCATCGGTGGTGGTGGCATTCAGGGGGTCGCTGACGTTGGCTGCCAGTAGCTTGGCCTCGGCCAGGATAAGGTACATGTCGCTGAATCGCAGGATGAACGAAGGCACACTGCTGGCCATACGGTTATCGGGGCAACCTGCTCCCTGCTGGTGGTCGTAGGTGTTTCCGTAGATGTGCTTCACTGTGTTGCTGCCAGTGCAAGACTGAATGCCCTCGTTGGTCAGGCGATATTTGCTTCCCTCTACTTTATATCCATAGAGTGCATTCAGGTAGTCGAAGCCACCCTTGTCCTGCCAGAACTGGTCGTACTTGAAGCCGGGGAGCATCATAGTTGCATGAAGGCGCTTGTCGGGATTATTGATCCAGGAGTCAGGCTGGTTCTCTAGCAGGTTGACGCCAAATGCCAACTGGCAATCGGGGGTAAAGCCACCCCAGTCGCCCCAGCATGCAGCCCAGTCGTCCAGGCCGGACAGGCCCAGGTCGGCCTGCAGCGAGTTCTGGCGCGTCCAGTTGCTGCCATCGGCCGTCCAGCGCCATACAATCATACCTTCGCGGGTGAACATATTGCTCAGCAGGAAGATATCCTCGTAGTTCTCCTCCAGTTCGTAGCTGGAATTCTGGATGACATCCCGTGCATAGCTGGCTGCCTTGTCCAGGTCCTCCTTGCTGAGCGAACCGCTGACACCGGCCTTGCTCAGGTAGGTCTTTGCCAGCAGACCTTCTGCACTATAGTAGTCCAGACGACCGCTTGCAGCTGTCTTGGGAAGCATTTCCATAGCCTTCTCCAGGGTCATGATGATGTATTCGTACACATCTGCCCGCTTGGTCTTCTGGATATTGGTGTAGGAACCGTCAGCCAGGACCTGAGATCCATCGTGAATGATGGGGACCTCGCCGAATGAGCGCACCAGGAAGAAGTAGGCCAATGCTTTCCATACGAGGCATTCGCCCATACACTGGGCCTTGACAGCCTCGCTGGGCCCGCTGGCATTCAAGAGGTTGTTATACACCTGGGTAGAATGTGCGACCACACTCCACAATGAGGCTGACATTGCCGCCAGTTGCTCATCGGTTCCGTTCACGGAGAAATTGGTATAGTTGGCCGAGATAGAACCCTGGCGATAATTACCGCTCAGACCTTCACCCACACAGAAGTATCCGCGCTGGAAATCGTACCAGGGCGCGTTGTACAGGTAGTTGACACCGGCATAGCACTGAGCGTCTGTCTGATAATAATTGCCTGTGTTGTAGCCATCCTCATTGGGCCGGTCCAGGAAGTCTTCGCAGGAAGTCATCCCCAGTGCGAGCAGAGCTATGGCTGCTATTGATTTGATATATCTTATTTTCATAATGTATGCTTTTTTCTTTTAGATATCCATGTTCTACGCTCTAGAAGGTCAGGTTAACACCAACTGAATAGGTTGTGGGGCTGGGGTAGCGCCCGTTGTCCAAACCATATACATTGGCACTGGTGGTGCTTACGCCAACCTCGGGGTCGTAACCGCTGTAGCCGGTGATGGTCCACAGGTTCTGTATGTTGGTGTACAGGCGCAGGCTCTCGATTTTTGCCTTGCCCAGCAACCGCTTGGGGAAGGTGTAGCCCAGTGAGATGTTCTTCACGCGCAAGTAGCTTCCATCCTCGATATAGCGGTCGCTGATGCGGTCGTTGTCGTTGGGGTCGCCATACAGGCTGGGGCGGGGAAGGCTGGCATTGGGATTGTCGACCTTGACATTGGTGATGTCGTCATACCAGTTCTCGATAACTGAACCATCGGGACGAAGTACGGTGCCCTGGCTGTAGTCCTTGTTGGGATCGATGGGAACCAGGATGGCACGGTCCGAAATATTCTTCGTCTGGTTTGTCCAGCTGCTATACATGTGAGTGAGCGTGATGGCATTGTAGTTCAGAATCTTGTTGCCTACAGAGCCATTCAGGAACAGGGTGAGGTCGAAGTTCTTGTAGCGGAAGGTGTTGGTCAGACCGAAGGTGAATTTTGGCATTGGGCTGCCAATGTTGGTACGGTCGTCGGTGTTGATGACACCGTTGTCGTCCAGGTCCTTGTACTTGATGTCGCCCACCCAGACAGTGGATGTACGCTTGTAGACGCCATCCGAGGGAGCAGCCTGAGGCTTGGGACTGTTCTCTATATCCTCCAGCGAGGTATAGATGCCGTCTGTCTTATAGCCATAGAAGCTGTAGAGGCTCTCGCCCACCTTGCTCTCGGTTACTATGTCGTTCCACTGTCCCCAGCCAATCAGGCTCTTGTTGCCGCTGCCGTCGTTCAGCGAAACCAGGGTGTTCTTGTTGTGGGAGATGTTGAAGTTCAGGTCCCATTCGAACTTGCCTACAATAGGATGTGCATCGATGGTGAATTCAACGCCTCGGTTGCGGATATGGCCGAAGTTTCCGTAGGGTGCCTCTAGGCGGATGCTGGGGTTAGTAACCTCGTTGATACCCATATAGCTGGGCACCTGCTTGAGCATGAGCATGTCGCGGCTCTCTTTGTTGTACCACTCGAAGGTGAAATTCAGCCGGTCGTGGAAGAAGCCCAGGTCGAGACCGATGTTCCACTGCTCCTGAGTCTCCCACTTAATATTCGGAT
>CAMJQA010000050.1 GCA_946407895.1 uncultured Prevotellaceae bacterium
TAGATTATGATATTGCAAACAGGGATTTATTCCGGTATCAGGTAGAACTGCACTTCCCGCAGCAGGGGGCAGGCAAAGGGGCTCTCCACCCAGAGGCGCACAGCCTGGAGCTCCGTCTGGGGCAGACGCTGCAGGCGCTGCGGCCCTATGGTAGTGCCCTCGGCTATCTGGGTCCACTGGCCGTCTGTCTGCTGGCCCTCCACTACGTATCGGCTCAGCCGCTGCCCCAGCTGTATGGGTTCGCGCAGGCTCAGCGTATAGAGTTTCTGCGGCTGGCGGAAGGTGAGGGTAATCGAGGCCTGGCGCACCGAGTCGTCCGTAGCCCAGTAGGTATCCTTCTGCCCGTCCAGCACCTTGGCAGCTGCAAAGCGCCGGGCACCGCCGCGTTCGTTGCTGGCCTCCACCCGCTTGATGTCCGATGCAGAGAGCGGACGGCTGAACTCGCGCTTCAGAGCCTGCCCGAACTCGGCCAGCCGAACCGAGTCGATGGGATGGATAAGGCCCTCCTTGGTGGGCGGAGCATTCAGAATCAGATTGGCTCCGCGGCCCACCGAGGTGTACCAGATGCCCATCAGGTTCTCCACCGAACGGACGCGGTCGTTTTCGCTCTCGTGCCAGAACCATCCGGGTCGGATGCTCACATCCACCTCGGCCGGCACCCACTTGCTGCCCTGGTTGTTCCCGTGCTGCAGGCCATTGGAATCGGCAGCGCCAGGTGCATAGTTCTCCACATCCAGTACGGCCCAGTTGGGGTCGCCCGCCACACCGCGCTCGTTGCCGCACCATCGGGTGTCCGGCCCGCCGTCGCTGAAGATGCAGGCATCGGGCTGCAACTGGCGGATGAGGGTGTCGGTGACTGCCCAGTCGTAGTATGTGCGGTTATCCACCCGCCGCTCCTCGCACAGGCCGCCGTAGTAGCCGTCACCTCCATTGGCACCGTCCTTCCATACCTCGAAGATGGGGCCGTACCAGGTGAGCAGTTCCTTGAGCTGGCCGCGGAAGTAATCTATGTATTCGGGCGAACCATAGCGCAGGTCGTGGCGGTCCCATGGCGAGAGATAGACACCGAACTTCAGCCCCTCCTTCTGGCATTCGCGGGCCAGTTCGCCCACTATGTCGCCCTTTCCGTCGCGCCAGGAACTGTGCGCTACGCTGTAGTCCGTAAGCTTGGAGGGCCACAGACAGAAGCCGTCGTGATGCTTGGCCGTAAGTACGATACCCTTCATGCCGGCCGACTTTACGACCTGCGCCCATTGCCGGGGATCGAAGCGTGTGGGCTGGAACTCGTCGGGGTCCATATCGCCGTAGCCCCACTCTACATCCCTATAGGTAGCCGAGCTCAGGCAGATGAAGGCGTAGTACTGCGTCTCGTGCCAGGCCAGCTGGCGGGCAGTGGGGGTAGGACCAAAAGGTGCGGGTGCCTCTGTCCTCTGACATGACGTGGCACAGAGTATAATAAGTAGCGAGAATAGGATGTGTCTCATGCTATCTTTTTTAATAATAATATCTTCTTTATTCACACTTTTGGTTGCAAAGATACAATTAAGTGAGAGATAAGCAAAATAAAACCGAATTTATTTTTCTTATACGAGCGAAAGGACCATAAACTATGTTCGCTTGGCTCGTCCAACACCTTCGCTATAGGCTCCTTTCAGGCTGCTTACTGCCTTACTCGGGAGTAAGCCTGGAAGCAGGCAATAAGCAGGGTAGAAGCAGGGTAAAAGGAGGCTAAAGGCTAGCAGAACACACAGAGCAGACAGAGGGCACAGAGATATTCTTGAGTCGCAGAGCACAAAATCAATAGAAAATCAAAACAAAAGAACATACAAAATTATAACAGTCACGCTGAATGCGCCTCTTCTCATCATTCATCTGAGTCTCGAACAGCGTTTTTTGTAGCACCGGCTCTGAATGACCTGACCATCAAGGGTGGCCGTTGTGCCACTTTCCCTCACTCCTCCGCCCCTACTGCCGGAGGCTTAGCGGTCAAGCTCCTCGCACACAATATTATAATAAGCCCAGGGATCGAGCAGAGTGGAGTCGTTGCGATGGGCTGGCTCGGTACTACCAGAAACATCGGCTATGCCCCAGAAGTTGGAGTCGCACGTATCATCATAGGTACCCAGCACAGCATACTCGTGGGCCTGGAGGCACCATCGAACACGCCTGCGCCACTCGCCTGGTCCCACTCGCGCCCAGTCCTGGGGCGGCACGCCGCTGTTGGGACAAACGAAGCGTGCGGCATCGGAGCTCCCCCCCAACATATTGCGATAGCCCCAACCATCGCTTTCCACGGGCGTGATGGGGTCGTTCACCTGGCAGGTACCTATGCGGAAGCGGGAGAGATACTCCTTCTCCTCCTGAGGTGTACGCTCCCACTGAGCCCAGAAATCTTTTCCCGGCAGGAAGATGGTGAGCATGGGCCGGTCGTCGCCAAAGCCATAGCGGCGATAGGCCGGATCCTGAGCCAGATTCTCCCATACCAGACGGGCCTTCTCGTTCCAGTATTTCATGGTCCAAGCAGCCGTATTGCCACAGAAGAGGAAGTATTGCATGTCCAGTTCGTGGCAGGCACGCACAATATTCTCGAGCATAGGCCAGTGATGGTCGTGAAACTCGTCCCACTGTGAAGGATTGGTAAAATCGACTCCTACCACGCGGATACCGCTTTGGCGGATGCGCCACAGCATGGAACGGGTGAAGTCATAGTTGCAATAGTCATGGACCGAATCCCACTGATCCTCGCCAACGAGAAAGCGCGTGCCTCGGTCGAAGGAATGGCAGCATACCATAACATAGGTGACGGGTACGGGACCCTTGCCCCGGCGGAGTCGCCCGAGCCACAATCCGGCCACAGCCAGGCAGACCCCAGCGGCCAGGAGAAAAAAGAACCTTGTTTTCATCGTCATCTGTTACCTACGGAGGTCCACAAGTTTTTGCGCCCAAAGACGAATGACTGCGCCGCAGTATCCTGTTCAGGACACATATCCCGTAATGCGACCTCAGATTTTTTTAAACCCCCGATAGCCGGATGGCCGTTCGGGGGTTTAAAAAACAACAAGTGGCAAATAGCTAAATGGTAAATAGCTAAGTGGCAAATCTCTACAGTTGGGTCAGCTTGAAGTTACGCCAGAGCACCTTGATGTCGTTGCCGTCGTGGATCTGCAGCATAATACGGCCAGGCGTACGGCCAATGAGCTCGTCCTCGAGGTCGGACATAGGCTGGTCGTTGAGCCAAGTCTGAATGTGGTTCCCCTCAACACGCAGGCGCAGGGTGTTCCAGTCGCCCTCCTTCAGGATTTCTTCCTTCTCGTCGGGAATCTGCTGCAGCCAACCGCGTCCGTATGATTCGTAGATGCCACCCGTGTCGTTACCCTTGGGAGCCACCTCGCACTGCCATCCGTGTACGGTATTGAAGCCTTCGATGAAGGAGTGGAAGAACAGGCCGCTGTTGCCATTGGACTCCTGCTTGAACTCAAGGGTCAGGTCGAAGTCCTTGTAGTACTTGCGCGTGCAGAGGTAGCCGTATTGCTTGTTGTCGCCATTCTCGGTGACGAGATTACCCTCTGCATCCACACTCCACTTGCCATCGCCAAAGGGTTCCCAGCCCGTGAGGTCCTTACCGTTGAAGAGGCTCTCCACCTGGCCGCCCTTATGAGGAAGCGGACGCACCTTGATGTTCTTGAAAGAGGCGGGGTCGCCGTGGTCCTGAAGACAGATAAGACCCTCGTCGGAAAGACCGTATTCGGGAGCGTGGGCCCACTTGCCGCTACCCTTCTTCTCGAACCAGTCATCGGTCCATGCCTCGAACTCCAGTATCTTCTCGCCGTTGAGCCAGTGCTCTACATGGCCATTGTCGAAGACGATGCGCGAGGTGTTCCACTGACCCACGGGGTTGACGTGCATCTTACTGTAGTCGGGCAGGTGCATTGCGTAGTCCACACCCAGCTTCTGCCATTCTTCCAGTTTGGCAGGTGCATTCACCTCTTCCCAGCCCTCGTTGTCGATGAGCTGATACTCGGGGCCAGTTACATAAGGCACCTGGAAGACGGGGCTCTCCACTACATGATAAATCATGCCGCTGTTGCCTCCGTGGGTGAGTTTCCAGTCCCAGGTAAGCTCAAAGTCTCTGAACTTGCGCTTCGTGACGATGTATCCGGCACCGTCGTCACCCTTGCCGCTGGCCTGGATGCAGCCATTCACAGCCGTCCATCCATTCGACAGAATGGTGTCGTTGAAGTTGCGCCACTCGGAGAGGTCCTGTCCGTTGAAGAGCAGTTCCCATCCCTCTTGTTGCTCAGCCTTCGTCAGCGTGTTATCCTTGGGCTGACAGGAGCAGAGCATCCCGCTCAATACTGTTGCAGAAAGCAGCATCAGATTTGTCTTTTTCATTGTGCTTAAGTTTTTATGTTAATTAGGCTATATTGTTTTGTTCCGCATGCAAAATTATTGATTTTTAACGAATACACCAAATAAATCCCCGTTTGTTTTAGCCGTTACGGGAAAAATGGCTATATTTGCGACTGTGAATGAGCATAACAGGCTGATGACATTTAAAAAAACGATAGTGCTGGCAGGCATTTTGTTGCTGGCTGTATTTCCGCAACCGGGCGGAACAGCTGGCGCGAGCAACCTTACCTCATGGCAGGAGCAACTGCCGCGTGAGGTGCTCACTGGCGAGCAGGGCAAGTTCCATGCCCAGGGTATTGCCTATGACCGGAGGAACGAGTGCATTTACGTATCCTTCACTACCACCCTGCTCAAGCTTGACATGCAGGGGCGCCTGCTGGGCAGTGTGGTGGGACTGACGGGGCACCTCGGCTGCATGGCTCTGAACCCTGACGACGGACGGCTCTATGCCTCAATCGAATATAAGCATGATGCCATAGGCAAGGGCATAGCCAAAGGACTGGGAGGAGTTGAGAATGATGATGAGGACGCTTTCTACATAGCCGTGTTCGACGTGGAACGCATTACGCGGCCCGACATGGATGCCGCAGAGGTAATGAGGACCGTATATATCCGCGAGGCGGCAGAGGATTACGCTGCCGCGGTATCTAATCAGGGACGACAGGTGGAACACCGCCACGGCTGTTCGGGCATCGACGGAGTAGCCATTGGCCCGCGGCCCGGCAAGAAGGGCGGACGCAACGTGCTATACGTAGCCTACGGCATCTATGGTGACCCATCGCGCTCAGACAATGACTACCAGGTCATCCTCTGCTACGACCTGCGCCACTGGAAACAATACGAGCAGGTTTTATCTGCCCATAACCTGCACCACAGCGGACCCGAACGCCCCACAGCCAAGTACTTCGCCCTGACGGGCAATACCGACTGGGGCATTCAGAACCTGGCCTACGACCCCAGCCGCCATGCCCTGCTGGCTGCCGTTTATAAGGGAAGGAAGGACAACTGGCCCAATTACTCGCTCTTTGCCATAGACCTCAGCCATAAGGCTCAGCGCCAGACCTTGCAGGGCGTGGAGCCACGGACAGAAGGTTTTGTCTTGCCCCTGCTGCAAGACGGAGAGGAGGACACGGCCACCGGCATCCGAGGATGGCGGTTCGCCCTGGGCTCCACCGGCCTATGCCCCCTGGGCGACGGCTACTATTACATCTCAGAACCCAGCAGGAACGCTCAGACCGGACGGCACAGCGCAGACCTGCGCCTATATCAATGGGACGGCAAAGCGCCCTTAGTACCCGCCCCGAATCGCTGACAAGTATAATAATTAACAAAGTATAATGGTATCAATTTTTAGCATTAAGGAAAATGAAACAGACAATCAGAACAACCCTGACCGCCTTCATGCTGGCGACAATATCGGCCGCAGCGATGGGGCAAACGGCTGTTAAGGCAACCTTCGTGAGCGGCTCTGACGCAAAGACACGCGAAAGTGCAGATAAAGTGGCCGATGGACGTAAGTCGACAAAGTGGTGCATGGATGACCCCAGACAACTGCCCTACACCGTGGTGCTTTCCGTCGGAGAACAACCCATTGCCCTGCAGGAATACGTCTTCACGACTGGCGATGACACGAATATGTACCCCGACCGCAACCCGTGCTCCTGGGTTGTCTATGGCAGCAACGACCAGAAGCAATGGAAGGTTGTGGCCGAAGAGCATAGCAACCTGCGCATGGGACCGCTGAACGAACAGGACTACTACTTCCCCACAAAGAGTCAGACGCCCTTCAAGTTCTATAAGTTCGTATTCCAGGAGGTACAGGAGGGCACGCGGATACAGCTCTCTGAGATTCAGCTGATCAAGGCCGGCAAGTAAGCAGACTGCGGTTCTTGCATCCTAAAAAGTCTCTGTTACTCCCGGCAGCCTCGCTTCTGCTTCGCTTACTCAACAACCAGTTCAGAAGCCGACCGGAAAGGCTTTCCCTTGGCATCGAGTCCCTGCAGGATAACCTGATAAGTGCCTCGCTCCATTGGTGCCGGGAAATCCAGTTGGCGGGATCCTACTGAGGGGTCCCAGAGAACGGTGCTCGTCTGCCCCGACTCGGGCAGTACGAACGCGGGCCTGTTCTGAGGGAAGTTATACGTCACCAGATGACTGCCTTCGTCGAGCTTGAAGTTTGACAGGCGTCCGCGGCGCGAGATAAATGAGAGTACACCCTGGCAGATGGTGTTACCGAATGTGTAAGATCCGGAATAGACCTGGATATACTTTATCAGGCGGGCATCGTAGGCCAGTATCTCGTCAACATCATGCACAGGCATTCCATCGAGCAGCACCAGCGAAGGCCAGCTGGCATAGCTGTCCTCCTGGGAATTGTAGGTATATAGCTGGTAAACGCCGTTCACCTTGCGCCGGCGTACACCGCGGACAAACTCAACGAGGGCCTCCTTCACGGTGTTGAAGCGCGTGTATTCATCAAGGTCATAGTATCGCTCGGGAGCGAAGGAAAAGAAGTTGGCCGAATGGAGGATCGTGTCTCCCTTGGTCTGCTGTGACAGCATGTTCTCATATTGTGCTCCGAGGCTACGACTGCGTAGGTCGTCCTCGCTGACCCAAACCTGCAGGGCGGGCAGTGAGGCAGGCACAACCTGGGCATAGGGAGCCTGGAACTGAATGCCTACAGGCTGCCCGTTGGAGTCGTAGGCGTTGAGCAACGTAGGCAATGCCCCATATACCTGGTTTGTATAGTAGAGCCACGAACCATCCTGCTGGGCCTGACCGTCGAACAGGGAGGCTCCCTTACCTATAAGCACAAGGCGGGTATTGGCTATCTGGCGGTCCTCAGTGGGAAGGGCACTGACAAGGTGCCCCTCCACCTCGGGCAGGAACTGGCCTGTGGAGGATGTGGGGGAAGCGGGTGCTGGCAGGGCGTAGTCGGCTGTAGGGATGTCCCACCGCACAACGGAGAGGGTATGAACCGTCATAGCCGAGTCGGCAGGCAGAGAGACACGCACCGTCTTCCCTGGTGCATAGCGGGCTGCAGCAGCTGAGGCTGCCGGCAACTCATCTGGGGGCAGGATGAGCAGGTTGTCACGTTCCGAGAGGCGCAGAGGGTTGACTACGGATACAACCTTACGAAAGAAACACTGCGCTCCGTAGTTGCGCATATTGCGAGTATAGACGGTAAGCATATAGTTGCCGCTGTGTAGCGTAGCCGGCAGTGGCAGGCAGGCCCATCCCATGCCCTCGTCCAAGGCTACCATTGTTTGGGCACAGAGGCGCGCCGTGTCAGAGAGTTCTACGTAGGCAACGCGGCTCAGCTCCTGTGGCTGGGCATCGGGAGTAAGGGTGCGTACACTCACTTGCAGCCGTTCGCCTGCCAGATAGCAGTCTTTGTCGGTAAAAGCTATGGTCTGTTCGGGCTGCGCCACTGCACCAAGGCAGAGGCAAGCCCAGAGTGTCAGAGAAAGAATGTATTTCGTCATGTTCAAGAGTTCAAAAGTTTAAAAGTTCAAGAATCATCATTCCGGCCAATCTTTTGGTTTCTTCAGCGAGGCGTTCCAGTAAGGGTCTGTGCAATCGACACACCAGCGCTCGGCCCACTTCTTGCCTGGGGCGCTGTCGGCATCGAATGGCCCTACGCCTTGGAAATGAGGGTCATCGTTATTGAAGGATACAAGGCGTAAACCGCTATAGTACAGCTGTCGGCAACTGACCGGCTCCAAACTCTTGTGGTTTATTTGCGATGGTACGCGGGTGCGCTCGTAGTTCACATCTGAGCTGAAGATGGCGATGGTGGCTGTTGCAACCTGTCCGCTAACGCCCACAAAACCAATGGCCTTACGGTTCCCGCTCTCACAGCGAATATTCGTGGGCAGGTCGGCAGGCATAGGCGAGAAGAGTCCGCCCATCTCGTTGCTCAATTTGTGTCGCAACATTTCATATTCATATTCCTGTTGCGAAATACAGCGTTGATAGACCCGTAAATGGTACTTTGAGCAGAAACGGTTGTCTGTATGCGGGATGGAGACAATAGGCAAGCCAACGATATGGTTCTCCTGGAAATCGGAGCTGTTGGCCATCTTCGCATTGACCGAATTGCTGGTACACCATCCATGATTTTTGAGCGTTGCAGCCTTGACTATCGTGTTGGACGCCGGATCGTATTCAAACTCGGCCTTGTAGGGCGTAAGGACTTCCCAGTATTCAGTGTAGTCCCAACGGTAGAATCTCTTCTGGTTATCGCCTGGGGCGGCAGGCGTAACCATGATGTCCACGTCCTGGTCTGAACGCACCTGCTCGAAGGAAAGTGATACTTCCGACTCGGAATAGAGGGGGAACTGAGGATCTGTGGTGAAGACGTCTCCACCCGTTTCAATCCTGAGCCAATAGCGGACGTTGGGGCGCAGGGTACCCACTTCCACCTGATACATTCCCGAGGGCGCATAAAGCCCGTTGTTGACGTCGGGGAAAACGGTGCCGTCTTCGCCAATAACTGACAGGCGGGCATCGGTAACAACAGGTGCCGCGCCAATGGAGGCAAAGCCTATGTTGGGGACGTAACCCTCGCCCCAACCGATGATGCCATTAAGGCCAACTGAATAACTCAAGTAGAACGTACACAACATATCGGAGCGGATATTCCCCTCGACGACCAGACGCGTCTCGTCGGACGATGGGAGATTGGCTTCGTACTCATCAATGCAACCGCCCATGAGCAGTGAGCAAAAGAGCAGGGTATAGAGGTATGAACGCTTCATAATTCAGAATTTTATATTATATGAGATGTATGGGATGGGGGCACCGAAGATGGAGAGCTTGTAGCCCTGTATGTTCATGCCCGTTGACTCGTAATAGACGGAGTAGGCATTCCTGCGCCCCAGCATGTTATATACACCGATGGAGAACCAACTATGGGTGCGGTTGGCCAGATGGTGGGAGGGCTCTATATTGAACGAGCCGTCCATGCGGAAGTAGTCGGGTATGCGGTGCCCGTTGCGCTCAGAATAATAGGGCAGCATACGTTTCTGCTGCTGGTCGTAGTAGCTGCCGGCCGGGACAGTAGTGGGACGTCCGGTGCTATAGTCGAGGTTGAGGGATATGCTGAGCCGGCGCGTGAACTTATAGTTACCTACGAACTTCACTTCGTGTGGACGGTCATATTCGGCAGGGTACCACTTGCCATCATTGACTAGCAGCGCGACATTCTTGTCGTGCTGGCGCAGAAAAGTGCGCGAGTAGCTGTAGGAGACCCACCCGTTCAGCTTACCAAAGGGCTTGCGCAACTGCAACTCAATGCCGTATGCCCTGCCCTGGGCCTTGATGACATCATTCTCCAGCTCGTGGTTCATAATGAGCTGGCCAGCGCTGCGATAGGTCAGGTAATTGGCAATGTGCTTGTAGTAGAGCTCGGCAGACACTTCGTAGTTATGGTCATTGGTCTGCAAGTAATAACCGCCCGCAACCTGCCAGCCGCGTTGTGGCTTGATGGCGGCGTTGCTGAGGACCCAAGTGTCGGTGGGGGACATGATGATGGTGTTCGACACTTTGTGAATGAACTGGTGCATTGTGTTGAATCCCAATTTCACTGTTGAGTTATCAGTCAGTGTGTAGCTTGAAGAGAGCCGGAACTCGGGTGCCTGGTAGGTCTTCTCTTTCCCATCGAGGAAGGCATTGAACATTGTATAGCGAACACCACCGTTCAACTTGATCTTCTCTGCCGCCTGCCATTCGTCTTCTGCGAAGAGCGAGCCCTCCAAGGCGTTGCTCTTTTCTATCTGGTCACTCTGAATGTTGGAATCCTCGCCCAAAGGCCCGTACGTGCCAGGGTTTACGTTGTAGAGCTTAGCATCCCAGCCCCATTGCCAGGTGTGCTTGTCGTTGTTCTTCAGCGAGAAGAGTCCCTTGAAGAAGGCCTCGTTGACATCAAATGAGAGGCGGGCTGCTGTAGAGTGCGACTTGGTATCGTCGTTCTGATAGTCGTAGTGCGACATGCCAGCCGTGATGGTGGAAGAGAGTTGGTCTGTCCAAAACGACTTCCACTCCACCGAACCGTTTCCGTTGGTATAGCCATACTTATCGTAGGGGGTAAAGGAGAAGCGGTCGTGGCTGTAATATCCGAATGCCTTGACGATATGCTTAGGGTTCAGCGTCCAGGCGAGGGTGCCGTTCAGGTCGTAGAAGCCAGCCCGTCCGTCATGATATTCGCTGTCATCGGGCAGGAGCTTGAGCATCCAGTCAGAATAAGTGGTACGGGCGGCGAGCAAGAGCGACAGTTTGTCCTTCACCAACGGCATCTCCAGGTGGGCCTTGCTTGTCAGGACACCAAGACTGGCCGATCCGTGCCACTTCTGCTTGTCAGCATTACGAGCCGTGATGTTCATTACCGACGAAATACGCCCGCCATATTGGCTGGGTATGCCGCTTTTGTAGAGCTCAGCCTCGTTGATGGCATCGGCATTGAAAGCTGAGAAGAGACCGAACATGTGCATGGGATTATATATAGTGCTGCCCCCGAAGAGAATCAGGTTCTGGTCTGCTGCACCACCGCGTACGTTGAATCCGCTGGAGGCCTCGCCCATCGTCTTTACGCCCGGCAGGGTCTGCACCATCTTCATCACATCAGCTTCGCCAAAGGCCATAGGTACATTGCGCAACTGGGCAGGGCGGAACTTCTCGGCACCCATCTGTGACATGAAGACCTTCGAGTGGAAGGCCGTTACCTCCACCTCCTTCATGATACGGTCTTCGGTAAGTGGATCCAGTGCACTGATGCCCATACTGTTTCCCGCAGTATCCTCGGCATTCACGTGCTGCCCCTGCGTGCCGGAGCCTCCTTGCCTGAAGGCCGTATAGGCAGGCAGGTCGGTTGTAAGACCACCCTCGAGCACGTTTTCGGTTAGCTTTATTGTTTCTGCTTCAGGTGTGGCATGCACGGTCAATGGCTTCAGGGGTGTAAGTGCCTCGTCAAGACACTGGGTGCAAACAGCCAGGGATGACAGCCGGTTGTCTCCCCTAAAGCGCAGGCTTTGGTTAAGGCTGAAAGCCTCGAGCTGCTTCTTATACTGCGGGTAGAGTTTGGTAATGCTTTTCAGGTTCTTTGCCGGGTGGTCGCCCTCAACATTGCGCAGGTTATACGAAACGGTGGTTTTCATCTTCTTTTTCATAACCCCCTCGATATTCTCATCTGCGGCACGGACCTTATCATATAGGACCTCCAGGCTAACGCTCTTTCCTCCATAGGCCAGCCCGACATATCGGTCGCCACGGCGCAGGAAACGCATGTCGTTCAAGACAAAGTAGTCAACATTGTCGTGAATGGGCAAGATAATGTTTTTCTGGATGGGACTCAGCACCTCCAGACGCTGGCTGTTGATGTTATAGCGCAACTTGACTGAGGGGTACAGAATGCCATTATAGGATACCTGCCCCTCATGAAATTCTGCATCGTTGAGGTAGGGATGGGTCACCCATTCCGGGGTGAGAGACATCGTTAGGATGCGGCCTTGGTAAAGTGCAGCGTGGTCGCCTGCCCGTTCCAGATAATCATCGGGTGAAAGCGACTGAGCCATAGAACGAACTGGACCAAGAAGCAGGAATGCAGCGCCCAGGGCTATCAGATGTATTTGGCGGTTTGTCACCATCGTTTGCTTATTTGTACTGTTATTTAATTAAAATCTCTTTACTCCGCTCAGAAAACATGCGAAACGGCCTGCTTAGTCAGACTTATGCTTCCGTATCATCTGCCGGAGATGATTCGTCCTCCTGGATGACCTCGAAATCAACATATTCCTTTTCTTTCTGATGCTTGTAATAGAGCAGACGCAGGGCATAAAATAAATCAGAGCAGCCATATCCGATGCATGCTATGCCTAAGATGAGGAATGGCAACGATGCCGATTTGATAGGCTGGCACAGAATGAGGGTGCCAATGCACAGGAGAAGTATCGGCCATACAAAGACCCACCAGTGCAGGGGTGCGACTTTACGTGCAGATATCAGTGCACTGAGCTGGTTGGCGCCGGCAGCCACAATAAAAATGCCCAATACATACATTAAGGCCGTCACAAAGACAGCGGGCTTCAGCATTAGAAGGAGACCAAGCATGATGCTGCCTATGCCAACGACAGGGAAGAAGGGACGAATGGCTTGCTCTTGAGAACTTGGCATCCAATAGTTAAGAATCGGTATTAAACCTGAAAAGATGAATATTCCACCGATTATCTGAACAATCATGGAAGTCATTGATTGAGGATTCGATACCAAAAGGCCACCAATGGCAAACGAGCACAAGGCTCGTATGAATACAGGGAGAAATAGTTTCATCTTTTTCCGTTTTTATTTGCAAAATTACATCTTTCTGCCATAATGACAAATAAAACTATGATCTTTTTTTGCTAAATTTTCATTCAGTGAGCAGAAAAAAGTGTTTTTCAGACTGTATTAGGGAAAAAAGTTCTATCTTTGCAACTCGAAATATAAATATGAACAGTTAAATTACAGTTAGTTTTATGCTTTGTCAAGACCGCTTTCTTGAGATTTATAAGAAGTTGCCAGAATCCTTGGCCTTTTGTCCGTATCGTGTTTGCCCTTTGGGTGCCCACTCCGATCACAATTTAGGGAAAGTGACCGGTTTCGCTATTGACAAGGGCATCTACTTGGCATATCGCGCGAAACAGAACGGTGTCGTTGAATTGTGCTCACTTCAGTTTGAGAAAAGAGCACAGTGGCATGTGAGGGAAGTACCGAAGCACAAGGAGAATGATTGGGCTGATTATCTGCGTGGAGCAACCCTCAAACTGGGTGAGCGCTATCCTCTTGTGCGCGGGCTTAGCGGAGTTATCCAAGGCACTTTGCCTATTGGCGGCTTGTCATCATCGGCAGCTGTTGTGCTGGTCTTTCTGAAAGCGTTGTGCGAAGTGAACAACATAAATCCCACACCCCTAGAACTCATACAGTGCTCTGTTGAAGCAGAGAACCAATATGTAGGAGTCAGCAGCGGTAAGCTTGACCAAAGTTGTGAGGTTTACTGCCGTCGCGACCACCTGCTCTATCTTGACACGCAGGATGACCAGTATGAACTGATTCCAACAAACCCAGCCATGCCTCCGTATCGCATAGCCATCTTCTTCAGCGGTGTTGAGCGTACTCTGGCGGGCAGCAAGTTCAATATGCGCGTTGATGAATGTAGGAGCGCTGCTTATGCGCTTGCTGCTTATGCCGGAATGGACTATGGGAAATTCAAGGAAACGAATATGCGTGATATTCCCCGTGAAGTATATGACAAATACCGTGACCGCCTGCCCCATGCCTGGCAGCTGAGAGCAGAACACTGGTTCTCTGAGTTTGAACGTGTAGAACGGGGAGCGGAAGCCTGGCGCTGTGGCGATTTGGAAACCTATGGACGCCTGAGCTTTGAGAGTGGGTGGAGCAGCATAAATAACTGGCAGACGGGTTCGCCGGAGTTAAAGGCGCTGTATGACATTATGACGCATACAGAAGGCATTTACGGCGGACGCTTCAGTGGTGCCGGATTCAAGGGCTGCTGCATGGCGCTTATCGATCCGGCCTATGAAGAGAGCATCTGCAGGTCTGTATCAGAGGAGTATCTTCGTGCCTTCCCTCTCTTAAAGGACAAGTTCTCTACTTATGTCTGCCAGAGTGCAGATGGTTTGGTGATAGAATAACTGCTAATCAAACTTTTTGAATCCTAATATGATATGAAGTGTCTCATTCTTGCTGCGGGCTATGCCACCCGCCTTTATCCCCTAACCGAAAATTTTCCGAAGCCCCTGTTGTGTGTAGGGGATAAGACCATATTGGACTGGCTCATTGATGACATTGACGGAGCAGGCCTGGTGGATGAGTATGTGGTTATATCCAATCATAAGTTTGCCCAACATTTTCAGGAGTGGGCAGAGAATAAGACCCAGAAAATCACTGTTGTTGACGATGGAACATCGACCAACGAGACTCGTTTGGGTGCAGTATGTGATATACAGTTTGCTATTGAAAAACTTGGACTGGATGATAACCTACTGGTTATAGCTGGCGACAACCTGCTTGACTTCTCACTGCAAACCTTTGTGCGTTACGGGGCGCAGAAAGGCACGAGCTGCGTTATGCGCTACTATGAGCCAAGCGACCAGAAACTGATCAAATGCGGCGTGGTTACCATAGATGATAATGACCGCATCATACGCATGACCGAAAAGTCACCTACGCCCGAGACACATTGGGCCTGTCCTCCCTTCTATTATTACACGCGTGAAGACGCACACCTTGTACCTCAGGGCATAGCTGCCGGTTGTGGCACTGACGCTCCTGGAAGCTATATTGCGTGGCTCTGCACCCAAGTGCCTGTTCACGCTATGGAAATGCCTGGCCAGCGCTATGACATAGGCAACCTGCAGAGCTATGAACAGGTTAAGCGTGAGTATCCTTCACGCGTAGCTCATGGTCTCCGGCAGTGAGTTCCCTTACCCGTTCTCTTGTGCGGCCGCAGGGCAGGACTATCTTTGCTGTGGTGCCGGCAGGAATGTGAACATGCAGAATGAATTCTCCGTTCTCCCTACGGAATGAGGCTGAAACGTATCCTCTAATAGTGGGTACGCGAATGTCTGCGTAACTCAGTTTGCCAGGCTGAGGCTGGATAATCATTCGCCTCCAGCCCGGTTCCAGCGGGCGGATGCCCATAAGCCAACGCGGAATGATGTTGGCCGGAGCAGCTCCCCAGGCATGGTTCCAGTCAAGATTGGGCTTGAATTGTGCATCCCATGCTTCCCAGGTGATTGTAGAACCATGACGGATCATGTTATACCAGCTACGGCTGTCTGTCGCTGTCAGGAGTTTCAAGGCGTAGTCCTCCTGCCCGCCCCGATACAAGGCTTCGAGCAGGAACTGTGCGCCATATACGCTGCAAGCCATGCCTCGTGACTGGATGTGCCGCAGTACACCGGGCACCTGCTTGGCGGGCACCATATCGAAAGCAAGGGGGAACATACTGGCGTGCAGGGCGTGGTGGGGGGTAGTGAGACCGTCGCGATACCATCCGTTCTTCTTGTCGAGGAGCAGATTGTTCAGGGTTTCCTTCACCTTTTCTGCTTTCTGGGCGAAGAAGGTAATGTCATCCTTCCTTCCCAGGGCTTCTGCAATCAGTGACATTAGGCGCAAGGACTCGTAGTGAAAGGCATTAACTACGGTATTGTAGTTTTCCAATACATAACCGTCTGCCTCGCCCGGCTCTTCCTTTCCGATTCCCAAGGCACCACTCTGCGGCCAGTCCACGATGTCGCGAATCTGCTTTCCATAGTATCCGCACGCTTTAAGCAGTTCGGGCGTCTGTCGATTCGTGCGGGTGCTGATAAGGCCAGTGGAATCCTGCAGGGCCAGGAGAGTGCGAGCCTTCAGTACGTCGTAGTTGCGCTCAATGAGTGCAGGATCGCCTGTATAGAGATAGTCATTCCATGCCAGCAAGACGGCCTGGAGTATCCACTCGGTGGGCCAGGTGGCATTGTGACAAAGATAGTCTGTCGTGTATCGTGCCATAGTGTATTCACGGTCTGTGCAGTAATGACCCAGTTGGTTGATGATGGCATCAGCCTCGTAGGGAATGCGCTCGCGATCACCATCGACATATACGCCGGCGAAGGTGGTGGCCTTTATACTATACCGGCAGAGGTCCCATACTTGGTTTAATACAGAATCGGAGCTATGGAAGTAGGATGCCTCATCGTCCCAGGCATAGTGTACCATCTGACGTTCCGCCTGTTTCAGAGTAGCCAGGTGACTCTCTACCTCGACATAGCGAAAGGGATAGACCTCGCCTATATAATCGGGCATGAGTACCGGACGTACATCCGTACCCTCAGACTTTATCATGGCATTCCGCCCATCTGGACGGAAAACGAGCTGATAGGTATCGAACCCTTTGTGTACAGGCAGGTGGTATTGTGCATAGCGGATACTTCCACCCGGCTTTTGGTTGACGCGTCCGCCCTGTTGTGCCTCGCCAAGGCGGATGGTCAGCGTGTCGTCCGCAGAGCTCTCCACGGTCAGCTCCAGCTGGCCATAAGCGGCTTTGCCGAAGTCCACCATCCACAGCCTATCACTCCGTTTGCTGACAGAGACAGGTTCCTGCCTTGCTTTCCGGAGTGGCGAACGTGGAAATTGGTCATCCAGTTTGCGTGCGGTAAGAAACTGCTGTGGCCGGGCATAATCGGAGGTCTTCCCGTCCGGGCCAGTTACACGCACCGTCCAATAATAAATGGCGCCAGCCTGCAATGCTTTTCCGCCGCAAACAACACCAGTTGTCTGACTGCTTTCCACATCACCACTGTCCCATATATCGGTCTTGCCTTCAGCCAAGAGGTCGGCTTTCGAAGCTACAAGGATGCGATAGGCCGTTTGCCCTGTTATGCCCTCGGGCAACTGCCAGGCTAGACGGGGATGTTCGGAATGGATGGTGCTGACCTGAAAGTAGTCATTTTGTCCTCTGCGCCATGCTTCCTGCACTTGTGCCAGGGTGGCTGAGGTGTGATAGCCACCTCTATAGACAGCGCGGGTATCTGCCAGCAAGTCGGTACTGAGGTTGAAGGGCATGCCTCCCAGCATCAGAATGAGAAGTAGTGTGTTCATAACATTCACCTTTATATTATAAGTCGCTTACTTTTTATACAAGTAATATTTCTTTGAAACCTGGCGGAAAGCATCTGCGTCTTTCTCCCAATAGGGACGCACATCCTCCCAATTGTGCCGCTCCGAGAAACGCTTGCGTATCTCGCGGGAGCCACATACAATGTCGAACATCCTGAGCCTTTTCTCCTCTGCCACGCGGAAGAGGGCATGCTCGGGCCACAGACGCGCAACTTCCTGTGCCACCAAGAACTGTATGGGCGTGAGGGGAGCACGGTCGTAGTCAGTGAAATGCACTTGTACGCCCTGCACCTGCTCGCCCTGCATGGCAGCGTAAAAGGGTTTGGCGTAGATGGGACGGAAAATGATGCCTGGCAGCTGCAGGGCGTTCATGGCCTGAGCCAGACGGCCGGCATCCACCCACGGTGCTGCAAACATCTGGAATGGCAGGGTGTAGCCCACACCGATATTCATGTAGTTGAACTCGCCCATGATGCCGCTCATGGGATAGCCCACAGCTGAACTGGGCTGCGGAATGTGGGGCGAAGGCGGAACCCATTGCAATCCTGTTTCAGCGTATGTCATGCCACGTTTCCATCCCTTCATCTTGATGACCGACAGGTGGCAGGCGAGGCCGTCGGAGAGCAAATGTTCGCCGTTAAGCAGCAGGGCCAGCTCGCCACACGTAAGGCCATAGACATAAGGAATGGGGAACTGGCTGACAAACGACGTGCAATCTGATTCGGTCAGACATCCCTCCACCTTGCGTCCACCGAGGGGATTTGGCCTGTCAAGTACCATGAACTCTATGCCCGCCTGGGCAGCAGCCTCCATAGCGAGGCCCATTGTGCTGATATAGGTAAAGGAACGGCATCCTATGTCTTGAATGTCATAGACGAGGACATCTATACCCTGCAGTATTTCCTTGGCTGGCTTGCGCGAGGAACCAAATAGCGAATATACTGGCACGCCCGTCTGCTCATCGAGGTTGTCCTGCACATTATCTCCGGCATGCATATTGCCGCGCACGCCGTGTTCGGGTCCAAAGAGTGCCACCAGCTTCACGCCGGGGGCCTCATTGAGCAGATCTACCGTCGAGCGCAGTTCATTGTCAACGCCCGTGGGGTTAGTTATCAACCCTACGCGTTTGCCTTGCAAAGGTCGGAAGCGTTGCTCCTTGAGCACCTCGATGCCGGTCTTAATACGTATCCTTGTTGCATTCGCCGACATTGAGGCCATCAAACATAGGAGGCATGTCAGGCTCCACCGTACCAATTTCATTCCTCTTATCATATCGTTATTCCTTCTTTACATTCCTTGCTTTCAAAAGTATGACGCTACCCTCGGTGTTCGTGACGAGTACCTTGCCTTTTCGCAGGGGTACAACCGTATTGGTCAGTGAATTGCCATCCTTATGTTTCCAAAGCAGGCGTCCCGTACGTCCGTCGAGAGCCACAATGAAGCCATCGTTGGTACTCGCATATACGATGCCGTCGCGCTCGGGCAACATAGAGGGCGCATGCTCGTAGCCGATGCCCGCATCGGTGGCCCAAAGCTGACGGGGCTCGTCGCCTTGCGAGGCAAAGCAGACGATGCTGTCCTGCATGGTCTTGGCATAGAGTCGCTCGCCGTCTTGCGAGATGCCCAGGCTCTCGCGCACCTTGCTCTGGAAGGTGCGCCAAATGGTTTCGCCCGTCTGCAGGTCGATACTGGTCATAGCCCGCTGCGGATCAACGATGAAGACGCGGTTATGCCTGCTTACTGGCCACACCTGAGCCGGAGAGAAGTGCATACGGGTGAGTCCGCCCGTCCAGCGCCACATTTCGTGACCGTCAGTCCGCCTTAGACAGTAGAGCGTGTTGTCCCAGGCACCGAAAATGACGCAATCTGGCAAGACGAGCGGCTTGGTCATGACATATCCGCGCAATTTATTGTAGGCCCACAGGAGTTTACCCCGTCTGACATCTATTGCGCGGAAGGTTGAGTCGCTGGCGCCTACGTATGCGATGCCATCTTTGATTGTCACGCTGCCGAGTACGGGTCCCCGGGCCTCCATTTTCCATAGCTGTTTGCCTGTCCGGGCTGATAAAGCGTAAATATTGTGGTCGGCTGAGCCAAAGACGACGATGCCGTGCCATACTGATGGTCCGCCTATGACGCGATGGGCGGCTTTAAAGTCCCACAGTTTGTGTCCGTCGCGCAGGCGGAAGGCCATTACGTGGCCATCATCATCTCCGACGAAGACGCGGCCGTTTTCAACTGACGGCGAGCTGTATATGGCGGCGCCGGCCTGGGCCTTCCATTGCTCCGATACATGGTCAAACTGTTCGTTGGCACTGTAATCTGGATACTTTTCGGCATGCCCCTGAGGGTCGTAGTCGGCTCTTTGCATGGTATATGAGGTCACGAACTGCTTTTCCTCGCCAATTCGCTGCACATAGGCTCTGATTTCCTTGTCGTCCACCTCATATATGCCGTATCCTGGCAAGCCGTCGTCGTCGGGCAGGTTGCTTCGCATCAGAATTGCGGGCAGTCCGTCGTAGCGGAGGTCGGGTTTGAGGGCATGATAGTGTCCCCCGATGACGAGGCGGACGTTCCCGGGCCTACGCAAGGCATCGGTCACTTCGTACCAGTTATCGACATCGCCTTCAGTGAGGGGGTAATGGGTGACGATGATGGCAGGATGGTCTCGATTTGACTCCAAATCGCTGCGGGCCCACTCTATAATAGAGGGAGATACGTGTCCGTAGGCCATTTTGAGCAGAGGTCCGGTGTTAAATAGCAAGAACCGGACGCCGTTGAAGTCGAAACTGTAGAATTCTGGCCCGAAAATGCGGCTGTAGGCGGTACATCCAGACTCACTCCATGTCGTCTCATGGTTGCCCATGCAGACATGGTAGGGCATACGGAGCCGGCTGAGGCAGTTCTTGACCTCATGGAGCATGTGACTGTCTCCCTGCTCGGTGAGGTCGCCCGTCACAAGCACGAAATCGATTCCCGGCGTAGCGTTTATCTGTTCTATACTCCTCATAAGGGCCTCGGTGGGGCCCGATCCGTTCGGATTCAGGTGAATGTCGGTGAGCTGGGCGAAGCGGAAGGGCTTCACCTGCGCGATGCAGCTCAGGCTGAGGAGCAGGAGGAGCTGCATGACACCGATTAGCTTTAATCTTCGCATGGCAGAGACTGTAATATCTTCCAGACGTTGAGGAGTCCGCGCGGCACGTGGAAACATCCCTTCCATTTGCCTCCCTTCAGGGGCAGGAGAACCTGACCCTGGCGATTGAGGTACCCAAACCACTCGGGGTAGTCCGGATCGCGGAAATGTTGCCATGTATAGTCGTGCAGGCGGAGGAACCATTCCCTACAGCGCGTGTCACCCGTGAGCTGGTAGCCCTTTATGAGAGAGATGAGAGCCTCGATGTGCACCCACCAGAGCTTCTGGTCCCACTCAAGCTCTACCCTGGGCCGGCCGAGGCGGTCCATGAAGTAGAATATGCCCCCGTACTCCTTATCCCAGCCGAACTCGACTTCCTGAATGGTCACCTCGACGGCTTTTTGAATCAGATCGGGGCGGTTAAGGCGCCGACCGAGGTCCATTACGAACCACATGGCCTCGATGGCGTGCCCGGGGTTGAGTTTCCGGCCCTCGAAGCTGTCGATGAGCTGTCCGTCGGTGCCGACCGACTCCACGATGAGCCCGATTTCGGGCCGGTAGAACACGTCCATAACCTCATGTAGGCATTCCCGGATGGATTGCTCGAGGAACTGGGCGTCAAGGAGCTGTTCTATCTCCAGCGCCACGTTGCAGAGTATCATAGGCAGGTCGAACGTCTTCATCTGCCGGGCGCCGGGGCTGGCTTTCGACCATTTTCCCTTCGGATTGGCGCGACGGGACAGCACTATGTCGAATGTTCGTTTCGCTATGGTGGCATACTCCTGGGCAAGGTCTCGATTTCCGGCCGACTGCAGGGCGATGCTGAGTTGTCCGAAGGCTATTGTGGCAAACGTAAAGGAAAAGATGTTATAGGGCTCCACTAACGGCCTGCCCTGGCGGTCGAGGGCGAAATACCAGTTCAGGTTGCCGTCGTGGCCGTGGCGCGAGAGGAAATCGGCGCCATGAAGGGCTGCCTGGAGCCATTCCGGGCGCGGCTCGACGGTATTATAGAGCTTGGCGAACATCCAGACTTCACGACCTTGGAGCCAGACGAACTTGTCGGTGTCATATACACTTCCATCGCGGTCGAGACAGGTGAAGTAGCCGCCGGCGGACGTGTCAAGGGAGTGATTTAGCCAGAACGGCACTACGTTCTGGAGGAGTTCGGAGCGATATAGCTCCGCCAATTGCTTAAAGTCAGTCATATTATTTCGATTTAGGTTTAGTTTTCTTTGTTTGGGGTTCATCTGGCGCCGTTTTGGCCTGCCGGCGCTGCTGCTGGAGGCTCTTCCAGGTGAGTCCGCTCTGCTCCTTCGCCTGCGGGAGGAACAGGCTGGCGATAAGGCTTACCACGACGCAGACCGAGAGGGATATGAAGCCGAACAACAGGAAGTTGGCCCGCGTGCAGAAGTTCATGTACACGACGCATGCCGTCCCGCTGACGAAGCCGACGATAGCGGCCCCAGATCCCACCCGGGGCAGGAAGATGCCTATGATGAAGAGGCCGGCAAGGGCTCCGCTGAGCAGACCGAGGATGGTATTGAAGTAGTCCAGCAAGGAATGGATGTTGGTGGAGGCCATCAGGAAGGCTATCAGCATTCCCCCCAGCCCGGCCACGATGCCTGCCACGCGGGCCGTGCGCACCGTGGCCTGGCGGCGGCCGGACAGCGCCCAGATGTCCACCGTGAAGGCCGTGCTGATGGAGTTTATGTTCGAGGACATGGTGGACATGGTGGCGGCGAAGATGGCCGCTATCAATAATCCTGCAAAACCCTCGGGCATCTGGCTCATAATGTAGAATGGAAAGATGGCGTCGCCACGGGCCATGGTAATATCCAGCTGGTTGGGGTGCGTGCGGTAGAAGGTGTACAGACCCGTGCCTATGGTGAAGAAGAGTATGCTCACCACAACCGAAATCAGACCATTGGTGATGACGCTGCGCCCGGCGCTCTTCAAATCGGGCGTAGTCAGGTACCGCTGTATCACCGTCTGGTCGCTCGTGTAGCTTATCAGGTTGTTGGCCAGGCCGCCCAGGATGACCACCCACCAGGTGGCGTTCACGTAGTCGAAGGGGTGGGCACTATCATACAGAAACAGCCTGAACTTGTCGAACGAGGTGGCAAGATCCATGAAGTCGGCATAGCCCTGGGTGCCGGTGCTGACAACCAGCAGGGTTACCGCCATCACGGCGCCCAGCAGCAGCACGAATCCCTGGAAGACGTCGCCCCACACCACGGCCTTCAGTCCGCCCATCGTGCAGTATATGATGGTGATGACGGCCATGAGGCCAATACAGAGGTAGATGTTGATGCCCGTAACCGCCGTCATGGCAAGCGAGGGCAAGTACAGCACCAGCGCCGTGCGGGCCAGCATGAAACTCATGAATAACAGCGACGCCATCACCCTGACAGCCTTGTTAAAGCGTAATTGCAGGTACTCGTAGGCCGTGGTGAGGTTCAAACCGCGGAAGAATGGCAGGAAATAGCGCACCACCGGGAAAGCCACTATGAGGATGCACACCTGCATGGGGTAGTAGGTCCAGTCGGTTGCATACGACTTGGCGGGAATGCTCATGTAGGTGATGGCACTTAGCATCGTAGCGAATATGCTTATCGACGCTGCCCACCAGGGTATGGTGCCGCTTCCCTTGAAAAAGGCGTCGGTGGAGAGGCTTCCGTCGTAGCTGAAGTAGAACCCGATGTAGAGCATGAAGAGCAGGTAGCAGATGAGCACCACCCAGTTCAGGGTGCCGAAGTGAGGCGTGTAGGTCACCTCCACCTGCGTCACGTCGGCGCTGCGCACGCCGGGTTTCAGCTCCCCGTCGATCAATAGGGCGGTGACCCGGCCGAAGTCCGACTCCAGCGGCACCAGCGAGGCCCCGGCACGCGCCATTAACGGGCTGGGGAAGAGCGAGAACCAACGGTCTGTAATGGTATGATACACCATGATGCACTGGTTGAACTCATACCAGTCGGGGGCGTGCGACAGATACTCGCGACCGCGGTAGGAATCATACAGATCATACGCCAGCCAGGTCGAGTAGTCGGCGTCAGGGGGCAATGTCGGGGGCAGGCGGCGGGCGTGCAGGGCACAACGGAAGATTGACGCATCCACGCCGCCGAAAATCAGTATGTGATGGGCTCCGGCCGGCATGGCCTGAGTGCCGACGGAGGAATACAGGCACAGTTCGGTGCCGCTCCACTTGCGCGAGGCTGGATCGTAGCGAAGTCCCTCCCCCAGGACGAGGCACGAGTCGGGATCGTAGCCGCCAAACAGATAGAAGCAGTTGCCCCGGCCGCTGTTTTGCACAGCCGAGGACGGCTGAATGCGCGAGAGGCCCGGAACGTCGGGCAGCTCCTCCCACCGCGTGCCGTTGGGCCAGGCCAGGCGGTAGGCCTTGTGGCTGGGAACCGTATCGTGCAATCCTGCGGCCAGGTAGATGTATCCGTCGCCATACGAGGCCGTAAAGTCGTGCAGTCCGATAGGCAGCGGAACGGTTGGCGTTATCCTGAGGAAATTATCCTCTGCCAGCGACAGCAGGTAGCCCTCACGCTGGCTGTGCAGCCCGTCCGGAGTGCCGCCCAGGCAGACAAGGCCCTGGGGCGTGGTCACGCTGGCGCCATAGGCCACGGGCTGCATCAAGTTGCCCACCGGCTGCCACTTACCGCCGTCAAGCACAAAGACATCCCGGTAGAACACCTTCTGGCCACCCTCAACAAGCGGCGTGTTGGGGAAGTTGCAACCGCCGGCAACCAGGACTTTGCCATTTACTCGCCCGGCGAAGGCGCCGCTGACGCCCTCTGTGCCCGACACAGCCAGCGGGGCCACCGGGCGATGGTAAATATCGTTCAGGTGGATGCCGCGGGGATACCGGCTGTAGCTCCGCTCGTAAAGTGAGTGCCGCAGGGCCGGCGCCGGGCCTGCAATGATGAGGATTAGGGCCAGTAGGAGGAGTCGCTGCTTCATAATGCCGTCGATTTGGGGTCGGTCGTGTGCGGTCGGGGATGAGTCTAACGGTTGCAGTGCGCAAAGAAGTCTATGGCATCCAGCTCTGCCTTCATGAGGATGTCCTCCTCGGGCGAGATGGTCTGGAAAGGCGTACGGTTGGGCCCCATGTCGAGCCCCAGGTACTTCATGATGTGCTTGCCGGCCACGATGTTGCCGCGGTGGCGGCAAATCACGTCGATGACGTCCTGGGCAAACTCCTGCTGGGCCCGTGCGCGCGCCAGGTCGCCCTCCTGCCAGGCCCGCTGGATGTCATTCAGGCAAAGGGCGTTGTAGTTCGTGGTGCCGCAGATGCAGCCTTGCGCCCCACCCAGGGCCAGCGAGGCCAGGATGGTCTCGTCCTGGCCGTGAAGCATGTCGAACCGGCCACCGCCGAACCTCCTGCAGCGGTTATATTCATACAAACTCTCGTGGGTGAACTTAATACCGGCCAGATTTGGTATCCTTTTCTCCGCGGCGACAAGAAAATCGTACATAGAGAAGTCCGCTCCGTTGAAGGCGGGGATGTGGTAGTAGTAGAATGGCAGTGCCGGAGCTGCAGCCGAGATCTCCTCGCAGTACTTTACGAGCTCCTCCAGGCGGCCGATGCGCGGAAACGGAGGCGCCATGGTCCCAATGCCCCACGCCCCAAGCTCTGAGGCATGCGATGCAAGCTGGGCGGCGCTCATGACGGACGTACTGCCTACGTGGACGATGAGCTTGAAGTCTGGCAGGTCATCTATGGCCTTCTTCCAGGTCTCGGCCAGCACCATGCGCTCCGCATCGGTGAGCAGATAGCCCTCCCCGCTGGAGCCGTTGATGAAAACGCCCTTCAGTCCGTTTCGGTGCAGCATGTGGGCGTAGTCGGGGATGATGGATAGGTTCAGCGACCCGTCGGGGTGCATGGGTGTGAAGGGTGCGTCTATCAGACCAGTTATTTTCTCGTACATATTATATATATTATAAGGTGAAACTCTTTCATTTGGGGCCTCGCCGCCGGCTGCCGGGCCTCTCTCGGTCAACGCCTGCCGGGCCCGTCATCGCCTGCGATATTATTTCTCCCGCTCGGGTTTGAATACATTTCGCACCGCATTCAGGTAGCCGAAGCCGTGGAGGCGGTCGGGCAGCAGGTAGCTGCCCTCAATCCACTCGTTCCAGGCATTTATCATGATGAATGGGGGCTGGTCGGGGTGAGCATCGACGAAATCCTTGGCGGCCAGCAAGAACGACTCGAAAGCCTGGGGCGTCTGGTTCCACCGTGTGATGTCCTGCTCCCCTTTGGCGGGGAATCGCGGCGTATCGTCCCAGCCGATGCTCACGGTGGGGAATATCGGAATGTTGAAGGCCTCGTCCCATTGCTGCCGAATCTTTATCGCGTTCATGCCGTACTGCATGTAGTCGGGCTGGAACCCGCCCATGTTGTAGAAGGCGTGGCTGTTGATGCCCAGCTTGTCAACGAGCTCTTGCTGGGCCCGGATGGCCTCGTCCGAGAGGAAACCGCCGCCGCCATTGTTCTGCTGGATGTGCAGGCCCTTGAAACCGGCGCGCTTTACCTCCGCCCGGAAGTAGTCCATGGCTTCAGCGGCCCGGTCCAGCGAGCCGAAGCTGCGGACGAACTCATTCATGTCGAAGATGCCGAACACCGGGCATCCGTCTATCTTGACATAGTTCGATCTCTTGAAGTACTGGCGGATTACGCGCTCAACTATCGTCTTGAACTGCTCCATATCCACGCGGGGGTCGAATAACAGGCTCGTATCGTCGCCGTGCAGGTGGTAGTTCCAGTAATTCTTCTTCACTTGATGGTTCGCCCACATGATGTAGAAGTTCATCTGCCCGCAGTTCCGCGCCCCCAGGAAGCCGTCGTCCAAAGCTTCCTCCAGATATGGGTAGTTCATGAACCAGTACCAGTCATATACGAACGTATTGACGCCGTGCCGGAGCGCCTCATCTATCCATCGCTCCACTACGCGCGGGTCGTCGTCGTGCTCATACCCCCATAGCGGCTGTTTGGGCTGGTAGTGGCCCGGGAAGCGCGGATTACCCTTCTTGATGACCTCCCATTCGCCGTCGCCCTCCGGCCACAGGTAGACATGGCCCAGGCTGTCGTCGTGGCACGACGGCCAGACGTAGGCACACACGTAGTAATCGTCGCCGCCGACGGGCTTGTTACCGTTCTTGCCACAACCAATCATAATCGGGGCCATCATGGCCGCGATGCAAAGCCGAAGAAAATCTTTCATAACCATATCGTGTTAGTGTTAGTGTTAGTGTCAGTGTCGTCAGTTGCCGGCGGGGCCCTACATGGCTCCGATCATAGCCGGTAGCGCCCGGCATCGCCTGGCCTGCGCAGCATGATGCGCCGGCCGGTGGGCGTCAGGCCCAGATATTTCCCCAGTACGACGCAGAGGTTGCTGTGCGTGCCCAGACCAGAGCGCTTTGCCACGTCGTGCAGCGACAGCTCGGTGTACCTCAGCAGCTCATCGGCCAGCCTCAGCTGGTAGGCCAGCCGGAATTTGTACCCCGGCATCCCGGTGAGGATATAGATGAGCGAGTCGAGGTCTTCAACCCTCAAGCCGTATATCAGGCAAAACTCATCGACCTTACCCTGCCCCGCCGTAAGCCTGCGTAGGAAGTGATCCATCACGATAATACCTGTCGGCGCCGTCACCGGGCTCAGCTTCTCCCAATGAGGCACCCCATCCTCGTCAAACTTCCGCTTCGCGGTGAAAGGTGAGATGAACAGCGCGTCGAGCGACCATTGAGGCGTCCCATTATACACCCGTGGCCTCCGTCTGTTCCACGCATAATATGACATCAGTTCACAATTTGAGAATTCCGGCCCAAAGATACAAAATATCCACGAATCCGCCAAGCATTCCTCAATATTTTATTCAAATTATTTTATATTTGCCCCGTCAGGGTTAAAAGAATTAGGGCAAACCTCCCCTCCATCCCGCTATTATATAAAATATCATGCCCATGCCATCAACTCCACCCGCTTTTCCCTTTAATACCGAGTTAGCTTTTCCATTCCTGCCCGGCCAGGTAAATAATACCGAGCAAAGGTTTCCATTCCCGCCCGGCCAGGTAAATAATATCGTGTTGGCGTTTCCCTTCCTGCCCGGCTAGGTAAACAATACCGCGTTGGCGTTTCCCTTCCTGCCCGACTAGGTAAATAATACCGCGTTCGTGTTTCACGGTTTTCCCGGGAAAATAAACAATACCGCAGCAATCCCTTCCCCGCCCCGGTTCCACCTCAAAAGCATCCCCCCCTATAGCTTCATCCTCCGCCACAATCCGTCCGGTAATAGCCGCCATAGGCACGTCAGCAGCCGGTAGCGCCAGTCAATCAACCTGATGTGCCTCCCCCTGCGTATGCTCTGCACGATATCGCGGGCCACATCCTCCGGCCGCAGCATCATCGGGTACTTAAAGTCGCCGTGAAGCAGAGCCGTGTCCACAAACCCGGGCCTTATGTCGGTGATTTGTATCCGCTGGCCGCTCTGCCGCGCAAGTTGGTCCAATGCCTGTAGGTACGTGGCCTGGAGGGCCTTTGTTGCCGAGTATGACGGGGCCGGACCGAGCCCCTTGGTGCCGGCTATCGACGATATGGCCGCGATGTGTCCCCGCCCGCGCCGTATAAAGTACCTGTAGGCCTCGCCCACCAGCCGGACGAAACCCATGGCGTTGGTTTCGGTCGTCGACAGCTCGATGGAGGCGTCAAGCGTCCGATTCTGCTTCCCTATGCCCGAGGCGTGGAAATACAGGTCCATGCCGCCCAGACGGTCGGCCAGCCGCAGCAACATGTCGCCGGCATCGGCCCGACAGACGTCTATCGGCATCACCTCGACCCGGCTTCCCTCCGGCGCCATGGCCTTCAGCTCCAGAAGCGGCTCCTCACGCCTTGCCGCCAGCCCCAGCTCCCATCCATCGGCCAGCAGCAGCTTCGCCACCTCGCGCCCTATGCCCGAACTGGCTCCCATAATAATTGCTTTCATCTCCGTTCAGTATAATATGTTCACGATTCAACCCCAACCGCCGCTCACCGGGCCCCGATATGCCCACTGCCCGTCAAAAGATGAGGGGAGTGAAATCCACTCCCCTCGCCCTTGGTTGAGGTTAATATCCACTCATTGTCTATCCGCGGCGCTCCAGGTAGGGCAACTTATACGGCCTGCGATAGTCGTAATAGTACAGGCGGTGTGCAAATGCCTCCTTGTCGTCCCCGAAGCTCAGCGTGGCAGGGTTCCATTTCACCGGGCGCTTCAGCTCGCGGGCTATGTTGGTTATACAACACAGCGTATTGGTGCTGCAGCCGTACTCGACGGGCGCATTCGGGTCCTTGTGCTCCCGGATGGCGTCGATGAAGTGCTGCATATGGGGCGAGCTGACCTCGTACTGGCCGGCTGCCACCTCCTCCTGCTGCTTCTTGAGCAACTTCGAGTCGGAGCACTCTATATAGCCGCGAGCTACCTTCAGCCAGCCCTTGTCGCCGATGAACTTGATGCCTTGCGAGTCGTTGTCCTCGCGATAGGGACGCTCCTGCATGAT
>CAMJQA010000051.1 GCA_946407895.1 uncultured Prevotellaceae bacterium
AGGCGAAGCGGAAGTATGGGGAGTAAGAGCCCTTCGGGCGTTTAAGGTTCAAGGTCATGGGACGAGGCCATGCCGCAGGCGCCCGGTGCATCTATATGATTATAGTTTCCCTTTTTCCAGAAAAAAAGTCGGTGTTTCCTTTGCAGATTGGCGGGGAAGTTGTATCTCCGCGGCATGGAAAGACGAAATGTAGCGCTGGGCCTGCTGCTCTGCGCCCTGCAGAACTGGCAGGGGGCGAGTACGGAGGGCTACTTGTTCATGATTCTGATGACTTATTTGTTTATATTTTGTTGTTTCGGGAATTATGCGTATATTTGAGCTTCGCTCTAAGATCTTGGACAAGCCAAGCGAACATAGTTCGTGGTCCTTGCGCTCGGATAAGCAAATTAAAACAAGTTTTATTTGCATTATCTCTCGCTTAATCGTATCTTTGCAGCCGCTATGACATTGGGAACGATGCAATTTACGGCCATCGTGCTGATGGCGCTGCTGACGCAGAAACTGCTACTGATGCTGTACAGGAGGGGCAACGAGAATGCAGTGCCGCTGCGCGCCACGCGTATGATGGCCGGGGCCACAGCTACCCTGGCCGTCCACTTTACGCTGCAACTGACGCTGGGCCTCAGGCAGATGGGCGTAACGCAGTCGGTGATGGTGAACCTGGCGCTGCTCGTCCCGGCCTCGTACCTCTTCTCGGTAGCCGTTCTGCTGCTGCAGAAGCGGGGACGGCTGAGCCGATGGGACTGGCTGGCCGGGCCGCTGACGTGGACCATAGCGATAGCTATGCTGGCGGTTGCCATCCTGGCCGACGGGCAACCCCTGCTGAGTGCCACGCCCGAGCGGCGGCTGGCCGAGATAGCCGGAGCCCTGTGCTATCTGGCTATGCAGTGCTACTATGCCTGGCGCCACACAATGGCTCTGCAGGCCATGCACCGCACGCTGAACGACTACTACGACAGGGACACGGACGATATGCTGCGCTGGATGCAGCTGAGCATAGTGGGCCTGATGCTGCTGGCCCTGATGGTGCCCTTTGCCATCTTCAGCAAGGCCGCCTGGCTGCTCTTCCTGATTGCCATAGTTATATACTGCTTCATCTTCTACCTGGTGGATAGCTTCTGCTACTACCTGACCAGCAACGCACCCGCCCAGATGCAGGAGGCCGAGCTGAACGCCGAGGAGGAGGAAATGGAGATGCAGGAGCAAACGAACGCCGGAGCTGAGGCGCAGAGGGGGGACGCGGAAGGCATAGAGGAGGCTGTGGCCCTGTGGATAAGCGGCGGCGGGTATCTGAAAAGCGGCATCACGCAACCCATTGCCGCGGCCCAGATAGGCATCCCCAAGTATCAGCTTACTGCCTGGCTGCACCACCGGCAGGGCCAGAAGTACAACGAATGGCTGGCCCAGCTGCGCTTAGCCGAGGCAAAGCGGCTGATGACGGAACACCCCGAATGGGGCATGGATGCCATAGCCGAGAGATGCGGATTCGGCAACCGCTCGATGCTGCACCGCAAGTTCAAGGAGCTGGAGGGCATAACGCCCGCAGAATACTTAGGGCACGAACACAATTCACCAGACAACCTGTAGGTTCCAGAAGGGAGGGGAGGGATATGCTGAAGGTAAGGCTCCTGGCAGCGCTGTGTCTGCTATTACTGAACGGTCGGGGTATGGGCACGACGTTCCGCAACGTACTGCTGCCGCGCCCCCGGCAAATGAGGCTCACGGAGGGCTATGCCAGGCTCTCGCGGCGCACGGCCCGATGCTTCCTGCAGGTTGACAGTATCAGCGAGGCGCGGGACTATGCGCTCCCAGGCTATCCCAACGAGGCATACAGCCTGAGGGTGACAAGGGACAGCATAGTGGTATGCTACATCACCGAGAGGGGAAGGCTGCGAGCCCTGCAAACCCTTGAACAGCTGAGGGAGGGAGCCGGAGGGCGGCAGATTCCCTGCTGCGAGATAACGGACTGGCCCGCCTTCAAGCTGCGCGGATGGATGCACGATGTGGGACGCTCCTACATCTCCGTGAAGGAATTGTGCCGCGAGATAGAGCTGCTGGCCCGCTTCAAGGTAAACACCTTCCACTGGCACCTGACGGAGAACCAGGCCTGGCGGCTGCAGATACGGGCCTATCCGCAGCTGACGGCCGACACGACGATGACACGCCTGCCAGGCCGCTTCTACACCCAACGGGAGTGCCGCCAGGTGGAGGCCTTTGCCGCCAGCCGGGGCGTCACGGTAATCCCGGAGGTGGACATGCCTGGCCACAGCGCAGCCTTCGAACGGGCCATGGGCCACCCGATGCAATCCGCCGAGGGGCGCAGGGAACTGAGGGTCATACTGCGCGAGGTAATGGATGCCTTCCCGCTGGCACCCTACATACATATCGGCGGCGACGAGGCGGAGGTGAGCGCCGACTTCCTACAGGAGATGGCCGACGTGGTTCACGAGGGCGGCAAGGGGGTGGTAACCTGGAACCCCATCCGCGGCAGGATAAGTGCCGCCTTCTGCGACATGACCCAGCTGTGGAGCACGGCCGGGCGGGCCATACCGGGCATCCCCGCCATCGACTGCCGCTACAACTATGTCAACCACTTCGATGTCTTTGCCGACCTGGTGGGCATCTGGAGGAGCAATATCTATTACAGCACCGAGGGCAACAGCCAGGTGGCGGGCACCATCACTGCCGTCTGGAACGACAGGAAACTGGCTGCCGAAGGAGACATCATCCGCCATAACAACTTCTATGCCAATGTGCTAGCCAGCGCCGAACGCGCCTGGTGCGGCGGCGGACAGGGCTACATAGAGCAGGGCGGCACGCGCCTGCCCAACGAGGGCCCCGAATACGAGGCCTTTGCCGACTGGGAGCGCCGCTTCCTGTACCACAAAGACCATAGCCTGCGAGACGAGGAGATTCCCTACGTGCGCCAATCGAATATCAGATGGCGCATAGGGGCTTCAGCCGCCCACAGCGCGAGCCTCTTGACGGACGGGGAGGCCTCGGCGGCCGACAGCGCGAGCCTCTGGACGGGCGGGGGCATCTACCTGGCCCACACGTGGCATCCCGTGGTGCCCAGCGGGTATTCGGGCGGCGGGGAGGGGGCTGTAGCCTGGACGTACGTATTCAGCCCACGGGCACAAGAG
The DNA here is from genome assembly GCA_946407895.1 of uncultured Prevotellaceae bacterium. GTDB lineage: Bacteria > Bacteroidota > Bacteroidia > Bacteroidales > Bacteroidaceae > Physcousia. The sequence continues at coordinate 3,144 of CAMJQA010000051.1, forward strand.
GCCGGTGCGCTCATTGAGTTCCACAACTACGGGCGCTCGGAGCGCGACAAGGCTCCCGACAGGGGGCGGTGGGACCGCATGGGAAGCCGCATCTGGCTGAACGACGAGGAGCTGGCGCCACCGGAATGGACCCGCGCCGGCGAGACGGTCTCGCTGGAGGACGTAATGGGGAACGAGAACTTCACGGCGCGCCCGCCCTACCGCATACATCTTAAAAAGGGATGGAACAAGGTCTTGATAGGCCTGCCGCACCGCCATCCCGACGGCATCCGCAAACCCAAGTGGATGTTCACCTTTGTCATCACCGACAGGAAGGGCTGCCACGCCCTGCAGGGCCTTCGCTACGATCCCGACGCCCTTCCAAGACCTACCTTATATTAAGCCGAAGCCACGTAGAACGTCTTGTGGGGGGCACAAGGCCGCTTCGACAGCGTCGGGAACGTCTTGTGGGGGGCACAAGGCCACTTCGACAGCGCCGGGAACGTCTTGTGGTGGGCACAAGGCCACTTCGACAGCGCCGAGAACGTCTTGTGGTGGGCACAAGGCCACTTCGACAGCGTCGGGAACGTCTTGTGGGGGGCACAAGGCCTATTCTGCGTCCTGGAGGATGACGAAGCCCCCGTCGGGCTGCATGGTGACCTTGACGTCGCCCTTGCGGCTGACCTTCAGGGTCGTCTGCACGGTGGCGTCGGGGGCGGGGCGGCCCTTCTTGTCGGTGTCGCCGAGGAGGGTGACGGCCTGGCCGGGGCTGTACATATCGAGGGGGATGGAGAGAGTCAAGGGTGCGGCCGTGGCATTGAGGCCGGCGATGTACCATTCGTCGGCGTGGCGGCGGGCGAGGACGACGTAGCGGCCGGGATAGCCACAGATGAGGCGCGTCTCGTCCCAGGTGGAGGGGAGGCGGCGCAGGTAGGCCAGTTCGGCTTCGCCCAGTTCCTGGAGGTTGTTTGGCTGCAGGGCCACGCACTGTATGGCGGCCTGGTTGGTGATTCCCGAGGCCAACTCGAAGGCGTTGGTGGTCTTGCGGGTATGTCGGCTGCGGTTGTCCTTGGCCATATGGCGGTTGAGGATGACTCCGCCCCAGTCCATGGTGCCCACGGCGTTGCGGACGAAGGGATGCATGCACAGGTCGAAGGGCTCGCGGCTGGCGGCATCTTCGCTGAAGTACACGTTTTCGCTGGCCAGGACGGCTTCACTGCTTACGTAGTTGGGGTACATGCGCTCCCAGCCGCGGGGAATCGTGCAGCCGTGGAAGATGCACTGTATGCCGTAGCGGTTGGCATCTTGCAGGATGTCCTCGTAGAGCCTCATGGTCTCCTGCTTGTCTCCGCCGAAGAAGTCCACCTTGATGCCGCCTACGCCGATGGACTGCAGCCACGCCATTTCCTTGTCGCGGGCCACGGCGGTGTTCATGCAGTGCCTTGGGGTCTGCGGCGCGTCGTTTTCGAAGCCGTTGCTGTTGTACCAGAGCATGAGGCCCACGCCTTTGCTGCGTGCATAGGCCGCCAGGCGGGCCACGGCATCGCGGCCGATGCGCTGGTCCCACCAGTTATCGACGAGGCAGAACTCGTAGCCCATTGCTGCGGCCAGGTCGATGAAGCTGACCTGATCGGCATAGTTTATGCTGGCGTCCTGCCAGATGAGCCACGACCAGGTATAGCGTCCGCAGGGGTACGAGGCTTTGGGCTCGTAGAGGGGCTCTACCAGGTCGTAGGCCACGGTGGTCTCCACGATGGGGGCCAGGCTCCGGCCCACGGTGATGGTGCGCCAGGGGGTGGCACCGGGCAGTGGTATGCCGGGGGTGGTGGAGCCCAGGCCGTTGTTCTCGCCCGGCATGGGGAAGGCTATGGTGTAGCCCTCCTGGGGGTCGTAGTCGCTGAGGTGGGAGCCGCAGTACTGGCTGCCTACGCCGGTTTCGCTGATGAGCAGCCAGGCGCCGGGGGGGCTTTGCTGCGACACTGTCGCAGCATAGGGGGATGCGGAGGCACCGGCAGAGGCCCGGGCCCCCGCCGAGGGCTTGCCGGCTGCAGCGGGAAGGGAGGAGGCCCCCGCCGAGGGTATCTTGAAGAGGCAGGGGAAGGTGAAGCCCTGGCCGAAGAGGGAGCGGTCGGTCATGGGGGCATCGGCGCGGTAGGCCTCTTCGTAGCTGGGCTTGGTGCGCTCCCATCCTACCATGGGGTTGCTCTGCGGCGTGAGGAAGGTGGTGGTGCCTGGGGGCAGGCGGAAGGCGCTGGCCTCGCTGAGGATGACGGCGCACTTGGGGTTGTCGCCCTTCTGGCGGGGGATGAGGTAGCGGTAGGCCACGTCGCGGTCCGTGACGCTGAATTGCACGGTCATGCGCTGGCCCTGGGCGTTCTCCACCTCAACGTCGAGCAATCGGGCGCGGTAGTGGATGTGGCTCTGCTTCACCTGGCGCATCTGGTAGTGGCGGTCGGCCTCGCCGGGCGTGGAGCGGGTAATCTGCAGGCCCTGCAGGAAGTTGCCGAAGTCGGCGGCAAAGCCCAGGCGGGAGGGCATGACGACCTCCGCGCCGTCGAGGGCCACGGTGTAGGTGAGCAGGCCATTGTCGTCGCTTACGGCCACAGCGAGGGTGCCGTCGGGGGAGCTGACGGCGGCCTGGCGGGCCACCGAGCTGAGCGGCAGCAGCAGGCTGATGATGAGGGCAAGGCGTTTCATGTCGTTGGATTGTTTGTTCTACTCGTGGGGAATGAGGAAGTCGGCAACCTGGCGCATAAGGGCGGCACGGTCGTCGGCCGAGCGGAGGGTCTCGAAGGGCACGCCCATGACGAATGTCCGATACACCTGCCCCTCGTAGGCCACGGCGGCGCTGAGGTTGTTCTGTGTGTAGCGCATGACGGTGGCGGCACCCTCGCCCACGGGCTCAATGGCATCGGGGCTCTCGGCGGCATAGCATTCGGGGTTCGGCTGGGCGTGGAAGGCGTAGGCGCCCTGGTGGCGCAGGAGGCGTGAGGGCACCCACCCCACCTCGCCGCCGCGTGCGGCCTGTCCGGCCCGCCACTTGTAGTGCAGCACGTCGGTGCAGAACTTCTGGTCGGCCTCCAGGGCCTTGCGGTCGAGCAGGGCTTCGTCCAGGCGGAGGGGGTTGTCCCACAGGTCGCTGCCTACGTAGCATCCGCTGGCCAGCAGACGGCCGCCACCGTTGAGGTACTCACCGAGGCGGGCCTGCAGGGCCGAGCCGAACACCTTGTACTGCAGCGGTGCGTGCTTGCCCGAGCCCATCTTGGTCTGGCATTGCTTGCCCAGGATGAGGTCCACCATGGCGTAGTCGGCGAGGCTGACCCGCCCCTGCTCCACGGCCTCGGCGCTGCAGCTGACAAAGCTGCGGCCGGCCCTCAGGAGGGCCTCGCCGTGCACGGCGGGGTAGTCGAAGGTGTTGCCGGCAATCACCGTGCGCTCGAGGTCGCCATAGCTGTCACCGAAGCCGGCCGCGTCGTCGTCCATCCAGGGTATGCGGCGGCGGAACTCCTTCTGCGCGCCGGTGTATGAGATGTCGCGCAGGTAGGGCACGCCGAAGTCTACGTCGGGCAGGAAGCCGGCCAGCTCGCGGGCGGCCTCGCCGGGGGCCTCGAAGTCGGCGGGGGCACCCAGGCGGGTGAAGCCGTTGACCACGAGTACGGGTTTGCCCACCGAGCCCTTGGCGACACCGGCGGCAAGTATCTCGCTGTCGAACGAGCGGCCGCCGTCGTTAACGGCCACTACTTTATAGGCCATGAGGCGGCCCTCGGCGAGGCCGACGCTGAGGCAGGTGTCGGTGGTAAGCGTGCCGTTGTCCCAGCCGCCGTCGCCCAGCCGCCGGTAAACGATGTAGGCGCCGGGCAGGGCCGTGGGTTCCAGGGGGTCGGGCGTGGGCGCCCAGCTGAGCAGGGCCTGGAGGGGTCCCTGGGGCGTGAGGGCCATGCTGCGCACGGGCAGGGGCGCCACCACGGGCGTCTCGCCCCGCTGGCCGCAGATGAAGCGGAGTATGCCTTTATACACGGCGCGCGCGACAAGGAACCGGAAGCGCGGGTCGAGGCCGTAGCGCATGTCGGCAAAGTTCTGGTGGGAGAGCAATTCGAGCAACATGGCCGGGACGCGGGGCATCCAGGCCTCGAAGTAGGGCTTGTTCCAGATTTGGCGACGGTTCCACTGGGGTTCGCACGTGGCACGTATGTCCTCGACGATGCTACTCTGCACCAGGTCGGCCAGCTGATGGTTCATACTGGTTGATGCGCCGTTAAAGAACGTGCCGCCGTAGTGCTGGTCGTCGAAGATAGCCAGTGTGCCCACGGTCTGGTCGGTCAGCGTAGTACCGGCATCGCTGTGGAAGGCCAGGCTCAGGTCGAGCGGTATGTGCAGTCCTCCCTCCTTGGGGTTCACCTCCGAGCCGCCGGCCAGCCAGTTCACCCAGAGTCCGCGGTTCTTGTAGTCATCGACATAGTCGTTCTGCCCGTCGTTCTGGTCATAGATGCTATCGGGCACGCCGGCCCACTGCATCCAGTAGCGGGCGCCTTCACAGAATCGCGGGTCGCCGCTGATGCGGGCATCCTCTACGGTCTGTCCGCCTGCCGACAGGTAGCGTGCCACATTGCCCATTCCACCGCCGAACTTGACAGCATCAGCAGTAACGATGCTGCCGGCCTTGGACGAGGAATGGTTCGTCAGCACCACCTTGCTCTCCTTGCTTCCCTTCCGGAAGCGGTAGGTGCCCAGGTATATCCAGGTGCCGCCGCCCATGCGCTGATTGACACTCACTTCGGTAGTGTCGCCCAGGTGAATGATGGTGTAGCGCGCATCTTCGGTGCTGTTGGGGAAAGACTTGTAGGAGACATAAACGGCATAGTCTCGCGTCTCGGGCAGGTCGGGCATCCAGATGGCCAGACACTGGTCCTCCTCGCGGCGCACGGTGCGCGTTTCATAATACTTGCCTTCGGTGAAGGGATTCTGATTGTCCACATACACCTCGCGCTTATGGGCAAAGCCTGTGCCCTCGCCCTCGATCCATCGCGATTTTCCGCTGACCATGACGAATGTACTCGGGTCGGTTTCCCTGTCAGCAATCACCTCAATGGGGTTGGCATCCCGTTCCCTCGGCAGCAGGACATTGGCTCCGGCCCGCTCGAGCATCGGCACCAGGAAGGGCAACACGTAGCTCTGCGTATAGAGGTCCTCCACGGTCTGGAAGATGCGGGCTCTCTGCCATTCCCAGCGGTCCAACTTCTGTTCGTAATAGCGCCCGTGGCTCTGCCACATCGCAATATGTCGTCCCTGCAGGCCCTTCGAGGGCTGGACGGGCAGGGAACGGTCGGTGGTGAGGGGCGTGCCGTTGGCGGTGCGGAACGTTTTCTCCTTCGTCTTGCCCGAACGCATCCCGATGGGGATGTAACTCTCCAGAGGCTTCCCTTCGGCCAGGAGCACAAGTTTCCGTTTCTGCCATTCTGGGGGCAGCAGAGCCTTTACGCCCTCCCGGATCTCGGCCACGTTATCCTCGCGGTAGGGGACGTACGACGAGCCCTCGCCGGCATAGACGGTAACGGTCTTCTTTGTGAGCCGCACGGAGTCTATGCCGAAACGCCCGGCATTCGTGAGCCGCGTTCGCACGCTATTGAACACCTGCCCTATCTGTTCCCGCAGTTCGGGTGTATCTTCCTGAGCCTTCAATCCCGAAGTGGCCGTAAGCGCCAGCAGAACCAAAGCCGTCAGATGTAAATATCCTTTCCTGTTCTTCATTTCTCAACCTTTTATTCTTCAGCTCCTAACTCTTCTCCTCCTTGGGCTGTAGCCACCATTGTGGCCATCATGGCAACTGCGGCCATCATAAGAATCTTTTTCATATTTGTCTGTTAAATGTTATTATTTTCGCTGCAAAGTTACGATTAAGCGAGAGATAAGCCAAATAAATCGCAAAATTTATTTGCTTATCCGAGCGGAAAGGACTCCGCCTGTGCCTGAGCACCTACTGGAGCGCAAGAATTTTGGCGTAGCTCAAAATTACCAATAGACATGTCATATACCTCCCATATACTTTTCATACGCTTTCCATATACTTCTCATAAACATCTCATATACATCTCATAAACTTCTCCAATCGTCCCATATGTCTTTGCTGCATCTTTGTTACATTGGGGCTGTTTACTGGTTCTATTTGAGCTCTTTCAGAGCTTTTATAGAGCTTTTATCTTTTATAGAGCTCTTATAGAGAAGTTCTTTAGACTGATATGAGATTTTTATACTTAAACCTTGACTTTCAGGTTACAAAGACATGAAAAATAGTCTAAATGACGAACGAGTGAGTGCAAAAACGATTGAGGCTTGCTTAAATCGTTTTTTGCCGATTGAGAGGAAGCTGAATTCCCCTTCGGCCGTCTGCCTTTGGTTCAGACCGTTAGCGGAACAGGCGAAACTTGAATCATTTTATAATACTTTTTTTGTTTTTTCAAATATTTATAGCGCTATTTTGAGATATCTCGCTATTCTTTCGTATCTTTGCGACAGAATTAATGGTTAATGTGTTCATCTATGTCAAAGCGGGCAACATTTGCTCTGTTTTTGTGGAGTCTTATGATCCTACGGGCGACAGCAGTTCAGGTTGTAGCTGAAGGCAAAACCTCGTTCCCCCACCCAGGCATTCCCATCGTCAAGATCGAGGCCGAACGCCTGCCCGACCTCAACATCCCCCGCTCCGGCAACCAGTTGCTGGTGGTGGGCGACGAATTCGTCGTGGCCGGCGGGCACACCCACGGCTTCGTACCCACGCCCACAGCCGAGTACTTAAGCGAAGGGCAGTGGCATCTCATCCACACCGTTTACAGCCACGATTTCGGTACGGCACTGCTGCTTAAATCCGGCCATGTGCTGCTGGCAGGCGGCACATCAGAGAACATCGGCGTAGGCCAGACCTATACGGCAGAGTTCTACGATCCCCGCAGCCACAGTTTCAACGGCTTTGGCAGCATGGAAATCAGGCGTGCCAAGGCTTCGGCCCTCGAACTGGACAGCGGAAAGGTTGTCATCGCCGGCAACTGGTATCACGACGACGGCATCGAACTATTCGACGGCAAGTCGGCTTTCACCTATGTCAAAAATGAGAAGCCCCGCTCAGTTCCCTACATCATCCGCACCACCAGGGACGATGCCCTTATCATCGGCAGCAAAAGCAACAGGGACGAAGACATCAACCCCGCCATCGCCGACCGGCTGAGGGGCGACAGCGTCCATATCCCCCTACTGGAGAAGTGGCATCCACTACCACTCGCCCATAACTTCACCGGGGAAAGTTTCATTGGTGACGAAGAAAAGGAACTCTACTCCTACCTCATACCCGTAGAGGACGACAGCGGGCAGGTAGCCATCGTGAAGGCGGAGAACGGCCGGTTCTCATTGCTTCCCACCGCCTGCCCCATCCCCATGCAGACCCACCTGGGCGGCATCTGGTACGACGCAAATATCTTAGCCGACCGCCAGAGACAACGCGCCTACCTCACGGGAATCAACAGCGACTTCCGAACAAGCCACGACGCAGGATACAGATATTACGCCCTGGCCATTGACTACGGACAGGCCACCGACGAAAAGCCAGCGCCCCTGACACTCTACTACACCGATTTGCTCCCCTGTCTCCTTGAGGCCAACCACGCTCTTACCGACGACGGGAACCTGCTGCTGGCCGGCGGTTTTACTGAAAACAGCTATTTCAAGCCGCACGGCATGGTGTATCTGCTGCATACAGGGAACAGGGTTGCTGCCCAGGGGAACGGGGACAGCCTTCACATGCCCGCAGTTGTCGGCGTGGGGGTGGCAACGCTTCTCGTCGCCCTTTTCTTCCTCTACCACCGGCGCCGAAGCCATTCCGAGTCTGCCGTCCCCGCCGACACACCCACCGACCCAGCTCTCATGAACCGCATCTGTCAACTGATGGAGGCCCAGAAACTCTATCTGAACGAGGAGCTGAAGATAGCCGACGTGGCTTCGGCCCTCGGCACCAACCGCGCCTACATCTCCGACTGCATAAACTCCACCCGGGGCTGCTCGTTCACACAGTTTGTCAACACATACCGCATCGAGCACGCCAAACACCTGCTACAGTCGCGCCCCGACATCAAGCTCATTGAGGTCTGGACCTCGTCGGGCTTCTCAACGGAGCGTACCTTCCTGCGCACATTCAAAAGCGTCACCGGCATGACACCAAGCGAGTTCCGGAGCAAAAACCACTGACAAAGAAACTCTGTCAGTCGATTTTGTGGTTTTGTCAGTCCACATTCTTTTCATTCTTTTATCTTTGCGGCAAAATTGCAAACAACATTTTAACAAATCAAGCAAAGATGAAAAGACTTACAAGCAAACTGATGTTACTGCTGACAGCTATGCTGGTGGTAGTATTTACCGTTTCGTGCTCCAAGAGCAGCGACGAACCCGAGCCTGGTGGTGGTGGGATAACGCCAGACCCCGTCACCCCCTCGGAAGTCAAGTATGAATTGTCCCCCGGCGCGGTGCTTGTACCCAAGGAGACATGCCAGAACCTCGTGAGCGTTGACACGCTGGCCCATAGGCTGACCTTGCCCAAATCGGCCGGAAAGCCCAAGGTGGGGCAATGCCTCATCTTCAGCACGCCTACCAAGCTACTGCCCTATGGCCTTCTGGCTTTGGTCAAGGATATGCAGGAGACGAGCAGAGGCTACGAGATCATTTACGAGGACGCGGAGCTCGGCGATGCCTTCAAGTCGATTGACATGCCCGAGCAGACCATCTCCATGGGCGAACATGTGGAGCACATTTACGATGCCGAGGGCAGGGAGGTGCAGTTCACCCGCGTTGAGACGACTCGAGCCAGCGGCATCAAAGATTATACCATCATACTGCCCGAAATAGCGTGGAAGCTGGCAAAGGGCCTCGAGCTGACACCCAAAATGAGCATTGACCTGGTCATGCGCTACGTCTTCCAGTTCGGCGACGGGGAACTGAGCTTTGCCAACGTCAAGATGGATGCCGATGTTACAGTGGGTGCCGACCTCGCTTGCGAACTGGCGTCCACCAACTTCCCCGAGAAGAAGTTCCATCTCTGCACCCTCGTCTGTGGCGCCATCCCCATCGGCCCTGTCGTCTTGACGCCAAGCCTGAACGCCGATCTTGTCATCGGGGTGGACGGTAAAATCTCGTTAGAGGCTTCCATAAGCTATACGCGCACGGTGCACTCCACCATGCGATATACCTCAAGGGACGGATTGGAAAGCAACTGCTACGCCGACGACGAGGCGCCCGATGCCCTAAAGTTTAGCTTTGGCCCCAAGTTCGAGGGCGGCATACACTACGGCGTAAGCATGGCAGGAAACCTGGGTGTCTATCACAAGACGCTGGCCGTGCGCGGTGAGCTGAAGGTGCTGAAGAAGGAAACCATCAGCGGGAAGCTCGACTATGCGGCATTCGCCGGTAGTTCACAGGACTGGCTTATCAGCTATACGCCTTCCGCCGCTCCTGCCCTAATGTATGTCAAACACATTATCGAGAGCGCCTCGAAGTGGTCCTTCTTCAAGTACGAAGACCTGATGTATAACCAGTCCCTGGGCGTTACTGTTGGATGGTATCTCACCACACTTGGGCTCGACGTAGTTCATGACGAACTGCCTGAGATGGGCATTCCCATATCGTCGGTTCCCATTAATCCGCAGGTGAAGATTGAGGAAAAGGACTTCTTCGACAGCAAAGACGGAGCTACGACGCTGACCCTGCACCACCCGGGCAAGAGTATGCTTGACAAGTTCGTGTCATACCGTGCCGTATTTACCCCGAAGGGAAGCAGCGGGGGGAAGATTGAAACCAGCTTCAACTTCGACGACCACATACGCAACGAGCTCCAGGCTGAGGTGAAGGGAGCCGATGTCACCACAAACGCCAAGGCAAGCCTCAAAGAAGGGCAAGACTACAACCTGATTGTCTATATGAACGTGCTGAAGGTGGACATCCCCATCTTCATAGGAGAGGTGATAGCCAAGGTGGATGCCTCAGTCGATCCTGAGAAGCTGGAGTTTGAGGCGAAGGGCGGCACTAAGCAGGTCAAGATAGACAAGGGCAGTTATCAATATTGCGGTGCCGATGTCGCCCCCAATGATAAATCGTGGCTTGAGGTTACGGCCAGCGACGACGGGACCGTCAGCGTAACAGCCAAGGCCAACACAGAGGGCGAGGAGCGCCAGTCGACGCTCAACTGCTGGGTCTCCGACAAGGCTTCGCCCAGCGATGCCGAAAAGATACTGCTGCCCGTAAGCATCAAGCAGGCACCAAAGGTAACGCTGGAACTCGTCAGCTCATACATCTTTATACACTGTGTGACTTGGCAAATAAGATGCGACTTCAAAGCCGGCGACGACAACGTGACGATTACGCCGGCGGGCGATGGACTCAGGGTAAGTATGACCAAGGAAGGAGCGGACTATAACGCTACCTGGAAATATACCCTATCTTTCATGATAGACGACTTGAGCCTCGTGGATTCCAAGCAGGCTTCACTCACTGACTTCCGGTACGATTACGAAAAGAGTGGAGGTGAGTATCAATACTATGGGAACCACGTGGCTTGGACACATGAAACTACCAGGTTGTCTTCGAACGCGCCTGTCGTCATGGACCAATCTGGTTTCTGGCACATCAAGGATGACAATCTCGAATACTACAACAACCAGACGGTACACTATGACAAGTTCAAGGAGGACTACTACGGTCCATATATAGAAAAGACCTTCGTGAACGAGACAAGCGAGGCCCTCAAGGGGAGTACAATTTCCATCGGTCCGAACTTCAAGAAGAAATAAAGATATGGAGAAAGCCCCGCACGAGCAGGGCTTTCTCGTTTACCAAATCTACGCTGACCTGTTCAAGGCGGGTTTTTATGATGCAAAACCCGCCTTGTTCTTTTCTTCTATCCCCCTACCCTTCTGCCAGACGCCTCAATGCTTTGGCATCCAGGCGGTAGATGGTCCAGTCGTTCATTGACTTTGCACCCAGCGAGAGGTAGAAGTCAATGCTGGGCCTCCGCTGGCCCCACAGCATCGTATACAGGTTGACGCCAACGGCCGGCGCGAAAGGGTTTGAGGCCAAAGTAGGCTCGGCATCATTGTTTTAACAACATTTAACGGGGCAAATCGGGCAGATTGGCAGATTCTCACTATCTTTGTGTATAAAAACACAATTTACAGTCTCAATTTAGGGATATACCGCTCATGATGAAACCTAATGCTCCCCGTATGGCAGGCACCCTGCGCAGCATCGCCATGAACACAGCGATGGTATTGCTTCTAGCGATAACCTGCGCCAGTTGCAAGGAGGAGGTGGACATATCGGCCCGCTATGTATTTTCTGACCGCACCATTGCCGACTACCTCTCCGCCCACGAACAGTACAGCGAATACATGAAGATGCTGGACGAGCTGCACGTAAGTACCGTCTCGAACACCACTTTCCGACAACTCTTTTCAGCCCGAGGCCACTATACCGTGTTTGCACCCACCAATGATGCCATCCGCCTCTTCCTGGACGACCTCCAAAAGAAGGGCCTCATCAGCGAGGCATCATGGGAGGGGTTCCCCGACGCGTCTGTGAGGGATTCTATTCAGAGGGTGATTGTCTTCAACAGTGTCATCGACAGCGGCGACGACCTGCCGTGCCTCATGACCTACGATTTCCCCACCACTCAGGATGCAGAGATTATGATAGAGAATATGTACGGGCGTAAAGTGGTAGTCCACTACGACAGCCTCAGCATCCAGATAAACGGAAGCCCGATGGACGACAGAAACCGCGACATCCCCGCCCTGAACGGCGTCATCCATGCCATGAACAGGGTGATAGCCCCCAGCAACAACCGGCTGGGCTTCTGGCTCCAGGACATCCTGAAGCTCAGGCGCGAAGGCTTCCATGTAGCTGCCATGCTGGCAGAAAAGACCGGCCTCATAGACACGCTGAACGCCCTGAGGGACGAAACCTACGAATTGCTTTATCAGCAGGGGCTCTTCGCCAGGGATGCGAACTACGCCGCCAGCCAGCCCGAGCACCGCAAGTACGGCTACACCTTCTTCGCCGAGACCGACTCAATGTGGAGCGCCGCCATTGGAAAGCCCGCGCTGGACATCAGCGTAGAGGACGTGATGGCTTTTCTGCGCCGCAGCCAGGCCTATCCCGAAGCCACAGACGATACATGCTACACCAACCAGGACAACCTGCTGAACCAGTTCCTGACCTACCACATCCTGCCCTTCCGCCTGGCACCCGGCCGACTGGTAATCCATCGCAACGAATACGGCTATAGCCCCACTACGGGCAACCTGGGGTGCGCCATGTCTGAGTACTACTATACGATGGGAAAACGGCGCCTCATGAAGATATACGAGAGCCGGGAGAGCAACGGCATCTACCTGAACCGTTGCCCCATTCTGGACAACGGGCGGCACGGTAGCTACCACGAACTCTCCTGTCCGGAGGGCAGGGAGGGCGTCTTCATCGGCAAGCCCGACCTGGAGGGCGAGAACAACCTGGCGAATGCCTTGGTTTATCCCATCGGCAGTTTCCTCTTCTACGACGAGCAAACGCGCAGGAACCTGGGGCGCGAGCGCATCCGATTCGACGTGGCCGCCATCTCCCCCGAAATGATGAACAATGACATCAGGATGAACGAGATTACCGACTCGAAGCACTCTTACTACCGAGTGGCGCCCGACATGACCTACCCCTACTTCAAGGATTTCCGCATCAATACCGAGACCACAATCTTCGGCTACTACACGGCAAGGACCGTAAACTGGAACAACTATAACGGAGACGAGGTGAACATTTGGGGCATACAGGACATCACCCTCACCCTGCCGCCCGTGCCGGTACGGGATACATACGAGATACGCTATGGCTATTCCATCTATGAGTATCGCGGCATCTTCCAGATATTCTTTGGAACGGACCTCAATCACCTCTATCCGGCCGGAATCCCGCTTGACATGCGAACGGCGGCTGCCAAGGAGGGGTGGGAGCCAGATACTGAGGATGACGACTATAATGCCGAAATTGACAAACGCATGCGCAACAAGGGGTACATGAAGGGGCTGAACAGCTATTCCGGCACGGCTGGAGGAACCGACTATGCCCGCAAGGCAGAGCACCTGGGGCGCCGCATCTTCGTGCGCCAGACGCTGGACCCAGACAAGACGTACTACCTGCGCATGAAATCCTGTCTTGATATAGACCGCGAGAATGCACAGCTCTATATGGATGTAATGGAAATGTGTCCCAAATCGGTCTATGACAACCCCGAGACGCCCGAAGACATTTGGTAACCTCATTTACAATTAGGCAATTTACTATTTTGCTTGGCTCGTCGAAGAAATAGTAATTGGTAATTGGCAAATAGTTAAATAGCAAATCGTAAATGGTTAAATAGTATATGAAAAGAAGAGTAAACTTATGGATGGCAATCCTGGCAATTCAGCTGGTTATGTCCGCGAATGCCTATGCCAGTGATTATTTCTTAGTGGCAGGAGGGCGCATGGAAGCCTCCAGCGGCAACCTACAGTTTGCTCTGGAATCATCACCCTCTTCGGGCATTAGAATCGTACGTCTGAATGCAGGCAACAGCATTTTCGGACAGGTGCCAATGCCCCTGTTCCGGCTGACATTGCGCCAAGACTCCGGCGAGCGCCAGACCCTGCAGTCCGACGAGGGCTGGCAGAATGTGAGTATGCGAAAGACGGACTCGCGCAACGTCCGTCTCAAACTCTCACGCCCGATGATGTCGGCAAGCAAAGAATTGTCGGTGAGCATCAACATCCGGCTCATGAACGGGAAGGACGACGAACCAGGCCTGGCCTTCTCGTGGGGCGAGAGCAAGATACCGGCGGGCTGGACGCTGGAGAGCACCGTGCTGCTCCCCCTCCATTTCGGGCCACTGCCACAGGGCACCCAGTTCTTCTATCCCTACTGCTCGGGCATGCTGGCCGACCCCACGGTCGAGAACATCGAGCGCCGCATCAACTATCCCGCTGGCTTCGGGGCTTCCATGAGCTGGTATGCCCTATACGGCGAGAAGGGCGGTATCTACTATGCTGCACATGACCCGGAGGCCACGTTCAAGCAACTCTACATGAAGACCACACCCGGCACTGGCATGGAGATGTATTTCGACTATCCCGCCACAGCTCTGCAGGGACAATCCTCCCAGCCGGCCGATGCCAATATCATCCTGGCTCCCCTGAAGGGCGACTGGTTCGACGGCGCTTTGCGCTATCGCAGCTGGGTGCGCAGCAAAGCCAATTGGTATCCACGCGACAAGATGGGACCCGAGGGGCGTACTGATTCGCCCCAATGGATAAAGGAGCTTAGCCTGTGGGTGCATGGAGGACCCGATGTAGTGAAGCAGTTTCGTCAGGCCATCGGCGTGCCCCTGGGCTTCCATTGGTACAACTGGCACGCCATTCCCTTCGACAACGACTATCCCCACTACTTCCCGGCCAAACCGGGCTTTCGCGACCGTATCGCCGACTTGCAGGCATCCGATGTCTTTGTAATGCCCTACATTAACGGACGCCTCTGGGATACGCACGACAGCGGTACGCGCGACTCGCTCTTTACCGCCCAGGCCCGACCCGGCGTAACAAAGAGCTGGGACGGCACAGTCATCACCGAACGCTATGGCAGCAAGGAGGCCGACGGATCAGATGTGGTGCTGGGCGTAATGTGCCCCAAGTCAGACGTCTGGCGAAGCAAGATGAAGGAGGTGGTGCTGGGCATCTGCAGCCCCGTGGCTCAGGGCGGGAACGGCACCAAGGCCGTCTATATGGATCAAATAGCCGCTGCTCCGCCTGTAAGCTGCTTCGATTCATCCCACGGTCATCCCCTGGGCGGTGGCAACTGGTGGACCCAGGCCTATCGCGGAATGCTGCAGGACATACGCGCGGCCAAGCCCCGGGATGTGGCTCTGACCACCGAGAGCAATGCCGACGGATACATTGACCTCTTCGATGGTTTCCTTGTGTGGCAGTTCATGCACAACGGCCAGGTACCGGCCTTCGGAGCCGTATATGGCGGCAGCATACAACTCTTCGGACGCACCTATGCCAGCACCGACCCAACGGACTTCAAGATGTCGCTGGCTCAGTCCTTCGTGTGGGGTGAGCAGCTCGGCTGGTTCCAGGCCAATGCCTTCCTGTCATCCCTGCCCTATACGCCGGCCATCTACCCTTTCCTGCAACAGACGGTCAGATTGCGCCAGCAGTTCAACTCCTATTTCTACATGGGCGAGATGACCCGCTCACCCCGCCTCGTAGGCGAGAATCCCCAGCTGGTGGGCCGCTGGCAGTTCGGCGGCGCAATGGCCTCGGTGCGTAATCCGGCCGTGATGTGCGGCGCCTGGTGCATTCCCTCCGAGCAGCGAACGCTGCTTCTGTTTGCCAACTATAGTACGGAGGATGTGAATCTCAGCATCGACTATCCTTTGGCGGAATGGGGCTATGAGAAGGACAAATACGAAGTGGCCCGATACGATGGCGACAACGTCAGGACGGTGCTCGAGACATTGCCCTCCAAGCTGGTATTCCACTCCAACGAGGCCTTCGTGCTGGAACTCACCTCCCAGAATCTTTCAAGCATCAAAAAAAAAACGATAAAACGCTAAAGGACAAGAATACACATTACGACGTAGCCGGCCGGCCAGTAGATAAAGCCATGAAGGGGCTGCATATCATCGACGGCAAGAAAGTATTGGTAAAGTAAAAAATGATTTTGAGACACAGCGTAACAGCCGCAACTTAAGACATAAATAAATGCGCAACAGATTTGAGGAAACAATCAGCATTATTGCAGATGGAATGACATCGATAACACAAGAATCATGAGAAAGAGACTAACCCTACAGCTGACAACGGCAATGTGCCTGCTGAGCCTGAACGCCCTGGCCCAGGAGCGCCTGTGCTTCGGCGTAATCAGCGATACGCACTTCGAGAACGGAGTGGGCGAAGGAGCCCGAGTGAAGGTGCCGCGCGCACTGAAGAACCTGACCTCGCAGGCCCAGCTGGACATACTGGTGAACGTGGGCGACATCGTGGACCAGGGCAAGCCCAGCGAGTACGAGATGCTTACCGAGTGCTTCACCAACCAGCAGAACTTCACACAGCCCGTGGGGCAGCTGCTCTTCGTGATGGGCGGACACGAGTACCTGGGCTCGGTGGAACAGGGGAAGGCCAACTACCAGCAGGGCCTGAAGAGCTTCAACGGCGGAAAGCCATACCCCCTGAACCAGTACATCCAGGTGAAGGGCTACCCCTTCATCAGCGTGGCCATGAACCACTGGTACCCCAATGATACGGGCGACTCCTCGCACGGTTATACCGTCTATCCCGTAGAGACGCTGAACTGGCTGAGCCAGACGATGGAGCAGGCCGCGCAGGAATGCCCGGGCAAGCCCATCTTCGTCTTCACCCACGTACCTACCCGATGGAGCGTCTATGGCGCCTGGCCGGAATACGAGAACGGCTCGGCCTGGTGCATGAAGGTGCTGAACCCCATCCTGAACCGCTATCCGCAGACGGTACTCTTTGCCGGCCACAGCCACTATCCCCTGGGCGACCCGCGCAGCATCCACCAGGGAGCCAACCCGCAGTCGGCTCGCCAGAACTACTATACGGTAATCAATACGGGCTCTACCACATACGGTGAGATTCATCCGGGAGCCGTGGCCGAGGGCACTCATCCCCGAGGCTACGAGTACGTGACCGAGGGCATGATCCTGACCGAGCAGGAGAACGGCGACATAGAGATACGCCGCTACGATACCTATCGCAACGAAGAGATAGGCGCCCAGGGGAGATGGGTGCTCCGTGCGCCCTTCGACGGCAGCCAGTTCCAGTATGCCGACATACGCGACCGCGACGACAACCCCGAAGGGCGACCCCTGCGGGACGGCCTGCCCGCCCCGGCCTGGGAAAGCGGGGAAGGACTGTCTGCCAAGGCCGGAGCCTACTGGGCCGAGGTGACGATACCGCAGGCCCGGGACAACGAGTGCGTCTTCCGCTACCGGATAAGGGTGGCCCGGCAGGGGCTCGTTGTGTCTGAGAAGTACATCTTCTCGCAGTTCTACCTGAACTCGGACACCCCGCGCGAGCTGAAGTACAACCTGAACGACTTGCTCCCCGAGACGGACTACAGCATAGAGGTGGCCGCCCTGGACTCCTACGACAACCTTTCGGCTCCGCTCTCGGTCGCCTTCACCACCCTGTCCGGCCAGTCGGGGCTCAGCGAGCCCGACGGCAACTGGCTCTTCGACGACCCGGCCGACCTGCTGAAGCCCGAGGCGGGAAGGCTGCAGCTGCAGCCCATCACCATAGGCAGGAGCTCCGTCTCGGTGGCAGCTACGGCCCAGGAGGCCAACATAAGGGCCACCGGCGGCCGGACGCAGGAGGACGGAGCCATCTTCGTGCCCCGCAATTCAGGCCTGAAGGTGGTGCGCCCCGAGGGAGCCGCCAGCACCAGCACATGGACCCTGCTGATGGACATCAAGGTGAAGAGCGCCTCGCCCTATAACGGCCTGCTGCAGACGAATAGGGACAACGGGAACGACGGCGACATCTTCATCTTCCGCAACCAGATAGGCATGGGCGCGATGGGCGGATACTTCGGAACCGTACGGGACGACACCTGGCACCGCATAGTGATGATGAACCGGGGCGGCGAGGTGCGCGTCTATCTGGACGGGAACCTGACCCTAACCTGCGGAAGCGACAGCCGCTGGGAGATAGACCCCTGGGGCTTCTACCTCTTCTGCGACGACGACGGCGAGATGACCGATACCTACGTGGCGCAGGTGGCATACTGGGAGCACGCGCTGGTGGAGGACGAGGTGAGGGCCCTCTCGGGCCTGGAGCCGCAGGGCACGACACCGCCCGCGCCCAAGCTGGATGTACTGACAAAGAACGTAAGGCTGACCGACGAGCTGGACTTCTCCATAACGGCCGAGACGAACGTGCCCTTCACCTTCCAGCTGCCCGAATGGATTGAGCCCATAGACATTACGCCCTTTGCCGGACGGCACACCTATACCCTGCGCGCACAGCCGCTGACCGAGGGTGACCGTCGCAGCGGAACCATACGCCTGAAGGCCGACGGCCTGCCCGACCGGGAGGTGCCGGTGGAGCAGATAAGGGCCGACGGGGAGACGGTGCCCGAAGAGACCGGGTGCTGGCTCTTCGACAACCCCGACGACCTGCTCGAGGGCACGGGAACGGCATCGCTGAAGGCCGCCGTGAGGGGCAGCAACGGGGAGCCCCGGGTGGTGAGCGACCCGGCAGAGGCGGGCATCGTGCCCGTGGAGGGACCATCGGAGGGGAACGGAGCAGCCACCGTGCCCATAGACAGCTACCTGCAGATGGCCCACAACCAGGAGGCGGCCGACCAGAACAACTTCACCATACTGATGGATATACGTCCCAAGCGGCTGGCCGGCTACAACGCGCTCTTCCAGAGCCACGAAAGGAACGAGGCCGACGGGTCGCTCTATACCCTGAACAACCGCGTGGGCATCACCGCGGGCAACCTGGGTTACAACGGAGACCTGGCCGGCGGACGGTGGCACCGCATCGTCTTCTCGGTGGAGAGCAACTACATCACCCTATTCGTGGATGGCACCAAGGTGGGAGCCTCCACAAGCCCCAACAGCGAC
Organism: uncultured Prevotellaceae bacterium; assembly: GCA_946407895.1. GTDB lineage: Bacteria > Bacteroidota > Bacteroidia > Bacteroidales > Bacteroidaceae > Physcousia. Next base: position 21,829 of record CAMJQA010000051.1, read on the forward strand.
CGGTGGATACTGCATCCCGTATGCTACTTCTTCTGCGACGACGACGGCGAGGAGGGCGTGGTGGACATAGCCGAGCTGCGCTACTGGAACCAGCCGCTCTGGCCCTCGCAGGTCAGGCTGCTGGGCGCGGCAGGCACTACAACAGCTATTGATGCCGTCCCGGGCGGCGGGCCCGAAGCCCGCAGTGCCGGGCCATCAGGGCGGAGCGGAGACATCTACAACCTGCAGGGGCAGCGCCTCGGCCGGCCCGGGCGGGGGGTGAACATCATTGGGAAGAAGGCGGTATTGATAATGTAACAAAGCAAAAAGGTAAACTATGAGAACAAGACACTATCTGATAGCAGCATTGGCAGCCCTGCTGACAGGCAGCTGCACCGAGGAGGTCGATACCTCCGTACGATACGTATTCAAGCACGATTCGGTGCTTTCCTACCTGCAGAAGCACGAGGCCTACAGCCAGTATGCCAGTCTGCTGGAGCACGTACCCATATCGAAACTGAGCCGGAGCACGCTGGCCCAGCTCCTTGCAGCACGCGGGCACTACACGGTCTTTGCCCCTACGAACGAGGCCATAGACGAGTACCTGCAGACGGTATGGCAGGAGAACCCCGACCTGATGACGGGCCCCACATGGGAAGACTTCCTGAGCGAGCACAAGCGCGACTCGATTCGCCAGGTCATCGTATACAACAGCATCATCGACTCGGGCGACCACGACGAGGCCTACCAGACATGGGACTTCCCCATAACGGACCGCGCGGAGTTCCCGAGGCCGAACTTGCTGGACCACAAGCTCTCGGTGCATAACAACATCGACGGCTACCCCGACAGCCTCTACATCAACGGCGACTGCCCCATAAGCCTCCTGCAACGCGACATACTGTGCCTGAACGGCATCATTCACCAGATGGAGAAGGTTATAGCACCCAAGGACATTACGGCCGCCACATACATACAGGAGATGCTGGACCAGGAGCAGGACGGCTACCTGGTGATGTGCAAGGCCCTGCAGGCCTGCGGACTGATGGACACGCTGTCGAAGGTGCGCGACGAGGCGTATGAGGAGCGATACCAGCGCGGACTGGTGCCCGACCTGCCCAGCATGAACCGCTACTTCTACGAGACGGGCACGGCCTTCGCCCCCCGGCACCGCAAGTACGGCTTCACCATCTTTGCCGAGACGGACGACTTCTGGCGCTCGCAGGGACTGGACCCCCGGGAATCCAGCGCCACCCTGCTGCCCAAGCTGCAGCAGTGGATACTGGACAACCGGCAGTACAGCCAGGAGTACGACACGTTCACCACGGGGGAGGACTACCAGTCGCCCCAGAACCTGCTCTACCAGTGGACCACGTACCACGTGCTGGGCATGCGCATACCGACGGACCGCCTGGTCTTCCACGTGAGCGAATACGGATATACCGACGATGGGTCGGGCAACCTCTCCATTCCCGTATGCGAGTACTACCCGACGCTGGGCAAGCGGCGCCTCATAAAGATATACGAGAGCCCGGAGAGCCAGGGCATATACCTGAACCGATGCCCACGCATGGACCGCGGGCGACACGGCACGGGCCACGAGACAGGCTGCGACCCCGACAAGGTGGGGTGCCGCATAGGCAACGACTCGCCCATGGCCATCGTGAACGACATGGTGAACTGCTGCATCTACCCCATCGATGCCCCACTGGCCTGCACGGACCAGGTGCGCAACAACCTGGGCCGCGAGCGCATCCGCTTCGACGGCATGAGCCTCTTCCCCGAGGCCATGAACAACGACATCCGGCTGAACCGCGCACCGGGGCCCGAGACGCAGTACATCCTGTTCCCCAACACGGTGACCTCCTACAACTACTACGAGGGCCTGCAGATGAACGAGCAGACGAACATGGTGTATTACAACGCCTTCCGCTACTCCTGGCCCAACATGAACACCGACGAGATTAAGGCGGGCGGCCGGTTCGAGATCATGGTGGCCCTGCCGCCCGTGCCCCGCCGCGGCACGTACGAACTGCGCTACGAGGTGACGATGACCACCCTGCGCGGCGTACTGCAGATATACTTCGGCACCGACCCCGGCAACCTGCCCGTGGCCGGCATACCCATCGACCTGTCGCGCACCAAGGATGCGCCCATCTACGGCTGGGAGCCCGACACGGACGACGATGCCTACAACGCCGAGATAGACAAGAACATGCGCAACAAGGGGGTGATGAAGGGCGCACAGAGCGTAGGCATCATGGGCTCCACCACCGAGACGCAGCGACAGAGCAGCATCTGGGACAACCTGCGCCACATCGTCTTCCGCGGCCCGATGGAGCCGGACAAGACGTACTACATGAAGCTGAAGTCCGTCTTGAACGACGAGCGGCGCGAGTTCTTCCTCGACTACCTGGAGCTCTGCCCCAAGGAAGTATATGACAACCCCGAGACACCCGAGGACATCTGGTAAGGTTCAAGCCTTCTTGCGCCCCCCTTTTGCGTCCCTTCGGGCGTCACAACTTATCAGTACCAGAAGACGAGCTGACCGCCGCGCGTCATCTGGTCGAACTGCCGGCCGCAGGGGTCGTTCGTCCGATTCAGGTGGCAGAGACAGAAGTTCTGAGTAGCCAGCTGAATGATATTTGCCAGCACCCAGGTGTCAAGCCAATAATATCCGAAATTCATGATTTCCATTGTTACTGATTTGTTTATTGTTTCGATGCTTAGTTATTTCGAGATTTCGACATTTCGATAATTCGAGGTTTCAATGCTAATTCTGCATATCTGCCTGCAAAGGTACGACTTTCTTTTGAAACAATCAAATAAAGCTTCTTATATGCTTTATCCATTTGCCCGCAAAAGTAATTTTTCTGCCCGATTCTCAAAGAAATATCTGTCAAAGGCATGATAACCGGAGGATTTCCCGGTGCAATGTTGCCAAAAACACCCGCAAAGGGAAAATTTCGTCGGGAAGATGACTTTTTTTTCGGTATTTCTGAATATCTTTGCCGTAACAATGCTGATAAACGTAACCATTTATGAATAAGAAAGCCGCCTTTTTCCTATCCTTGCTCATGCTGAGATGCTCGTTGGCGTTCGCCCAGGAACACAAACAGGAATTCCCCATAAACTTCGGCCTCACCGCACCGCTGCCCGACAGCCTGCTGCCCAGGTCAAAGGCCTTGCCGACCCCTGCAGTCCGGCGTGCCAAGACATCCTCCGCAGCACGGCTGGAGCCACTGGCAAACGATATCTGGCGCATCGCCGGCGGATGGGAACTGGCTTCCGACGACGAGGTTATCGGCATGCGGGGCTCCATCTTCGATGAAGACTACAACACCTCCGCCTGGTACAATGCCGTCGTTCCGGGCACCGTGCTGACAACCCTTGTCGATGCAGGTGTATATCCCGACCCATACTACGGCCTGAATAACATGTCCATCCCCGAGGATCTGTGCCGCAGGGAATGGTGGTACAGGATTGCCTTCCCCTTGCCGGAGCACTCGGGCAACAGGACCTGGCTGCGCTTCGACGGCATCAACTACCGCGCCGATGTCTGGTTTAACCGCCATAAGCTGGGAAGCATCGAGGGCGCTTTCGTACAGGCTCGTTTCGACATCACCCCCTACTTGGCACCCACAAACGTACTCGCCGTGAAGATCTATCCGCCCTACAACCCCGGCATACCGCACGAACAGTCCGGCAAGTCGGGCTGCGGACCCAACGGAGGACAGCTCTGCTTCGACGGACCCACGTTCATCAGCAGCGAGGGATGGGACTGGATTCCCGGCATCCGCGACCGCAACATCGGTATCTGGCAGGATGTCTTCCTCGAATCCACAGGCGATGTCCGCCTGGAATACCCCCGGATCGTGACCGACCTGCCCCTGCCCGACACGGACTATGCCGACCTGTCCGTATCGGTGGACGTCGTCAACCTGGCAGACCAGGCGAAGCAAGTTGTACTGAAAGGACAGATCGACGACGGCATCTCCTTCGAACACCCCACATCCCTGCGCCCCGGGGAGCACAGGAAGGTAGTGCTCACCAAAGACCTCATCCCCGCACTCCGCATCGGGAAACCCCGGCTCTGGTGGCCGAACGGCTATGGGAAACAGGAGATGTACACGATGGACATCTCGGTATTCGACGGAACCCGGTGCTCGGACAAGTGCACGGTTCCCTTTGGCATCCGCGAACTGAGCTACGAGCTGAGCGTCTTCTCGGACACAGCCGGAGAAATGCGGATCGACTACTCCCCCACCAACGACATACGCAACGGCGTCATCCCCTTTACCTCTGTGCCGGCCCGCGAGACAAGCGAGAAGGACGTAGTCATAGCCAGGCTGTTGCCTTCCACCGACATTTCGCAGCTTAGCGTCATCGGGCAGGACGGCACGGCCCCCTACCTCGTCATCCGCTGCAACGGCAAACGGATCTTCTGTCGCGGAGGCAACTGGGGAATGGACGACGGAATGAAGCGGGTCAGCCGCGAACGCCTCGAGCCCGCCTTCCGCCTCCACCGCGAAGCAGGCTTCAACATGGTCAGGAACTGGACGGGCGAGAACACCGAGGACCTCTTCTACACACTCTGCGACGAGTACGGCATGCTGGTATGGAACGACTTCTGGCTCTCTACCGAGGGCTTCAACCAGAACGTAAACGACGAGATGCTCTTTGCCCGCAATGCCCGCGAAGTGGTGAAACGGTTCCGCAACCACCCCTCCATCGCCGTCTGGTGCCCAAGGAACGAGGGATATGCCCCCACTTCCCTGAACCAGATGCTTGTCGATATCATCGCCGAGGAGGATGGCACACGCCACTACAACCCCAACTCGCGCTACATGAACCTGCGGCCCAGCGGACCCTGGCAGCACCGCGCCGACATATCCGACTATCACACCCGGATTGCACACGGCTTCTCCACTGAGCTGGGCACACCCTCAGTACCCACAGCCGAGACGATGGAGAAGTTCATACCCGAGTCCGAACGATGGCCCATAAGCGATACATGGAACTATCACGACCTGCACGGCGGACTGCCCGAGTACTGCAGCGCCATCGACAGCATGTACGGCGAATCACGCTCCATGAGCGAGTTCTGCAAGAAAGCCCAGATGGTGAACTATGACAGCTACCGCGCCATGTTCGAGTCCTGGAACAGCCGCCTGTGGAACTCCTGTACGGGCCTGCTGCTCTGGATGACGCACCCCGCCTGGCCAAGCCTCGAGTGGCAGACGTATTCGTGGGACTTCGAGACGCACGGCTCCTTCTTCGGCAGCAAGAAAGCCTGCGAACCCGTTCACATCCAGCGTAACCCGCACGACGGAAAGGTTATGGTGCTCAATCTGTCGCCCCTCGCGATGCAGCAGCTGACAGCCGTCGCGGCACGCTTCACACTCAGCGGAAAGCAACTGTTCAGGAAGGAAATCAAGATCAAGGACATACCGTCCAACACCCTCCAGCACGTCTTCACCCTGACACCCCTCACCGGCGGGGACATCATCATCGAACGCCTCGAGATCTACCAGCACGGACGCCTCGTCTCACGCAACGACTATCTCGTCCAATCCGCCAACCGCTTCCGTGCCCTCAACGACCTCCCTGCCGCTACCCTGAAAGCCAGGATCAGAGCCAACGGGAAAGAGCGGAAGGAAATCGAGATCGTGAATACCGGCAGCAGCGCCGCCATCGCCCTGAAGTTCAATGTGCGCCGCCGTGACACCGGCGAAGCAGTCCTTCCCGCCTACTTCAGCGAGGGCTATCTGCACCTTCTCCCGGGGGAGAAATACCGGCTGACCGTCGAATGTGCCGACTTCACCAACACCGTCCTCTCCGCCGAGGGATACAACCTGAACCGCCAGCAGATCCTGGAATTAAACAGCCATAGTGCGGGAGGGCCTACGGACTGACTCACTTTTTGACTGCAAATAAATTCAGCTTTATTTCGACTTGAATTCAGCCTCTATCATCTTTGTATCGCCTGCTTGGCCCTCATCGATGATTAAAGAAGCCAAAGAAAAAGAATACTGCAGCATAGGTAACAGGTACATTCTTGGCATAGCCAATTGTCATGTTATGACGATTGACTACCGTGCCGTCTGACTTAACCCGTCCTGTCTGCATATTGTTCTTGTCCACAACCTCCCCATCACTTTTGACCTTCCCCACCAACATATTCATACAGTCCCTGACGGTTCCGTCTTTCTCAATCTTTCCTACCATATGGCCCTCGGTAAGATAGGCCCCGATGATGTCGGGCAGCGACATCAGCACCTGGCCGGCAACGTTACGGTTCGCCGTGCCGGTCAGCTGGTACCTGTTCAACATCTTCGCACTCCCTACCTGCCCGGCTGCGATCAGCTTGGGGAAAATCTTCTTCTGCCCTTCGTGCATGTCGGGCATCTCCTGTAATACGTATTTCAGCATAGTTCTTTTATTCTTTGTCTTGTTAGTGGTTTAACTCTTCTGTCCGCTCTGTTTTCCGTTCCGGCTCAGCGGGAGGCGGCGAAGCGATTCCCCTGTCCCGGTCCCTGTCCCTGAGATAGTAGAAACGGTTTAGGGCGCAGTAGAAGAGGCCATTGCTCACAACGAGGTAATAGACGATATTGAGGATGCGCTGGTGGTGCGAGCCGTCCTGGTTCAGCTTATGCATAAGAGGCAGGGCGGCGAACGACACCGCTACGAGAAGGGAGAAGAGGAAGACGTAGAGGCAGTCCCTGCGACGGAAGTAGCGGAGCGTGAAGAGCGCTATGTTCAGCCCGCCAAGCACGAAGAACGAAGGCACCCAGAGGGGCGAGAACGTATCGTACAGGAAACGGGCCGGTTCCTCGCTGAGCACTAAGAGCATGAGGA
>CAMJQA010000052.1 GCA_946407895.1 uncultured Prevotellaceae bacterium
GAAAGCCCCAATGCAAAAAGAAAAAAGAGGATGTGCCTATTTTGACACACCCTCCCGACATTATTCAGATTATCATTAACACTGGGCTATTCATCGCCCCAGATGTCCCAACTCTTTTCTTCCTTTGTCAGCGCCTCGCCGCCGTCAACGGTATCATCACTAATCGGCAGGCTCTCTGCCAGCATGTTTGTAACCTCTGCGAAAGCTACTTCCGTCTGAGGCGTTAGATATATCTTCTTCATATAGTCAAAAATTTGGTTATTCAGTATGATGGTGAGCCGCCCCCGGCCCGCAGCGGAGCCGGCGGGCGGACTTGCCTTAGTTTACTTCAGCACCTTCTTGCCGTTGATAATGTACACACCCTTCAGCGCCTTCACCACGCGGCGGCCGGCCAGGTCGTAGATCTCACTGCCCTCGGCAGCCTTCTCCACGCTCTCAATGCCCGTCTCACCGGGGAAGTTCAGGGTGAAGCCCTTCGTGCCGGCGGCACGGGCCACGATGTAGGCCTTGCCAGCGGCAATCACCGAGCCTGCCTCTGCCTTGTAGAAGCCCGTCACGCCCTCCTTCTGAGCCAGGGCGTACTGGCTGCCGTCCACCGTCAGGTCAACAGCAGTGCCCACCAGGTCGTTGCCCTCGATGTTGCTGCCGCCGCCGTAGTACACGGTCATGCCTACGATGCGGTAGTGGCCCGATGCAGCGTTGCGAGTGAGCGTCACGCTCTCGGCGCTGCCCGTCCACACGAAGCTCTCGGCATCGTAGCTGCCCTCGTTGAACTGAGCATCCTCAGCAGTGGGAGCGTTCGACGGACCGAAGTTGAACTCAATCTTCGTAATAGGCTGGCCCATTGCATAGACGGTCATCTCGTTGCCGCCATACAGGCGTGCAGCCGTGCCAGTGTTGTAGTACTTGGGACCATTCTTCTCGTTCGTGCCGTTGGCGAAGATGATGTCCAGGTCATCGACGATGATAGTGCCCGTAGTCAGGTCCTGAGCATTCTCATATCCCATGGCCGAGAAGTCCACGGTCACGCTCTTGCTTGCGCCCGAAGGCATGAAGCAGTACAGGCCGGGAGTGCCCTTCAGCACAACAGCCTCCCAGGCGGGGATAGTGCCCTCGATGGGGTTCAGCGCAACCATGCTGCCCCGTACGGAGCCCGTGTAGGCCGTCACGCCCTCGGGAACCTCAACCGACTCGCCGATGTACATCGTGGCATAGCCGGCATCGCCAATCTGCTTCACAACGCCGTGCGTCTTGTCCAGCACAGGATAGATGTCCTCGCCCAGTGTCTGGCGGAAGGCAGCACCCAGCTCAACGGCGATGATACCGCTGGCGAAGTCGTCGGCCGAGAGGGCAGACTGACCAGTGGTAGGACCAGCCTGAGAGCTCGTAATGCGAGCGTGGTCGGTGAAGCAGTTCAGCACCTGGCCCTCCCAGGCAGAGTCGGAGCGCGTGTCACCAGCCACACCGCCGAAGCGGTCGCCGTAGCCCAGCAGGTCGTTGTTCACAGCATAGCAGTTCACAACCACGCCGCCATACACAGCACCTGCAATGGCACCGCAGACGCGCTGGTCGCACGTCAGCTTGGAGTTCTGAACGAAGCAGTTCTCAATGCGGCCCTGGCTCGTAGCCGAAGCTACAACAGCACCGGCAATGGCACCTGCGCGGCAGTCCTTAGTCGAAGTGAAGTTGGCGCCTATCACGCCCAGGTTCTTCACCGTACCCGTCACAATACCGAACAGACCGGTAGCCTCGGGCGCGAGATTGGCATCCAGCTCAACAATCTTGAAGTTCGAGATGGTGTGGCCCTGACCGTCGAATACGCAGGTGAAGCCAGGATTCGTCACGTCAGCCACGCCGCCAGCCTTGCCGTAGCCACTGCCGCTGCCAATAGCAGCCCAGTCGGCGCCACCCAGGTCGATGTCGGCCGTCAGCACGCCATTAACCAGCGTACCGCTCTTAATCATCTCGGCGTATGCAAACAGGTCGTCAGCCGTAGCAATGTTGATGGCATCGCCGGGCAGGTTCACGTAGCTTTCGCCCTGCTGGAATACCACAGCGTGAGATGCATTGATGACAGGATACTGGTCGCGGCCCAGCGTCTGGCGCCAAACGCCGCCGTTCACGTTAGGATAGTTCAGCGCATAGGTCAGCTCGCCGCTCTTCAGCTTGTCGGCAGCAACCTTCTCAACGCTACCGTTGTCCTGCAGCTCCTTCACGCCCTCTCTGTAGAAGCAATTATTATAAGTATTGCCGCCGGGGTTGCGCGAGAAGGTGGCTGAGCCGTCATCCTTCACGTTGATCTCGCCGACCATCAGGCAGTTGTTGAAGGTAACAGGCTGTGAAGCCCAACCGCTCAGACCGCCGCAGCTGGTGGTGTAGTCGCCGTTGATGACGATGGCAGAAACAGCGTTGGTGATGGTGGCCGGAGCATCAGCTACGCCAAGGAAGCCGGCGTGCGTGCCGTCGCCGTCAACTGCACTGTTGATTACGATGTGCGTTTCCACGTTCTCCATCGTACCGCCGTTGCCCTGAGTCTTGCCGACAAGGCCGGAGGCGTACTTCTGGTTGGTGGTGATGGTACCGGTGGTGATGATGTTCTTCACCGTACCGCCGTTCAGGAAGCGGAACAGAGCCGAACTGTGGTTCACCTCGGTGCCGCCCTCGGCATTGTTCACGTAAGCCACCTTCACGGTGTGGAACTGGCCGTCGAACGTACCGGCATAACCGGCATTGTCCTTACCAATCATATATTCCGTGCCGGGATATGCGCTCATGTCAATGTCGGCCGTCAGCTTGGCATTCAGGGCCTTGTCGGCGCTGTTATTTACCTTCAGACCGAACCATGCCAGCTGCTCAGCAGTAGCCAGTTCGTAAACGCCGTTCTTGGGCTGAATGAATTCGGGATTATACTGACCGCAGTTCTTGCAGATGAAGCCGTCATACTCGTGTGCGGGAATCTCGGGAACAACCTCGTCGTTAGTGTAGGTGATGTTACCCTGAGGCATACCGTCGCAGCGGAAGCCCTCGCTGGGCTTGGCATACACCTGCTTGCTGCTGGCAGCAAATACGGGATACTGGTCCTCGCCGATGGTCTGGCGCCAAGCACCGTCAACGCTGTTGCCGTTCAGCTTGTAGGTCAGCTCGCCACTTGCCATGGCGCCATCGGGAATGGCAGTAACCTGCTCGCCGTAGATATCGTAGCAGGCAGACCATACGGTAGCGTCGTTACGATAGAAGGCCTTGCCTGCATCGTTGCCGCTAACCTCGGCCGTGCTCCAGCAACCGGTTATAGAGCTCTGGCCGCCACCGGTCCAACCCGTGATGGCTGCACTCTCGCGAGCGCCGGCCACCTTGCCCGTCACGTAGCAGTTGCTGATGCGGAAGGTAGCTGCGCTGCTCATGTTCACACCGATGATACCGGATACGTTCTGAGCCGTACCCACAGCTTCGCCCTCGAAGCCCAGCTTGTCCAGGGTAACTGTACCGCTGCCGTTCGAACCGCCGACGATGCCGATGAAGGCCTGGCCGCTCAGCTTGGCATTCTTCAGGGTGAAGTTCTTGATGGTTGCACCACCGCCTACGCGACCGAAGAGACCTACATACTCAACACCCTCCTTCTCGATGGTGAGGTTGCTGATGACGTGGCCCTGGCCGTCGAATGTGCCGGTGAAGAGGTTGGCCTCGGTGCCGATAGGCTCGATGGTCACACCGCTCATGTCGATGTCGGCTGTCAGGAAACCATTCTGGGCACCACCGCTGTTGACAGCCTCGCTGAAGGCTACCAGATCCTCGGGCGTGCTAATCTCGCCGGGCTGCTTGCCCTGCGAAGTGCTGGGATTGCCCAGTGCGGCAATCTGCTCCTCGGTGAGGGGATTCTCCCAGATAGCCAGCTTGGCCAGATATGAGTCGGTCTTCTCGCCATCCTCGTCAGCAAATAAGTAGAAGATGTGCTCGATTTCCCAACGTCCTACCATATTCACCTGCTTGATGAACTCACCGTTGAGGTAAGAGGTGAACTTGCCATCCTTGGCATTGATGATGATGCGATACCAGGTATTGCTCTCCACGGTGCCGCCGTAACCCAGCTCACCTACGCCAACGTTACCGGTGTGGATGAAGAGGTCGCCATCATTGGTATTGCCGGTGTTCATCTGGAACAGAGCGTCGTAAGGCTCCGAATCGGGAACCTTCACGTCAATCATGACGGTGTAGGCAGAGAGGACAGGGCTGCCCTCGCCGCGCTGTACGGCCAATGCAGAGGCTGCAGGTACCATGATAGCTTTGCTGGCAACTGTAGGGCCTTCTGCCACAGTAATGTTAGCTTCTGCAGGGGTAGCACATAGCGTAACGCTGTTGTTACCCAGTACGGCAGGTACAAGCTGCAGGGATCCTTTGCTGGCAGCCATCAGGTCGTCAGCATTGTCGAACGTCCACATGCAGTCAGGTTCAGGCAGTTCCTGAGCAAGCAAGTGCACATTGTTTCCTATCATACCCATTAAGGCAAATAGGACGAAGAACAGTTTTTTCTTCATGATTACATTTGATTTAGTTAAACAATAAATTATTAAAGTTGGAATATCTTATCATCACCAGGTTCCGATTAAAGGCGAAATGATCATCAAAATGGCTTTATGCGTTAGTTAGTTTTATTCTTACCCGACAAAGTTACTATTATTTCTATTCACGGAAAAGCATTTAAGGAGTTTTTTTTATTTAAACAGAGAAAATGTTATTCGGGACCCTCTTTTTCTGCCCTAAAGGTACTGGTAAATGATGGCCGTAACGGCTCCCCAGTGGGCAATTGCGCCCAGCAGGACGAAGATGTGCCAAATGGCATGATAATGAGGCCGTTCATCGTGGGCGTAGAAATAGGTACCGGCGGTATAGAACAGGCCCTCGGCCAGGATTAGGCTCAGGGGCAGCAGGCCGAGCCGCTGCCAGACGGGGCGGGCTATGAAGACCACGCTCCAGCCCATAATAAGATAGACCGCCAGCGAGAGGCGGGGATAGCGGCCGATGGCTACTATCTTGGAGATGGCGCCCCCAAGCGTGACGAGCCACATCAGCACGAAGACGCCCCACCCCAGCGCGCCTCCCACCACGCCCAGCAGGATGGGGCTGTAGGAGCAGGCTATCATTACATATATATTAATATGGTCGAGCTTGCGCAGGATGTCCTTCGTACGGCCCGGCGGCGCAGCATGATACACGGTGCTGGAGGTAAACATCAGGAACATACCCGTCAGGAACAGCACTACGCCCATGCTCCATTGCCAGCCCAGCGCGGCGGCGGGCCACGCTATCCACAGGGCACAAAGGGCAAAGAGCGTGCCGGCCAGGTGCGTCCAGAAGTTACCGTTGAGTGTCATTGGCCGAGTGCATTTCTGATTGCGTCCTCCACCTTACGGCTCAGCACATCATAGTCTTCGCCCGCAGGACGGATGGGAGCCAGATACCTGACGCTTACCGGATGCCGCCGGGGCCACGAACTGCCGCGCGGCAGGGCCTCGAAGGCGCCGCCCACGGCCACGGGCACGATGGGCACGTTCAGTTCGCGGCTCAGTATGGCAAACGTCTTCTTGAACTCGCCCACCTGGCCGTTGCGGGTGCGGGTTCCCTCGGGGAAGATAACTATGCTCTTGCCCTGCTTCAGGGCGGCGGCAAGCATCTCTATGGAGTCCTTCAGCGTGTCCATATCCATAACGACTACGTTATGGTGGCGCGCCAGGAAGCGGCTCAGGAGGCTGCGTACATGGGCCTTCTTGGCATAGAAGAAGGTGTTGCGCAGGTTGTCCCACGAGAGGGGAGCCACCACGAGGGCGCCGTCCATATAGCTCTGGTGATTGGGAGCCAGGATGAACGGTCCGCGGGCGGGGATGTTCTCCTCGCCCTTGATGGTCAGGGGGAAGTACCAGTTGCAGAACGAGCGGAACAGGCGCACGAAGAGGCCGCCGGTAGGGCTCATCTGGGGCAGCTCGATGTCGGCCTCGCCGCTGGTGAGCAGGCTGTGCCAGTCGATGCGCTCCACATCAACGTGCGTCTTGAACTCATATACGAATGAGGCCATAGCGTTGATGTCGTCGAAGGCGGCAATCTGCTCGCTGGTCAGCTTCACGCCGAAGGTCTGCTCTATGAAGCCCTGCAGGGCCACCTTGTCGAGCGAGTCGAAGGCCAGGTCGGTCTCCAGGTTGTCGGTCGGACGCACCTCGCACTTCTTCTCCTCCTCCACGAACTGGCGGATGATGCGGTATTCCTCGAAGTCGGGCTCCACCAGCCCTGCGCCCTGCGCCTCGGCGGGTGTGTCCTTGATGCCCGCTTCGTGGCGGGCCAGCAGGCCCCTCAGCTTGAAGCGCTGCAGCTTCTCCATGCGCGTGCGGGGCAGCTCGCCGTGGTAAATCATCAGGCCCATCAGCTTCTTGTAGGGCGCCACGCTGTGGTTGTAGGCCTGCAGGATGTCGTGCTTTATCTCCTGCTCCATCTGCAGGTCGTCGCGCCCCTGAGCCCATTGCTCCTGCGGCACGATGATGACCTTCAGCATATCGCCGTCTTGCACTACGGCACATTCCTTTACGACCTCGGCGTAGTGCTCTATCTTCTCCTCAATCTCAACGGGATTGATGTTCTTTCCGTTCGACAGCACGATGATTTCCTTCTTCCGCCCGGTGATGAAGACGTGCCCGGCCTCGTCGATAGTAGCCAGGTCGCCCGTATGCAGCCAGCCCTCGGCATCCAGTATATCGGCCGTTTCCTGCGGGCGGTTGTAGTAGCCCTGCATGATGTTGCGGCCGCGGGCCCACAGCTCGTCGCCTACGAGCCGCAGCTCCACCTGGGGCACGGCCTCGCCCACGCAACCGGGAATGATGTCGTCCGGGCGCGTGAAGCATATCATCGGCGCGGCCTCAGTCATGCCATAGCCCTCCAGCACGTCGAGGCCCAGGGTCTTCAGCCCCACAGCCGTCTCGCGGTCGAGCGCGGCACCACCGCTGACGAAGTAGTCGATGGCGCCGCCCATCTTCTGCCGCACGGAGCGGAAGACGATGCGCGAGAGGGTGCGGCTCTGCGCCCGCTCACATAATTTATATAGCGCGCGGGTAATGGCCCGCTCGTCAATCTTCTTGCGTATGCCGCGGTAGAGGGTCTGCCACAGGCGCGGCACGCCTATCATGATGGCCACGCGGCCCTCCTGCATCGTCTGCATAATGTCGGGTGCCGAGAGGGTTGGGCAGATGGTTATGCCGCCCCCAATCATCAGGGGAGCCACCACGCTGCCCATGAGCGGCAGTACGTGGTGCAGGGGCAGCAGCACCATAGTACGGCGCTCGGGCGTATAGATGGGCACGCCCTCGCTGACGGCCTTCACGTTCATGATAATGTTCTCGAACGAGAGCATGACGCCCTTGGGCATGCCCGTAGTTCCGCTGGTGTAGCAGATGAGGGCCGTTGCCTGGTCGTCGGGCGCTATGCAGGCCTCGTCCTCGTCGGTCAGGGCCATGTCCTCGTAGGGGTCAACCGTCTGCACGGGCACTTCCATCCCGGCCAGGCGCAGGGCCTCCTGGGCCAGGGCCTCCTTCTGCCGGGAGGTCCAGACATAGGCGGGCCGGCAATCGCTCAGGATGTAGGCCACATCCTCGGCCGTAGAGGTGGCGTCAACAGGAACTGCTATGGAACCGTTCTTCCAGATAGCATACAGGGCGCAGACCCACCCCGTGCGGTTTTCGCTCAGGATGAGAATCCGCTCGCCTGGCGTTGAGGGCGTAATGCGGGCAAACAGACTGATACGACGCTTCAGTTCGGGAAACGTCAGGCGCTGCCGACCGCTTATTACGGCCACCTCGCGGGTGTTTTTTATCATTTCTGTCCTCATTTCGGGGGACAAATATACGAAATTACGGTTTATTGGCAAAATAAAAATCACTTTTTTTGCAGAAAAACGATGCCGGGCCTCGCAAAATTTGCGGATAAGCCCCCAGGGGGAGGCTGCCGCCCAGGATGTAGAAGTTCCCCCGATGCCAGCAGGAAAAGCAGCCTGCTCAGGAAGAAGAAGCAGCCAATTCCAGCAGAAAAAGTCCCTTGCTCACGAAGAAAAAGCAGCCTGCTCAGGCAGAAGAAGCAGCCTGCTCAGGCAGGAAAAGTCCCTTGCTCCAGCAGAAAAAAGTTCCCGAAGCCGGGAGAATTTTATGTTTCACGGCGCGAAATGTACGTCTCTCGACGTGAAACGTACGTCTCTCGACGCGAAATATACGTTTCACGTCGTGAAACATAAGCCAAACCCGGGTGGAAAAACATTTTGAGGCGGGTGCCGGAAGAAAAACAGAGGGGGAGAGGAAGATTCAGGGGCCGTCGGAGATGCGCCTCTGACGGCAAGGTCAGCGGAATTCGAGGTAATCGCCCAGCCGCTCTATATCCTCGGGCGTGAACTCCTTGAGGTTACCCAGGTCCTGAACGCCCCGCAGGGGACCGAACTTGGAGCGGTAGTCCACGATTGCCTTTGCCTGATAAAACGACAGGTAAGGGTGCTTCATGAGCCGGCTGACCGGGAGGTGGTTAACGTCGAGACGCGTAAGGGGGGCAGGCCGGACGGTGAACCAATCCAGCACCTCATCGGGCAGCTGGCAGGCCTCCATCACCTGCTCTTTGTTGCGGAAGCCGCCCAGCCTCTGCCGGTACTCCACAATCTTACGCGCACGAAAGGAAGCAATGCCGGGCACCCGCTTCAGCACCGCCGTATCGGCTTCGTTCAGGTCGACAAGCGTACCCGGGTCAAACTTCTTGGGATAGAGTGACGTATCGCGCTCGCCGCCCAAGGAAGCCGATGCAGGTCGGGAGCCGCTTTCATCGGCATCGCCCTTCTGGTTCAGCGAAACGGAATCGGCCACCCCGCCGTCGTGAGCGGGCGGCTCGGCAGCAGCAGCCTTGGCAGCAGCGGGACGCCCCGTTCCCTCCGCCCGGCGACGCGGCGGCTCAGGCTCAACGTACTGGAAACGGCGGTCGATGCGGATGCAGGGACTCAGACGCTCCCACATCTCGTTGGTCATACCGGGCAGGCGCTTGAAGTCCGACGGCTCGTGGTATCGCCCGTGCTTGGCCCTGTAGCTGTAAACAGCCTTCACCTGCCAGGGAGCAAGCCCCAGCCGGAGCAGAGCGGTTGAGTCGGCCGTATTGGGATCGAAGGGGAAGGTCTCAACCGGCTCCTCCTTGGCATAGACATACCTTCGGGCCGTGGATGCCGGACGGGCCTGCGCTGAATCGGCCGTTGCCGAGGCGGAAGGCTGACTGCCGCCCGAACCGCGCCAGCCAAAAAGGGCCAGCCCCACAACGGCCAGAAGCAGAATCCACTCCAGCAGGAGCAGGGCCCGGCGGTCGGAGTTAGACAGAAAGGGCAGACGCTTCATCCCAACAGCTCATGGACAAAGATAAGGGCGATGGCCAGCGGTACGGCCCAGCGAATCAGGAACAGGTAGAAGCGGAAGAGGCGGAAACGGATTGTGCCGCCATTAGTAAGCTCATCGTGCACCAGCCGGCGGTCGAGCTTCCACCCCACAAAGAGGCAGATGACGATTCCGCCCAAAGGCATGATAATCTTGGAAGCCACGAAGTCGAAGAGGTCGAACATCGTCATTCCGAAAACCGTATAGTCGCTCCAAGGACCGAAGGAAAGCGAGCACCCCACGCCCAAAAGCATGCAGGAAACCGACACCAAGGCAGCCGAACGATGCCGCGAGAGGTGCATCGTCTCGTGCACATAGGCCGTCACCGACTCGTGGAGCGACATAGCGCTCGTCAGCGCAGCCAGCAGCAGGAGCACGTAGAACAGGCCCGAGAAGACATACCCCACTACGGGCATGTGGCTGAAGGCCAGATGAAACACATTGGGCAACGTAATGAACACCAGGCCCGGCCCGGCATTCACCTCAACGTCAGCCACGCTGAATACAGCCGGAAAGATGATGAATCCGCTCAGGATGGCCACAAACGTATCGATGGTACTCACGCTGAAAGCCGTCTTCACCAGGCGCGTATCGGGGCCGAAGTAGGAGGCATAGGTGCACAGGCAGCCCATAGCCAGGCTCAGGGAGAAGAAGGCCTGCCCCATCGCACTAAGCACCACACCGGCCGTAACCTTCGAGAAGTCGGGTTGCAGCAGGAAGGTAAGTCCCTCGCGGGCACCCGGCATGCCGAAGGAACATACCACCAGAATGCCGATGATGAACAGCAGCATAGGCATCATCACCTTGCTGAAACGCTCTATACCCGACTCCACGCCGCGGGAAATAACCAGGTGCGTCATCAGCATAAACAGGGCGGCATAGACTACGGGCTGTACGGGATGCGACACGAACGAGGAGAAGCAGGCCACATAGTCTTTACCCTCGGCAAAATAGCCCGTCAGCGACAGGACGAGATAGTAAAGCGTCCAGCCGGAGATGACTACGTAGTATGACAGGATGAGAAAGGCAATGAAGACGCCGGCCACACCCTCGAAGCGCCACCAGGTGCCGGGCGCCAGCTTCTGATAGGCCGAAATGGTATTGGCGTGCGTGTGACGCCCTATAAGGAACTCGCTCACCATAACCGGAACGCCCACAAAGACCACACACAAAAGGTAGATAAGAATGAAGGCGGCACCACCGTTATTGCCTACCTCGGTGGGAAAGCGCCACACGTTACCCAATCCCACAGCACTGCCCGCCGAGGCCAGGATAACACCCAATTTACTGCCGAAATTACTGCGATTTTCCATTCAATCAGATATCAGTTGGTTAAAAAAGACTATAGCCACGCCTACAGGCGCCACCCAACGTATGAGGAACAGCAACAGGCGAAGGCTGCGCACACGCAATGCCCCGCCGTTCGTCAACTCGTCCTCAACCAGCTGGCGGTCCAGGAACCAGCCCACAAAGCACGTTATCATAAGCCCGCCCAGCGGCATGATGTACTTTGCCGTCAGGAAGTCAAAGAGGTCAAAGAAGCCCAGGCCCAGCAACTTGACGTCGCGCCAAGGACCGAACGACAACGAGCAGGCAAAGCCCAGCACAATGCAGAGCAACGTCACCACTACTGCCGACAGGCGGCGCGACAGCCCGAAGTTCTCGCGGATGAAGGCCGTAGCTATCTCGTGCATGGAGATGGTGCTCGTAAGCGCAGCCAGCAACAGCAGCACATAGAACAGGCACGAAAACGCGTACCCCAGCACAGGCATACCGCTAAAGGCCGTATTGAAGACATTGGGCAGGGTAATATATACCAGCCCCGGCCCGGCATCGACCTCTACCCCACCGACCGAGAATACGGCCGGAAAGATAATGAAGCCGGCCAGGATGGCCACCAGCGAATCGATGACACAGACGCTGAAGGCGGAGTTCACCAGGCGCGTCTCGCGGCTGAAATAGGAAGCATACGTTGCCAGGCATCCCACCCCTACACTCAGGGAGAAGAAGGCCTGCCCCATCGCACTCAGCACAACGTCTGAAGTCACCTTCGTAAAGTCCGGACGAAGCAGGTAGGTAAGCCCCTCGCGTGCACCGGGCATAGACAGGGAACAGCAAGTGAGCAGCAAGATGATGAAGAGCAACAGGGGCATCATAGCCTTGCTAAACCGCTCTATGCCCGACTCCACGCCCCGGGCCACCACATAGTGCGTCATCAGCAGGAAGGCCAGCTGGAAGGCCAAAGGCTTCCAGGGATGAGACACGAATTGGGAGAAGACGGCTCCGAAGTCTTGCCCCGACGCAAGGGCGTAGCGGAAGGAATCCACCGTATAGTGCAGCGTCCAGCCCGCCACTACAGAATAGAAGGAGAGAATGAGCACACCGGCAATCACGCCCATATAACCGGCCACAACCCAGGGCTTGCCAGGAGCAAGCACGCGATAGGCACCCACCGTATTGGCCCGGCTGCGGCGGCCCACAACAAACTCACAAATCATTACAGGCATAGCCAGCAGGAATACGAACAGCAGATATACGAAGATGAAGGCCGCCCCGCCGTTTCGCCCCACCTCGGTAGGGAAACGCCAGATATTGCCCAGGCCCACAGCACTACCGGCCGAAGCCAGGATGACGCCTATCTTACTGCCAAAACTGCCACGCTTTTCCATTCAACATAAGCCCCGGCAAACTTACAGTTTCCTCATAATGGGGCATGCAAAATTACACTTTTTTCATCAAAAACCCCTCACGAACTGCGAATTTAACACTCATTATGCATAAAAACGCACATTCATGCTTTGTTATTCCAGTGCTTTTGCGTATCTTTGGGCCCCGAAAACAAGAATAGGACAAAACTTTATGATTAAGGATTACTTGCATCGCTATCCCCTCACGCTGCTTGCAGCCTCAGCCATCACCATTGCCTCGCTCGTTCCCGTTCCCGAAGTCAAACTGGCCGAGGACGTCCCCCTGGCCGACAAATGGGTTCACATGGTAATGTATGGCACGCTTACGCTGATTATCTGGGTGGAGTATCTTCGCCAGCACCGCACTCCCAAATGGGGCCGGCTGATGTTGCTCGGCGTGGCGGCTCCTATTGCAATGAGCGGCATAATAGAGCTTATGCAGGCTTATCTGACAACCTGCCGCAGCGGCGAGTGGCTCGACCTGGCAGCCAACACGATTGGCGTTGCCCTGGGCACGCTGTCCGGGCTTTGCTTTCACACGTTTCTGCTGTACAAGAAAGGAGGACCGAAATAGTTTTGCCGGAAGGACGTGTCCCTATCGCCGGAAGGACGTGACCCTATCGCCGGAAGGACGTGACCTTATCGCCGGAAGGACGTGTCCTTATTGCCGGAAGGACGTGTCCTTATTGCCGGAAGGACGTGTCCTTAATCTGCACTACATATTTGCCGCGACCCGGAACAATCCCCTATACATTATATTATATATAGCTCATTCTCCCCAGGAGCTACGGTCCAGGTTCCTATATCCCACGGCTTCGGCTACATGCATGGATTCTACCTTCTCGCTCCCTGCCAGGTCGGCGATAGTACGGGCCACCTTGAGAATGCGGCTATAGGCCCGTGCCGAAAGTTGGAGGCGGTTCATAGCCTCACGCAACATCTCGCGCCCAGCCTCATCGGGTTCGGCAAAGCGATGCAAGAGCCGGGTCGTCATCTGCGCATTACAATGCACATCGCGGAAATCGCGGTATCGCTCTTCCTGTATTTTCCGGGCGCGGATTACGCGCTCGCGGATAACCGCACTGGTTTCTCCCGGAACGGTTCGACTCATTTCATCGAAGCTGAGCGGCGTAATTTCTATCTGCAGGTCGATACGGTCGAGCAAGGGACCGCTTATCTTATTCAGGTAACGAGTAATCTGCCCAGGCGTGCAGCAGCATGCCTTAGTAGGGTGATTATAGTAGCCACAGGGACACGGATTCATTGAAGCCACGAACATGAAGCTACACGGATAGGCTATAGTATATTTAGCACGTGATATATTGATGACCCGGTCCTCCAGCGGCTGGCGCAGGACCTCAAGCACCTGGCGCTGGAATTCAGGGAGTTCATCCAGGAAAAGAACTCCGTTGTGAGCCAGGGAGATCTCACCAGGCTGAGGGTTCGCTCCGCCTCCTACGAGAGCCACCTGCGAGATTGTGTGATGGGGAGACCGGAACGGGCGCTGCGCAATAAGCGAACTGCTGCTGCCCAGCTTGCCAGCCACAGAATGAATCTGAGTTGTTTCGAGGCTTTCCTGCAGGGAGAGGGGTGGCAGAATGCTGGGCAGGCGCTTCGCCAACATACTCTTTCCACTGCCAGGCGGCCCTACCATAATCACATTGTGCCCGCCAGCAGCCGCAATCTCCAATGCGCGCTTTACATGCTCCTGCCCCTTGACATCTGCAAAGTCAAATTCAAAATTTGTCTGCTGAGCATAAAACTCGGCCCTGGTATTTATCACGGTGGGCTCCAACAGCTGTGTTCCGTTTAAATGAGCTATAACCTGATTAATATGCTTGGCACCGTAGACGTTAATATTATTCACTACGGCGGCTTCCCGTATATTGTCATGCGGCACGATTAGCCCTTCGTAACCCAGTTCGCGGGCCTTTATGGCAATTGGGAGTGCACCTTTGATAGGCATGAGCGAACCGTCAAGGCTCAGTTCTCCAACCATCATATAGCGGTTCAGCAAGTTCTCCTTTACCTTCTCGGACGTTGCCAATATGCCTATAGCCAGCGGCAAATCAAAGCCGGAGCCCTCCTTGCGGATGTCCGCCGGAGCCATGTTGATTGTTATTTGCCTTGAGGGGAACTGGTACCCGCTGTTCTCAATGGCTGCCATAATGCGCTCATGACTTTCTTTCACTGCATTGTCAGGCAGGCCTACAAGTACGAAACGTATGCCTCGGGAAGCATTCACCTCAATGGTTACAGCTGTGGCTTGAAGCCCCTGTACACTGGCGCTATAGGTCTTTACAAGCATAATAGTTGGGCTTTAGGTTCTATATCGCGCATCCAGTCAGAACCGCAAGCTATGATTTTCTGGTCGGGACCGACAAGGATAAAATATGGCAATTCCCGGATGTTCAACTGCTCTGCCAGCGGACTTCGCCAGCATTGATAATCGCAATAGCTGGGATAGTTGATGCTATCCCTTACCTCGGCACGCTTGAGTGCGTCCTCCTCCACATCCAGCGAGTAGCTCAACAGATTCAATTTGTTTTCCTTCTTTATTCTACGGCGAAATGTACGCGCCCTGAACAGGCCGCTTTGTGAGCCACTTTTCCAACTGGCCCAGAATACGGCCAAAAGGTACTCTCCCTCGATGTCCTTTGTCCTCAGTGTATCCTTCCTCTCCTCCTTTTTCTTCTTCGCTCCCTCAACCTTTGCGTCTTGATTCGTCCTTAGCTTCAAGTCAAAATCCGGCATGCGCCTACCCGGCATCAGAAGCCCGTAGGCCTGTACCACTCTTGACAATCGGCTCAGATTCACATCATCGGGATTCGCCCGATGCAGACTATCGTAAATATCCAGGACGTCTTGCCGGTCGAGGCTGTCTTCCAGAAGGAAATATTCACGATAGAGATACTGGCTCACTGCCGAAGTCGGAAATTGCAGGATATATTGCCGGGCCACCTCGCGAGTGTCCGAAGCTGACATTTTGAGGCTTTCCATCCTGAACCTTGTATAAAGCTCATTCTCCTCGGTGCCCGAAACCTTGACCTCATTCAGGTTCTGGGCATCCCCCTCCACCTTGATATCATCGCCTGATTTAGCAAATACGGTTAGCCTTGAATAATTGGGATACAAGATTTGCATTGTGCTAGAGCCGTCCAATGGAAAATCATAGGTAAACCGCCCTTCGCGAATATGCAGCGAATCCATCCGATCCAGCCCTCCGTCGGTGCTGTAAATAAGAAACTCACCCTGCTCCAGGTGAGCAAACTTACCTCGGAGTCTGACCAGCCCGGGGTGTTCGCTACAACAGAGCAGGGTGAGCAAAAAAGCTATATAGAATAGCGGTTTCTTCACTTACTTCAAAAGACTTTTTATTGCGCTTTCGTAGTTGGCAAATTCCAAATCGTTAGCTGCACGCTTGGCCAGAGTGGCATCCTGCTGGATGGCGCTCTTCAGGCTGCTGGCCAGTGTGCTGGCATCGTTAGTACGAGCAGCCAGTACGGCCTGCAGATAACTGGTAATGGCATCGGCATTCTTTATGCCGGCGAGAGTCTTCTTGGCAGTTGCATAATCCTTAGCCAGAATCTGAGCCAAAGCTGCGCTGTTGGTCATTGTACCAGCCAAATCGTTAGCGGCCTGAGTGTAATTGCCCTTGGCAATGTTCAGGTTGCCCATAACCTCCTTGAAGGTATTGGCACCACTGCCCTGAGCCAGGAATGCCTCGGCTGCGCTGATATTGCCCTCCTTCAGAGCCAACAGGCCCAGGTTCGTATTTACCTCGCTGGCGCGGTTGCTCACCTTCTTGGCCTGCTCCAGATAGTTCTTAGCCGTAGCCACATCGCCGTTTGCAATAGCCTGCTGAGCCAGGTTGTTCAGGGCGCGGTAGTCGCTGGGATACTGCTTTGCAATAGCCTGGTACCACTGAGCCTTCTCCTGCTCGGTCTTCACCAGCTTATTGGCACCATAAACCATTTCTTCGACGCTCAGCTTAGAGGGATCCTTCTTGTACTGGTCAACAATCTGCTCGTCGCTGCG
This sequence comes from uncultured Prevotellaceae bacterium, assembly GCA_946407895.1. Lineage (GTDB taxonomy): Bacteria > Bacteroidota > Bacteroidia > Bacteroidales > Bacteroidaceae > Physcousia. Next base: position 16,154 of record CAMJQA010000052.1, read on the forward strand.
GCCGATGATATCGTAATTAACAATGAGGCGGGCACGACGCAACTCGGGCAGGATGCCTTCCTTAATGTCGGTATAGACCTCGCTCATGTTGCTAATCTGCTGCTCACGCTCTTCGGGGTCCTGATACATGGAGAGCACGCGCAGGATAACGTCCTTGTCCTGCAAGTTACTCTTCGAAATGAGTTCCTGGAAGCCTTCCCAGTCCTCGGCGGTGAACTTGGTGTCCACATCAGCCTTCATCTTCAGCTTCTTGAGCTCTTTTCTCATATAATCGGCACTGACGTTCTGACGCTTCTGGGCCAGCTTCTCATTAAAGCTGTAGCGGCCATCGGGGCTGGCGTAGGCACTTACCTCAATGCCATTCAGCAGACGGCCTTCCTGGTCGTCATTGATTTCCTTCAGGATCTTGCTGAGATCCTTCACACTGGTGCTGCCCAGTTCGCTGGCGCGCAGGTTTGCCTGATTGATGAGGAACTTGATGTTGGCCTCCTGCTTCTGCTCGATAACGCGCTGGTAGGCATCTGGAGCCGTAGCGGCCGTCATATTGCAACGGCTCAGCAACTGGCTGGTAGAAATTACGCCATAGCCAATCTTAACCTCGGGAATAGAAACCTTCTTCTTGCCCTTCTTGGCCTCAAAGCGAGCGTACAGGTCGCTCTTTATCATGGGGTCAACATAGGCGAAGTTCGTCTTCATCGTATAGGTGCCGCCAACCTTGTAGTTCACGGTGGTGGCATTGCCCTCTACCTTCTCTCCCTGGAACGTTGCGCTCTGACCTTCAACCTCTCCACCTTCGTACTTCAGCACGGGAATGACGGTTACAACAGCCTTCTTCTTCATGTACTTCACAGGGAATGTACCATTGATTGTAGCAGGAACCTGACCACCGACAGCCTCCAGCGGCGTAGGGGTTACGGTAAAGTTATCAGCAGTCAGTTTGCCGAGTTTACTGCATGATGAAAGTGCTGACACGGCAACAGCACCCATTAGGATAAATTTTGCTTTTTTCATCGTTATAAATATATTAAAATCATTTTTTTCGGCTGCAAAGGTACAAAAAATAAATATATGCTGTATGTAATCATGGAAAAAAGTGTGTTTTTTTTCATGTATTCTCAAATGAAGATAGCAAAAAGGGAGCAAAAAGGAGTGGCATATTTGCGAAAAGGCGCTTGAAGACTAATACAAAAGCCTTTTTGTGAGGGGGGAGGGGGGACTTGCACAGAAGCCTCAGATTCTTTCACAAAGGCCTTTGCGTTTTTGCGGAAAGGCCTTTGCGCAAAAAAACGGGGGAGCTATCTTACCCTGATTATCGTCAGCCCGTCGCGAATGGGAAGTATAACCTTGTCCACGCGACAGTCTGCTGCAACCAGATCATTAAATTCCATTATTCCACGGGTCTGCAGGTCGCTTTCCTTTGTCTGACCATCAAGTACATGACCATACCACAATGTATTGTCGGCCAGGATGAAGCCTCCCTTTCTCATTCGCGGCAGCAGCATCTCGTAATAATCAGTGTATTGCCTTTTGTCAGCATCAATGAATGCCAAGTCCCACTGAACGTCCATCTCGGGCACCAGCTTCAAGGCATCGCCGATGTGCAGATGCAATCGTGCCGCATAGGGGCTGCCCTGGAACCATTTTCGGATAAAATCTTCTTGTTCGTCAAATATCTCGAACGTATGCAACTGGGCATCCCCCTCCAGCCCCTCGGCCATACACAAGGCGCTATAGCCGCTGAAGGTACCAAGTTCCAGCACGTATTTCGGCCGAATCATACGTACAAACATCCTCAGCAGGCAGCCTTGTATATGGCCGCTTGCCATCTGTCCGTAGGGAGAATGCAGCTGTGTAGCCCTCCATAAAGCATGAAGGTACTCCCCTTCGGGGTCAATATGCCCTGCTATGTAGGATTCCAGGTCCAAGGGACACACCCTCTACTCTTCCTCCTCGCCAGCCTTTGCAATCAAGGCCTCAATAGCGAGCCGGTAGCTATCCAGTCCGAATCCGCCTATAACACCCAGACAGCCCGGGCTGATAAGGCTGCGCCTGCGGAACTCCTCCCGCTGGTGAACGTTGCTGATGTGAACTTCCACTACAGGCGTGCTCACGCTCTTAATTGCATCCAGGATAGCCACACTGGTGTGGGTGTAGGCTCCTGCATTGAGAACGATTCCGTCGCGGTCGAATCCTACCTCCTGAATCTTGTTGATAATCTCACCCTCCAGATTGCTCTGGTAATAGTCAATGCGCACCTCGGGGAAACGCGTCCGCAATATTTTCAGATAGTCCTGCCAGGCACGTTTTCCATAGATTTCCGGTTCTCTTACGCCCAATAGATTAAGATTTGGACCGTTAATAATTTGTATTCTCATAGTTTTTTTGTAATTTTGCCGCTACAAAGATACAAAAGTTAAATGAAAGAATGAAGAAACAGGGAAAAGTTTTTTCTGATATAAGGATAAAAGCGGATAATATTGACCCAAACATCTTACGCCGATACAGGCAATATCTGCGATTGGAGCACTCTTATTCAGATAACACGCTGGATGCCTACTGCAAAGACCTGGAAAAGCTTCTGCGCTATTATGCGGCCCAGAAGATCGACTTCCGCAACGTCACTCTGGAACAGCTCGACCAGTTTGCCGGCTCACTGCTCGAAGAAGGCATCCAGCCTCGCAGCCTGGCTCGTGTGCTTAGCGGCGTGCGATCATTCTATCGTTTCCTGGTCCTGGAAGGCGAAATCAAGAACGACCCTACTGAATTGCTCGAATCGCCTCGCATAGGACGGCACTTGCCCGAAGTGCTCAGTGTGGAAGAAATAGATGCCATCATCAATGTCATCGACATGAGCCGCCCCGAGGGTGTAAGGGACCGGGCCATCATCGAGATGCTATATAGTTGCGGCCTGCGGGTAAGCGAACTATGCCAACTGAAGATTAGCGATTTATTCCTGGAGGAAGGCTACATCCGCGTCCGCGGAAAGGGCAACAAGGAACGCCTTGTGCCCATTGGGCAAAAGGCCATCAGCCGCCTGCGGGAATGGTTTGTGGACCGCCTACACATCAAGGCGAAGCCGGACCAGGAAGACTATGTTTTCGTTTCTTTTACTCGCGGACAGCACCTGAGCAGAATCAGTGTCTTCGTCAAGATAAAGGAATATGCCCAGAAGGCAGGCATCACAAAATCCATCAGCCCACATACCTTCCGTCATAGCTTCGCCACACATCTGCTGCAAGGCGGGGCCAACTTGCGGGCCATTCAGTCCATGCTGGGGCACGAAGACATCTCAACCACAGAAATATATATGCATGTTGACACAACACACCTCCGCCGCGAGATTCTCGAACATCATCCCAGAAACATAATGAACAAGACTGAGCCCGACGAATCCCAGTAACTTTCACCAGACGATTACAGCCCCCTCCACGCCAAGTGCCAGGCAAAGAAGGAGGCCTCAAGGCTACAGTTCCCCCAGTTCCTTCTTGATTTCCATCAGTTCCGACCTCACCGACTGCAGGCGAGATATGATGTCGCTCGAGTCCATTGTCCCTCGTTTATTCTTACGCAGGGCCTCTCGGGCGGCAGCAATCTTCATTCCCCTCACCTTCAGCAGATTATATACCACACGCACCTCCTCTATATCCTCTGTAGTGTACTGCCTCACATTGCGTCCGCCTTTGCGCGGCGCGATGTTAGGAAACTCTTTTTCCCAATAGCGGAGCAAAGACTCGGCTACACCAAATTGTTCAGCCACTTCACTGATTGAGTAGTACTTCTTCAGGTCTTTATTCTTGTTCAGTGCCATAAGAAATGGATGGAATAATCATATAAAATCGTTAAATTCTTTGCAAAAGTACGCAAAACAAATTACCTTTGCAACAATTTTCGCGGAAAAAGTATAAAAAAGTATATGAAAGCAAATGAAATTCGTGACTCGTTCAAGAAGTTTTTCGAGTCAAAAGAGCATCTTATCGTGCCCTCTGCACCTATGGTAATCAAGGACGACCCTACCCTTATGTTCACCAACGCAGGCATGAATCAGTTCAAGGACATCATTTTGGGCAATGCAACGCCCAAATGTCGCCGACAGGCTGATACCCAGAAGTGTCTGCGCGTCAGCGGAAAGCACAACGACCTGGAAGAGGTCGGACACGACACATATCACCATACCATGTTCGAAATGCTGGGCAACTGGAGTTTCGGAGACTATTTCAAGAAGGAAGCCATCTCATGGGCCTGGGAGTATCTGGTTGATGTTTTGAAGCTTGACCCCAAGGACCTGTACGCCACTGTCTTTGAGGGTTCGCCCGAAGAAGGTCTCGAGCGCGATGACGAGGCTGCAGCCATTTGGGAACAGTTCCTGCCCAAAGACCACATTATCAACGGCAATAAGCATGACAACTTCTGGGAGATGGGCGACACGGGTCCCTGCGGTCCCTGCTCTGAGATTCATATTGACAGCCGCCCAGCTGAGGAAAAGGCCCAGATACCCGGCGCACAACTGGTGAATAAAGACCATCCTCAGGTTATTGAAATCTGGAACCTGGTCTTCATGCAATACAACCGAAAGGCCGACCACTCGCTGGAGCCCCTGCCTGCCCGGGTCATCGATACCGGTATGGGATTTGAGCGCCTTGTACGCACACTTCAGGGGAAGACAAGCAACTATGACACCGACGTCTTCCAGCCGCTCATACAGGCTATGGGAGCAAAGGCCGGAGTCGTTTATGGCCAGGACGAGAAGCAGGACATTGCCCTGCGCGTCATCGTTGACCACCTGCGCGCCATAGCCTTCAGCATTGCCGACGGCCAGTTGCCCAGCAATGCCAAGGCCGGATACGTCATCCGACGCATCCTGCGGCGTGCCGTCCGGTATGGCTACACGTTCCTGGGGCAGAAACAGGCGTTTATGTACACCCTCGTACCCACCCTTGTTCAGGAGATGGGCGCTGCCTTCCCCGAGCTTGCAGCCCAACAGGAACTTATCATGAAGGTCATGAAGGAGGAGGAAGACAGCTTCCTGCGCACCCTGGAGAACGGCATTAGGCTGCTTGGCCGCATTATGGATGAAACACGCCAGCAGGGCCGGAGCGAGATAGCCGGTGACCAGGCCTTCACGCTTTTCGACACATACGGTTTCCCCTTAGACCTGACACAGCTTATCTGCCGCGAAAACGGGCTTACCGTTGACGAAGCCGGTTTCCAGAGCGAGATGGAGAAACAGAAAGCGCGTGCTCGCGGCGCTGCACAGGTTGAGGCCGGCGACTGGGTCATCCTGCGCGAGGGCGAGAGCCGCTTCGTGGGCTATGACTACACCGAATACACCTGCCACATCCTCAAGTATCGCCAGGTGAAGCAGAAGAAGGGCACCGTATATGAGGTCATTCTGGACGAGACTCCCTTCTACGGCGAAATGGGCGGCGAGGTCGGCGACCAGGGCGACCTTATCAACGAAGCAGAGACAATTCATGTCACCGACACAAAGAAGGAGAATGGCGTAGCCGTCCATATCACTGACCGCCTGCCCGAGCAGCCCGAAGCAGAATTCATGGCCTGCGTTGACGTAGAAAGACGCCGCGACATCGAAGCCAACCACACCTGCACCCACCTTCTTGACGAAGCACTGCGCGAGGTACTTGGCTCACACGTAGAACAGAAAGGCTCGCTCGTAGGACCCGACGGACTGCGTTTCGACTTCTCTCACTTCGAGAAGGTCACACCCGAGCAGCTGCGCCAGGTAGAGCACATCGTCAACGAACGCATCCGCCAGGATATCCCGCTCCAGGAATATCGTGACATCCCCATAGATGAAGCCCGCAAACTGGGTGCCATAGCATTGTTCGGCGAGAAGTACGGCGACCACGTCCGCGTTGTACAGTTCGGCCAGAGCATTGAGTTCTGTGGTGGTTGCCACGCTGGCAGCACCGGGCGGCTGGGCATGGTTCGCATCATCAGCGAGAGCAGCATTGCCGCAGGCGTTCGCCGCATCGAGGCCATCACCGGCCGGCGCGTGGAGGAAATGATGGACCATTTACAGGACATCATGTCCAATCTGCGCGACCTACTAGGCAGTGCACCAGACCTGACAGCAACAGTAAAGAAGGCTATCGATGACAATGCCGCCCTGAAACGCCAAGTCGATGAGTTCCGTGCCAAGCACGCTCAGGATGTCAAGCAGCGCTTCATCCAGGAGGCCCGCACCATCCAGGGCACTACAGTTATCAGCGGTATTGACCTCATCGATGCACAGAATGCCAAGGACATAGCTTTCCAGCTCCGCGCCCAGTACCCGCAGCAACTGCTCGTAGTCATAGGCGGTTCGGCTGATGGCAAGCCGTCCCTCACCGTCTCGTTGAGTGATGATTTGGTGGCCCAGGGCAAGAGTGCCGGACAGGCTATACGCGAGGCTGCACGCCTTATCCAGGGCGGCGGCGGCGGTCAGCCCCACTTCGCCACAGCCGGAGGCAAGAACCCCGACGGGCTGAAGGATGCCGTGGAAAAGGTTGTCGAACTCATCCTGTAATTCAGCGGCACAAAACATACTTTTAATCATTCTACGCTATGAACATGTTTTCTCTTGAAGGCCGGGTCGCACTTGTCACCGGCGGTTCCTACGGAATAGGCTTTGCAATAGCGAAAGCACTGGCAGGTGCCGGAGCCCGCATTGCATTCAATTGTCGCAGCAACGAGCATCTGCAGCAGGCACTGGCCGACTACAAAGCCCTGGGCATAGAGGCGCGGGGCTACTTGTGCGATGTCACGCACGAAGAGGATGTGCAGAAGATGGTGGCCGACATACGCCAGCACCTGGGCACGATAGACATCCTTGTTAACAACGCTGGCATTATCAAGCGCATACCCATGCACGAGATGACGGTGGAGGAATATCAGCAGGTCATCGATATAGACCTGACGGCTCCCTTCATTGTCAGCAAGGCCGTCCTGCCCGGCATGATGGAACTGGGACACGGCAAGATTATCAACATCTGCTCCATGATGAGCGAGCTGGGACGCGAAACCGTATCGGCCTATGCTGCCGCAAAGGGCGGGCTGAAGATGCTCACGCGCAACATGGCCTCGGAATACGGACGGTATAACATCCAGGTGAATGGCATCGGCCCAGGCTATATAGCCACCCCGCAGACCGCGCCCCTCAGGGAACCTCGACCCGACGGCAGCCGCCACCCCTTCGATGCCTTCATCGTAGCCAAGACACCGGCTGCACGATGGGGCACCACCGAGGACCTTGAAGGACCAGCCGTATTCCTGGCTTCGCAGGCCTCCGACTTCGTGAACGGCCACATCCTTTATGTTGATGGCGGCATACTGGCTTATATCGGAAAGCAACCCTGATCAGGCCCCACAATGACGAGCTATGAGTATATAAACCAAGAACCAGACTAATATGTTCTCCTACATTATCTCCCTGGGGGCATCGGTCATGATGCCCATCATCTTCACCATCTTGGGTCTGGCCCTGCGCATCAAGCCCGGCAAGGCTTTGCTCTCCGGACTGTACGTGGGCGTGGGCTTCGTGGGTCTCAGCGTTGTTACTGGGTTGCTCACCAGTGCCCTGGGGCCAGCGCTTGAGAAGGTTGTCCACATCTACGGCTGGAAACTGGGCATATTCGACATGGGGTGGCCTGCTGCTGCATCCGTAGCCTACAACACCGCCGTCGGGGCCTTTATCATCCCAGTCTGCCTGGCCGTGAACGTGCTGATGTTGCTAACCCGCACCACTCGGACGGTGAACATAGACCTTTGGAACTACTGGCACTACGCCTTCGTGGGAGCCATCGTTTATTTTGCCACAGACTGCCTGGTACTGGGCTTCGATGCCGCCATTTTCTGCTATATCGTTACGCTCATCATGGCCGACCGCACAGCCGACCGCTTCCAGCAATTCTACGAAGGCATGGAGGGCATATCCATTCCGCAACCTTTCTGCCAAGGCTTCGTACCCTTTGCCTATATAATAAATAAGGTATTAGACTGCATTCCGGGCTTCGACCGCCTGGACATCGATGCCGAAGGGATGAAGCGCCGCTTCGGCATATTGGGCGAGCCGCTCTTTCTGGGTGTCATCGTGGGATGCGGCATCGGTCTTATGGCACGTTATGAGGTAAAGGACATTTTGGCGCTGGGTGTCAAGATGGGAGCCGTAATGGAACTCATACCACGCATTACCCGTCTGTTCATAGACGGCCTCATCCCCATATCCGAAGCCACGAAGCAGATGATAGCCCGCCGCTTCGGCGACCGCGTAAAGCTGCACATCGGCATGAGTCCGGCCCTCGTTATCGGACACTCCACCACGCTCGTCGTCTCTCTGCTGCTCATCCCCACCATCCTACTGCTGGCGGTGGTGCTGCCGGGCAATGAATTCCTGCCCTTAGCCTCTCTGGCTGGCATGTTCTACCTTTTCCCCGTAGTACTTCCAATCACCCGCGGAAATGTGGTGAAGACATTCATTGTGGGCCTCGTAGCTCTTATCGCCGGCCTTTACTTTGTAACGAACATTGCTGATGCCTTCACAATGGCAGCCAACTCAGTGGCTACCATGCACCCTGAGGATGCGTCTGTTCGCATACCACAGGGCTTTACAGCCGGCGCAGCACTGGATTTCGCGTCCAGCCTGCTATGCTGGGTATTCTACCATTTGCTGGCATCCCTGCGCACTGCGGGCATTTTCATCTCCATTGCCGTGGCAGCCGTTCTGATGTATTGGAACCGCACCAAGAACATGAAGGAGTAAGGGCACAGATACCAGACAAACAGCAAGATCATGCAAACAAAAGAACAAGATACAATGAAAAAAGAATTAGTGATGGCCGGCCTGCTGGCAATGGCCCCCCTGTCTTCCATGGCACAGACCAACTACGAAGTGCGCTATGCGCATCACCCCGAAGACGTCAAGCACTACGACACCGAACGCCTTCGCAAGGAGTTTCTAATAGAGAAAGTATTCGCTCCAGGCGAGGTAAACTGGGTATATTCCATGTACGACCGCTTCATGCAAGGCGGTGCCCAGCCTGCTGCCGAACCGCTGAAACTGGAGGCTATCGCTCCGCTGAAGGTTGACCACTTCCTGCACAACCGCGAACTGGGCATTATAAACATCGGCGGCGACGGCACCGTCACGGTCGACGGGAAGAAGTATGAGCTCGGCTTCAAGGAAGCCCTTTATGTGGGGCGCGGCGACTACGAGGTAAGCTTCGCTTCGAAAGACCCATCTAAGCCCGCCAAGTTCTATATGAACAGCGCCACGGCCCACCAGGCATACCCCGTAAAGAAGGTATCGATGAAGGAAGCCAATGTCATCAATGCCGGAAAGGCTGAGGACTCCAACCTGCGCACCATCAACCAGCTCATTATCGACGGTGTGGCCGGCGTTCATACCTGCCAGCTGCAGATGGGTCTCACCGAACTGAAACCCGGATCCGTATGGAACACTATGCCGGCTCATACACACCTGCGCCGCATGGAAACCTACCTGTACTTCGCAGTACCCGAGGGACAAAAGATATGCCACTTGATGGGCGAGCCGCAAGAGACGCGTCCCATCTGGCTCAACAATGAGCAAGCTGTCATCTCGCCCCAGTGGTCTATCCACTGCGCTGCCGGCACGAGCAACTACATGTTTATCTGGGGAATGGCCGGAGAAAATCTTGAATACACAGATATGCAGGTAGTGAAGATACCCGAGCTCAAGTAGTCAGCGCATGGAGAAGGCCGAGAAGGAACAGAAGGTTATAGCAGTCGTTGTTACCTACAACCGCCTTTCGCTGCTCACGGCCTGTCTGCAGGCACTCCGCAGCAACTCCCCACTGGCAATCATCGTAGTTGATAACGGTTGCACCGACGGCACCCGCGAATGGCTTGATACCCAATCAGACCTGCATGTCATCCATCAGCAGAACGTAGGTGGTTCGGGCGGTTTCCACAGAGGTATGAGCGAAGCCATGCTCATGGGCGCCGATTGGATTTGGTGCATGGATGATGATGTAAAGCCACATCCCGACTGCCTTGCCCGCCTGCTGCCCTACACAACCACTTCTGGGGCTGACATTCTGGCTCCTCGCCGCCTGATGGAAGGGCAGGTTTTTACCAATGACTTCCTTCGATACAACCTCAGCAATCCCTTTGCATCTATGTATCAAGACCGGCTCAAAGGGCTACCCGTCCACGGCCCTACCCCCATAGCCGGTACGGCCTTCGAGGGGCTTTTCGTCAGCCGACAGGTAGTTGAGCAGATAGGTTTGCCCAACAAAGACCTCTTTATTTTCTGTGACGACACGGATTATTGCCTGCGAGCACACTTGGCAGGATTCGGTATGCTCTACATTCCCGAAGCGCTGATGGACAAGGAACGCTTCTTCAGCAAAGAGTCATGGGCAGAAAAGCAACAGAAGAAGAAGTGGAAACGCAGCTACCAGGTTCGCAACTCCACCTACCTGAACCACCACTACGGCCATAATTGGAGCGTGCGATACCTCAGGGGACTCATCAACCTGCTGGGATATCTGGCTATCATTCTGTTTACGGCTCCTGTAAGTAGGGCCTATAAATGGCGCGATGCATTGCCTCTAATCCGCGCCTACCGTAGCGGCATCCGCGAGGAACTGGGCCCTATTCACCTCTGAGTGTCCCACAATTCCATAGCGCGGGCTATGGTGGGAGCCATATCATAATATTTATATTCTGCCAGTCGGCCGGCAAATACAATGCCTTCCCGCTGTCGGGCAAGTTCCTGATAGCGGGCCAGCAGTTGCATATTCTGCTCGTCGTTCACGGGGTAGTAGGGTTCCATGCCCGGTTGCCACTCTGTACTGTACTCCTCGCTGACCACCGTACGCAGGTTATGATAGATGTCCTCACCGAACGTTTCGAAGTGCTTGTGCTCGATGATTCGCGTATAGGGCACCTCATGCGAAGTGTAGTTTACAACGGCGTTACCCTGGTAGTTAGGCGTATCTTCTATTCGCGTACGGAACGTAACGGTGCGCCACTCCAGGTGTCCCAGGCAGAAGTTGAAGTACTCGTCAATGGCACCGGTGAAGAAGAGGCGGCAGGCATATTTCTGCCACTCACGGTAGGGAGAGTGTGCGAAGTCAATGCCCGTCCTGCACTCTACACCCTGGAGCAGGGCATCGACAAGCATATTATAACCGCCCTGCGGAATGCCCTGGAATGGGTCGTTAAAGTAATTGTTGTCATAGACGAAACGTAGGGGCAGACGCTTGATGATGAAGGCGGGCAGCTCGGAACAGGGCCGCCCCCATTGCTTCTCGGTGTACTCCTTGATGAGCGCTTCATAGATATCGCGCCCCACCAGGCTCAGGGCCTGTTCCTCCAGGTTACGCGGATTGACAATGCCCACCTGCCGTCGCTGTTCCTCTATGATGCGGCGCGCCTCATCCGGGGTTGTAACGCCCCACATCTGGTGGAACGTATTCATATTGAAGGGCAGGTTAAACTGGCGTCCTCGGTAGTTGGCCAGCGGCGAGTTCGTAAAGCGGTTGAAGGGCACGAACCCGTTCACAAAGTCCCACACCCGGCGGTCTGCCGTATGGAAAATATGGGCTCCGTACTGGTGTACGCTTATGCCCTCCACCAACTGCTGGTGTACGTTGCCGCCCTTCCAGGGCCTGCGCTCCAGCACCAGGCAGCGCTTTCCTGCCTGGTGGGCCAGGTGCGCAAAGGTGGCGCCCATCAGGCCCGAGCCTACTATCAGATAGTCGTACTTCTCTTTCATAGTGCGAAGGTACAGATAAGCGAACGATAATGCAAATAATAAAACCTTTTTGTTTGCCTAACCGGCCAGAAATGAAGGCGCAGCGACCCAAACTCCCCCTTTTCTCACATTCTTTTCACCGGTTTCTTTGCGCGAAGGGGCAATTATTACCTTTGGGCTTCGCCCGAAAGTACTTCTCTCGGATAAGCAAAATTAAAATGGGTTTTATTTTGCTTATCACTCGCTTATTCGTACCTTTGGGCTTCGCCCGAAAGTACTTCCTCATTGTTAGGTCAACGCAACCGTATGGATTGGCCAACCCAATAGTATTGTCCGGTTCATTCTACGCCGTAGAAAACAACTTTCTACGGCGTAGGAAACATCTTTATACGCCGTTGTTTTTTTTATTCTACGGCGGGAAGACAATTCGGGAAAAGACAGTATGCTGTTCCCCCAAAACCTCCCTGCCTGCATCTTTGGCTTAGCAGGACACGTCCTTGTCGTTGTAAGGACACGTCCTTGTTGGTGAAAGGACACGTCC
>CAMJQA010000053.1 GCA_946407895.1 uncultured Prevotellaceae bacterium
ACGGTGGTGGCGATGCCCCTCTCCCTGGGGGACCTGGCAATAATGGTGGCTCTGGTGGAGATGAACCCAACCCCAAATCCCCTGTTCAAATGCCCACTGTGGTGCAGGACGGCTACACCTTATATATAATAAGCGGGTGTACAGGGGCAACATTAATCCTCCGTGACGAGTTTGAGACAGAGGTGTATTCAACCCAAATCACCGATGAAACCGACGAAATCACGTTGCCCTCCACCCTCAGCGGCACGTATGAGATACGCCTCGTCCGGGGCAGTCAGACCTTCGTAGGGGAGATTGAGTTATAAACGTTAAATTAAACAAACTAACAAAGAAATAAAGTTATGAAGAAGATTCTCATTATGATGCTTCTGGCTGTAGCAGTTCAGAACATCAACGCACAGTTAGTAGTTGACACCTATGGTCGTGTCGGTATTGGGAACAATGTGACACCTAATTATCTTCTGACGGTTAATTCATACAATGAAGCTTTGGAACGCAGGTATCTTGGCTATTTTAATTGCGCTCATGAAGGGCTTTATATTCTGAACAATGGTTCACCTTACGAGAGCTCATCGAACCAGAGAGGTATCAATCTTGAGAATTCATCAACCTATGCAGAATATCTATATGGATTAATCTCTCAAAGTACGGGGGCTTCATACAATTCACTTGTTTGCAGTGTAATGGGCAAAACTGATGATGCAGGACAGGCCAATATCGGTGTGCTGGGTATGAAGAGCGGTTCCTCAAATAAAGGAGCGGGTATTTACGGTGTAGGTGGCGGTTCTTCATACAGTTTTCCAAGTACTTCTGCTACATATGCTGGATACTTTCTGGGCAATGTCCATGTTACAGGCAGTTTGACGGGTGCTTTGCTGACCTCCACGCTGAATTCTCCCTCTGCATCTGGCGACCTGGCCTTGAATGGTGAACCCACGGAAACCAGAGTAATTACAGATGAGACATCCGAGCGCATCAGTGATAAGCTCCAGCAGGTACAGTTATTACAGTTTATAAGGGAAAAACAACCCAGCGAGGAAGATGCCATAAAAACAGAGACCGAAGAAACCGAGAAAGAAAGCAAGGAGGATGGCGACACCTTAGTTCAGACCAAGCTCTCTACCATCCAATACGGACTTGCTGCCGACCAACTGAAAAAAGTCTATCCCGAACTGGTTTATGAGGATGAGAACGGAAACGTCAGCATCAATTACGTAGAAATGGTACCCCTGTTGGTGCAGAGCATCAACGAACTGTCTCAGGAACTGGCTGAACTGAAAGGTACTTCCGCGAAGAAGGCCAAGTCTAAGGCAAAAGCCACAACCATAAATGAAACAGCGTCCGAGGTAGATATGGTTCGCATGGACCAGAACAAGCCCAATCCGTTCAGCGAGAGTACGGTGATTACGCTCAATATCCCCCAAAATGCACAGAAGGCAAATATCTTCATCTATGACATGAGCGGCAAGCAGGTGAAGGCCTTTCCTATTGATGATCGAGGAGAGACAAACATCACCGTCTATGCCAGCGACCTCACGGCAGGCATGTATATCTATACCTTAGCGGTGGATGGCAAGGTGGCCGTGACAAGGAAAATGATTGTTTCATTAAGGGACTATCTATGACCTGCAGGGCCGCCGCCTCATGAAGGCACCAGAGAAGGGGCTATATATCCAGGACCGACAAAAAAGAGTGAAGAATTAAAAGCAAAGAGTGAGAATAAATACAACCATAACCCAAATTAAACAAAAACGAATATGAAAAGACAATTACTTATCGCGCTGATGGCTGTAGCAGCCGTAGGTGCAAACGCCCAGTTCAAGGGCAGTGTGGACGTGAGGTACAAACTTGACCCGACCCTCTACACAATTGGATTCAACTTCTCCCGTGTCTGCGACCAGTTGGGAGTGGATAAAGAAGAATTCGGCAAACTTCTCGCTACAGAATGGTGGGGAGAAGAACGCGAGTTCAGCCTGTATATGCTCACCGACGAGGGCGGCGGGTTCACTTCCGAATACAACCTGACACAGGACGGCAGCAAAGCAAAAAGCCGCAACGAAAGGAGATGGTCATGTAGCATCACACCACCCATGACAGACTGGAACCGGCTGGACTTTAATCTCAGTGTCTATACAGACGAAGATGGTTACCCCCTGCTGGAGGTGGGCGAGTCGTGCAATGCAGTATTTGCCCTGGAGTATCAGGGACAGATGGCTACCTTCGACATCACGCTGAACATGTCAGAGCAGGACGGCCCGGCATTGCCACTGAGTTCACTGGAGAAGGTGGGCGAGAAAGTCCTGTCTGGCAACCTCGACTTTTCCACAGGAGATCATCTGGACTTTGACCTGAAGGGTGTAGCCGCTCTTTTCGGCAATGATGTGAAAGGCAGCAACCTTCAGATTTTTGCCATGACGGATGCAGATAACCAGATGATTACAGGATGCAACGATACTCAGTCCCTCATTGACATCAAGATAGACGGCATGAAGTGCCTGAACAGAAAAGCATCAGCCTTTTACGTGGTTCAATATTCTGGGGAAATGGTGCGCGTCACCGTTGCATCCGACTTATTCAAGGGTGGGCAGAAGACCTCTGGATCGGTCTTCCTGGTGGCTGACGGCAAGTACTACGAGCTGCCGCTGGACATCCAGTTCGGCGACGAGTATGCCGACCAGGAAAGCTTCGACATCGTGAAGACCGAACAGATGGACGTGCAACTGGTATGGACAGAGAACTACTTCAGCTACCGTAACAGGGAGGATGGACGCTACGGCCTGATCTCTACAGATATTGATGAGGCTGGAGTAAAGGCCCTGTTGGGCACGAACAATCCGAGACTCTATGCCGAGCAGAAGGACGGCGATGTCGTAGTCTATACAAGCCGGTATAATGCAGCTCCAGGCCAGGGCTTCTGGTTCACCAGCGACGACGGGCAGCTCTACCGTCAGTACAGTAACTTCAGGTCATTAGGTGCTTACTATACGGATGGTTCCATAAAATGGTACGAAGTGCCCTCGTTGGAACTTGGCGATACATTCCAGCTGAATCTCTATCTTGCTAATCCCGATAACGGCAAGGCTGTGAAATATGAGATAAGCGTCAGCTTAGTGAAAGAGCTGCAGACCGAGAGCGTAGCCTACGTGCGCAGCCTGCCTGTTGGGCTGACTGGAAGCCCCGATGGGATAGAGAAGGTTCAGGAGGTTCAAGGTTTGAAAGGTTCAAAGTTTAAAGTTCAAGGACTGTTTGACCTGCAGGGCCGCCGCCTCCAGAAGGCTCCCGAGAAGGGCCTGTATATTCAGGACGGGAAAAAGGTCGTGATTAAGTGAGAGAAGACACAAGCTGGCTTGAGGTCTTCCAAGCGTGAACGAGCTCGAATGTAATTCAAGATTGTGATTCGATAAGAAATGCGCCTCATTCAGACCTTTTGGACGGCAGGTCAGGACCCGCTTCGTCATCCTTTCGGATGGCCGGCAGCGGAGTACAACCTCATGTCATGGGCTATGAGCTGCCAGAGCCTGCGTGAGCACTACAGCGATGTGGTGCTCTACACAGACTCTGCAGGCAGGCATCTGCTCATCGACACGCTCCGCCTGCCCTATACGGAGGTCTGCACGGTATTCGACGGCTTCCACTGCCTGCCGCGCCACTGGGCACTATCAAAGATAAAGACCTACTCCATGCAGACGGAACCCTTCATACATGTGGATGGCGACGTGTTCATCACCGAGCCGCTGCCCGAGAGGGTCATGGATGCCCCGCTCGTTGCCCAGAACCGCGAGATAGGCACCATCTACTACCGCCGTATGATGGACCGCATCCTGGCGCACCCGGCCATCCGGCTGCCCGACTATATCGACAAGGGCCTGAGGGAAGAGTCGGTCGCATCCTACAACATGGGCTTCTTCGGCGGTACGGACCTGGGCTTCATCCACCGCTACTGCCGGGAGGTATTCGGCTTTATGGAGGAGAACCGCATGAACGACCCCGGCTGTCCGCACTCCCAGGTGGACTGCAACGTATTCTTCGAGCAGGTCATCCTTGCCGTCATGGCCGACAGGGAAGGCCGGGATATTACAGGCGTGCTGGACCACCCCGTAAAGGACGAGGGCTATACGCGCGGCGAGTTCTGCGACCTGGACCATTACGGCCGCCATCCCTTCCACCACCTCCTGGGCGGGCACAAGCGAAACGGACAGGTCGTGGCGGTACTCGACCGCGCCATGCTGAGACTATATCCCGAGCTCTATCGCCAGATACTCGGTCTCTGTCCATGGCGGCACCGCAGGATGAACAGCAACGTCATCTATCTGGATGGCATGATGACGGCCCGGCAGAGCCTGGCCCAGTATGAGGATTTCCTTACGGAGCGGGAAAGGGAATGGCGGAACCTGGATATGGCAGAACTGTTTCATCTGGAGCAGGACTATGCCCACTTTGTATGCTTCAATGAAATGGACCGGGACGAGCAGAGGTCATGCCTGCTGAAGGCCAGTCCGCACGTCTCTGTCTTCAGCATCCCGAAGGAGTGGCATCCCTGGGCCGTAATGCAGCTGAAGGAGAAGTTCCGGTGTGAGAAGGAGTACCCCCTGACGATGATAGCCGTGATGCCCTGCCTGAAGGAGAGGGGCTTGCGCGAGGCACCGCTCCTGGATATGGGACTGAGGATACTGACGATGCTGCAGGAGCGCAGCATGGCCTTCGGCGAGCTACAGGATGCCATTGTCAGTTCCTTCCGCATAGAGAACGATGGAGCCAAGGCCGGAGCACGCATGCACATCCTGCATGAGGTGAAAGAACTGCTTCGCCGAGGGGCTATCTTTATAGAGGGAAGCGACAAGGCAACAAATTAACATCTTTTAAGTATGAATATTATGAGCGTATTAACCAGAATGTCTAACTTTGTAAATGGAATGCCTATGGGGAAGGAAAATTAATTCTTAACGGATAAACAGGAGTAAAGAGAATGAGATAAAAGAATAATAAATTATGTATTATGTATAAGAAAACTAAATCAAAAATAAAATGGCACAAGACGATATTCTAAGTACAAAAGGATGTAAACGCGACCCGTACACAGAGACAGAATACAATAGCCACCATGCTTATTTTTCTGAATGGCTGGTGGGATGGGTTAGAAATTCCTCAACAGACGCTATTCAGTATTATAATTCCCAGGGGACTGTACAGAAGACCATTTCAAAGGGACAGCTCGGGAATCCTTATTCGGAAGATGAATACCTTTATAAACTTGTACAGGAGATGAATTGGCCTGGCGGATGGGTTATAAATTCTAATGCGGCTATTCGCTACATAGACTTATCAAATCAGTCAGGTGAGTTAATTCCTCTTGGAAAAAGGCAGAACCCATATTATTATGTTGAGTTCAATAACATGTATGTGTACAATCAATGGCATGGCGGATGGGTGGAATATGAAAACGAAACAAAAGCCTATATCAACGCGCAGGGTGAAGAAGATGAAGACCCTGAAACATCTGGTTCCGGAAGCGGAAGTGGCAGTGGAAGCGGAAGCGGAGGTGGTGGAGGTTTAAGGGCCGGTAGCGCTCGGTTTAGACCTTCGGGACTACCTGCAAATTGTGAAATTGCTGTAGCATGGGGTGGAGGGACTTTTAGTGAAGGTAATATGCCATCTGTTTCCGCTGCTCTCGTCGTGCTTACTTATTCAGCAACAGAAGGTTTTCCATTATCTGCTTCATGGATTACAAATCATTCAGTAAGCATTTCAGGTAGTATCCATGTCACAGGAAGTAGTAGTGGCAATAACGTTGGCACCATAAACATCAATACAATGTTTGGCATTCCTGATGAGTATTATAATTAGTTCACTAAGTGGCTGTCATGTAAATAAACACTAACATGACAGCCATCAAAACAATAACGTACAGGAACTTTAAGATGGCGCCAATTATTTATCCTTGAGTCAACTGAAAAAAGTGCTAATTTTCGAAACCGCTTTTAGTAAGACTTACATTCTATCCCAAAATGCCATCGAAATTGGCCTTTGTGTCAGTCAAGACTCTCCGATTTAAAACTGTGTAACATTATTTGCTTTACAAAAAGAAAGGTATAATCTTTGCAAGCTCTTTTTCAAGTAGGCCCATCCTTATTAATATTAAGGGCGAGGGAAAGGGTACATGATTTAAGTTACGGGAGAAATAAAAAAATATTACAATGAATGTATTTCGTTTTTCACACAATGACATAATGCAGAGAATTACATGCATAGTCTTTTTTGTTATGACTTTGACAAGTGAGTCATCTGCATCTTATCATAAAACCATAAAAGCAAATACTCAGAATGTAAGTCAGGCTTTAGTGAGATTTATTGAGGCTACTGATGAATATGATATATTTATTGAGAGTGTATCCGTAATGCAGCATGGTCAACTTCTGGCTTGTTGGGAGAATGCAGAAGGTATGGCCGAGAAACCTCGCAGTCAGCAGGAGCTGAGTGGCACCGTCACGGCAATGGCTGTGGGACTGGCTGTGGATGAAGGCCTACTCAGCCTGGACGACAAGGTGGCCGCGTTCTTCCCTGACCAGTTGCCTGCCCAGCCGAGTGCCAACCTGCAGGCGATGACCATACGGCACCTGCTCACTATGACCAGCGGGCATGACAAAGACACGCCATGCGGCCAGTACGAGAACTGGGCAGAGAACTACCTGGCACAGCCAGTAAAATATTCCCCAGGTTCATATTTCTTCTACGACCCAATGGCCGGCTATATGCTGTCGGCCATCCTGCAGAAGGTGACGGGCCAGTCACTGCCCGACTATCTGCGTCCGCGCCTGTTTGAACCACTCGGCATCGTGACTATTGAATGGGAAGCGAGTCCTCAGGGCATATCAGCAGGTGGATGGGGCCTGCATGCCACCACGCAGGACATGGCGCGCATAGGCTCGCTGCTTGTGCAGAAAGGGAAATGGGAGGGCCGCAGGCTGCTCCCTCGCAGATGGGTGAAGCAGATGCTGGGTTACCAGACCGCCAGTTGCCCCAGGGACGTGCGATACGAGGAACTGCCCAAGAGCGGGCTTAGCCTGTATGAGAACGACTGGATTCAGGGCTTCGGCTACCAGATGTGGCATTGCCGTTCGGGCCTTGTGCGGGCAGAGGGTACTGGTGGGCAAATACTCCTTCTCTTACCCGAATTCGATTCCATTATTATGGTTAATGCCGATACGAGGCAGGTGGAGTCTGAACTGGCCCTGGCCTATTTGCATCTTGCGCCCTCTATACCAGACTGGAGGGGAAAGAAGGAAAATAAAAGTCGCACCCAGACTCGTCAGCACAACCTCCATTATGTGAATTCGCATTTATAGGCGAATAGGAGAATTAACATCTTTTAAGTATGAATATTGTGAGTGTATCAACCAGAATGTCTAACTTTGTAAATGAAATGCCTATGGGGAAGGAAAATTAATTCTTAACGGATAAACAGAAGTAAAGAGAATGAGATAAAAGAATAATTATGTATAAGTAAACAAAATTGAATACAAATGAAGAAATTGGTTGAATGTATTATAATAGCAATTACATTGATGTGTGTGTCATGTAGTACTGACTCAATTGAAAAAATATCATTTACAAATGAGAATGTGCTAGTTTCTAACAACAAGTTTATATGTTACAAAGGAGAAAAAGCAACACGATCAGATCATCCAGATGATGTAATTATTGTTGTTCATGAAATCCCTGGCTATGAAATTCATTCTTCAGAAAATGAAGACTCTAATAAAGATGAATTTCAAACAAAGTCTGTATTTATAAAAAATGGCACCCCTATATTTGAAATGTACTCAAATGTCGAAGAACGAGAGGACGGTTGGGTCGTTCGATACAAATGTGTTAATGGCGATGAAGATATAGAGTTCCTGCCGAGGGTATTAACAAGAACCAGTTGGGGAGAGAGAACAACAAGTTGTCTTTCAGATGCATACTCAGGGCATGGTTGGGCGAGCGTATGGGTTGTAATACAATCTGGTTTTATCCCTCAGACTGCGGTTGCCCTTGCAGCGGTTTGTGCTATAAAAAATTACTAACTGTATATTATGAGAGTATTATATTGGATAGTCAATATTATTGCCTTTGGAATCTTATTCTCCATAGGCTTTTTGTCTGATAGCAACATCATCTTTGTGGCATTGTTGATGGCATGGTGCTTTATAGTTGCACCAGTTATAGATTACATTTTCATCAAAAAGAGGAAACTTTACGATAAGGATGGACTCATCAAGCACTATCCATTCTGGTCCTACCGTTTTGACCTTTTTTG
Organism: uncultured Prevotellaceae bacterium; assembly: GCA_946407895.1. Taxonomy (GTDB): domain Bacteria; phylum Bacteroidota; class Bacteroidia; order Bacteroidales; family Bacteroidaceae; genus Physcousia. The sequence goes on from CAMJQA010000053.1 coordinate 8,297, forward strand.
GCGAAAATGATTAGTGCCCCGGGGTGTCATCACTATTGGTTCGGCTGGAAATCTTTGTTCAGTTGGTTAATATTCAGGGAGTCGCTGACGAAAAAGACTCCTAAACTCGTTAGAAAAAATGTCATGCCAGGGAGGCAGATGCCCCCTGGCATGACCTCAATGGGCGAAGACTGAATGGAAGACCCAACCATAAGGGCCTGTATATCCAGGACGGAAAGATAAAGATGATAAAGTAATCAATCTCAAGAATAGACGAAAAGCTCATGTGACTTTTGTTCAGGGCCGTCATCCGCTAACAGAACTGCGGGTGGCGGTCTTTATGTTTTAACCCGAACCGGCCATTCCTTGCTTCTCGAAGAAGCCGGTTTTAGGGAAAATGCTACATAGAGTTTTTGTGATTTTATCTGTCAATCTGTCACAATGGCATGTAATCAGCTGATTCGTAGAATGTTGTAGCGTGACAGATAGTGTGACAGATGTGACAGATTATGGCGAAATTCGACCTATACACCAACTTTTTTCGACCAAAAGGCGCAAAAGTAAGAAGGAATACTGCACTTTTGCATCGCTAAAGTCAACAGATTCCAGCGCCTTTTCCTATAGGGCGAACGGCTGACAGGCCTGGGGAATGACTAAAATGCCTTTACGAGCCGCCGCAGAGACGAGGCTGTGCCCGAGGGGGGAGGCGAATCGTTTTCCCGCCGTAGAAAAGAATAAACAACGGCGTAGAACGATGTTTTCTACGGCATAGAATGAAACAAACAATACGGTTGCGTTGACCAATTCATACGGTTGAGTTGGCCAAATCATACGGTTGAATGGACCGATTCATGCGGTTGAGTTGGCCGAGCAATGCAGTATTCGTAGTTAAGGGTCGCTGTGCTCAAAATTCTTCGACAAGCGAAGCAGCAGAGCCGAGCGAAAACAAAAATTATAAATAATTGACGAATAATTATACGGCTGATTAATGTTAATTACATGTTTAAAAATAAGGGGTCGCTGCGCTCAAAATCCAACAAAATCACAAAGAAAATCGAACAAAGACTAACGGACAATAATATATAAAACATTAATTCCCGTTAATATGCCATTAATTCCCATTAATTATTAGGTAATTGAAGTTTCTGATGTTCTCGTCCGATAATCGATTACTTGGACAAGCGAAGCGGCACTTTTTTCGAACACGAAGGTTTAGCTCGATGGCCGAAGGGAAAATCAATTTCACAAATTTTCACGAATATTCTTCGTTGGGCAAGGTCTCAAGCGAATAGTCGCAAGCGACTGACGAATCGCACGAATGTGGGCCATGTAACATATTCGATAGATTAGTTGCATCTTCAGATGCATTCATATTGCACGTGCTTAACAAAACTGATTCGTCAGATTCGTTAGTTGACTATTGTCTTCTTCTGTCACGACTCGGGAGAGTCGAAGCAAGCTTCACTCTCCGCTCGCTGCTCCATCAGTTCGTGTTCCTTAATTCACTCCCGAAAGTTGAATTAGGTAAAAGAAACGTGCAGGACAAAAATAAAATTCTTGCGTCCCTTTGGTGGCAAGCGGCAGAGCCGAGCGAAAACAAAAATTATAAATAATTGACGAATAATTATACGGCTGATTAATGTTAATTACACGTTTAAAAATAAAGGGTCGCTGCGCTCAAAATCAAAACAAAAATTATAAAAAAATCAAACAATGAATAACGGGCAATAATATTTGAAACATTAATTCCCGTTAATATGCCAAAAGCATAATATCTCATCCTCGTGTAGATAGGAGACAGCACGGTAAAAGCTGTTTGAGGTGAGGTTCTGAAGGACGAGGCCCCAGCTCAATTCTCAAGGACCGGAGATATAATCGGGTCGTCGGTGACTTCCAGCCGTGAGCCTTTGAAGCGGAGGAAGCCGATGTACATCATGCGGGGATGAATCTGCGATGCGGAACGATGTGCGTGGAAGACGATGCGCAGTCGTCCCTCGCGGTCCTTGAAGATGGAGTGGTGGCCCGTACCCACCAGCCCTTCGCGACGCCGCAGGACGGGGTTGCCGCTATATTTCCGCCAGGGACCTTTGATGTTGCGGGCTGTGGCGTAGCCTACGGCGTATTCCTGGCTCTGGTAGTCGTTGCCGGAGTAGGTGAGGTAGTAGCGCTTCTTGTGCCTGATGATGTTGGGTCCCTCGTTCACTTTGGCCTGAATAAGCTCCCAGGGCTGCGTGGCGGCGAAGCATTGGCTAAGCGTGCCCTCTACCGGCGTGATGTAGTCGGGGCCGAGCTGGCATTGCCATACGGCATTTCCGTCGTTGAAGCGTACGAAGAAGAGCCATGCCGTGCCGTCGTCGTCGAAGAAGACATGGGAGTCGATGCACTTCTCGTTGCCCAGCAGCGGCGCCATCTGGCAGGAGCCTACCTGGCGGAAGGGACCCTTGGGGCTGGATGCCGTGGCTGCATAAAGGTGTTCGTTGGCGGAATAGTACATGATGTAGCGGTTACCGATGTGATAGACCTCGGGGGCCCAGAACCAGTGCGTCTCGCTGGTGTTGCCCTTGTCGAGGGCCAGCCCCTCGAGCTTCCATGTATGTAAGTCCCTGGATGTATAGCACTCTATGCCCTGGTCCGAGTGGGTGCCGTAGGCATAATACACCCCGTCCTCCAGCAGGATGTAGGGGTCGGCCAGGGGAACCTCGCTCATGCGGGCCTGTGCCCAGGTGCTTACAGCGGGGAAAAGGAGGAGGAGAAGGAAGAGTCTAAGGTTCAAGGTTTAAAGTTTAAAGTTCAAAGTTTAAAGTTCAAAGTTTAAAGTTCAAGGTTCAACTTTTGTCACGATTGACTTCGTCGAGCCTGCTCACGCTCGGATGAGTCGAAGCAAGCTTCACTCTCCACTCGCTTAATCGCAGCCTTCGGCCATTCGCAAGCAAGCTTTCGATAGCTCTCGCTGCTCCAAAAGTTGAACTTTTGAACCTTTTGAACCTCTTGAACGCCCGAAGGGTTAAGGTTTATTCTGCCTTCCAGCCGGCAGCCTTGGCCATCTTCTTGCATATCTCCGTGTTGTCGAAGCGGCCGTGGAACTGCTCGGCACCTACGCCGATGGCGAAGGCAGGCACGTAGCCGTTGCTATGGCCGCCGCTCTGCCATCCGATCATGGCGCACTCGGAGATGACGTGCTTAACGGTGTTGCAGAGCCTGCCGGCATCGGCCTTGCCGTCCTTGAACTCGTTGAAGGACTGCTCCAGGCGCTTCGTCTGGTCGTCGTTTACGTTGACTGCGCCCCAGAAGCCGAAGTTCTCGCCCAGGAACTTCTTACCTTCGTCCCAGGTGAAGTTGCTGCCCAACTTGTCTTTGAGTGCATTCAACTCGCGGCCCAGCTTCACCATGCTCATGCGCTGGCTGGCAATGGCCTTCAGGTTCAGTTCGTACGGGCCACGTCCCATTACCAGACCGCCCGTCTCGTGGTCGGCGCTGATGACGATAAGCGTCTCGTCGGGGTGCTGCTGATAGAACTCGTAGGCCACCTTCACAGCATTGTCCATGTCGATGAGCTCAGTGATGAAGACGGGATCGTTGGCATGGCAGCCCCAGTCGATCTTGCCGCCCTCCACCATCAGGAAGAAGCCATCCTTCTGGCGGCTGGTGAGGAAGTTGATGCCGGCGCGCGTGATGTCCTGCAGGGTGAGGTCGTCCTTCGTGCGGTCGATGGCATAGGGGATAGAGCCGCGCTCCACCTTGCTGGCCTCTTCGCTCTGGAAGAGGATCATCTTCTTGGCCCTCTTGGCTTTCTTCTGGTAGTCTTTGTATCCGCGTGCGATGGTGAAGCCGTTCTTCTGTGCCTGCTCATAGAGGTTTGGTCCGCCGTCGGGATTCTCGGGTTTATTGAAGTCGCTGGCGCCGAAGAAGTCCACCTCGGTCTTGGTAAGCTGTTCGCCTATCTTGTAGTACTCGTTGCGGGAGCCGATGTGTGCATAGAATGCTGCGGGCGTGGCATGATCTACGCTCACGCTGGTGGATATGCCCACGGCAGCTCCGGCCTCGCGTGCCCAGTCGGCGATGCAGGTGACGGGGGTTGTCAGGTCCTTCAGCACGCCCAGGGCGCCGTTCTTTGTCTTATGTCCGCTGGCCAGGGCGGTGCCTCCGGCAGCAGAGTCCGTAACGCCGTTGGTGGCGCTCTGCGTATTGATGAGGGCCACGTAGGGGAAGCTGGGGAAGCAAAGCTCCTGGATGCCGATACGGCCGTCGAGGTGGCCCAGATACGTCTCGGCGGCGTTCACCTGGTTGACGCCCATACCGTCGCCGATGAAGTAAAACACATACTTGGCGCGGCCTTGTGCCATTGCGCCCAGAGCCATCACAAAAAGGCTCACAAAAGTAAGAAATCTGTATTTCATAATTGTTACAAATTGATTACATGGTTCATTTTTGGCTACAAAGATACGAATAAGCGAGGAATAAGCAAAAGAAAATCCACTTTAATTTTGCTTATTCGAGCGAGAGTATCTTCGACAATGGAATCAAAGATACGCATAAGCGAGTGATAATGCAAATAAAATCCACTTTAATTTTGCTTATTCGAGCGAGAGTATCTTCGAATGTGTCTATTGTCAATCCCTTGGAACGGCAAGAACAAACAAAATGCGTTTTGCCAAAGTCCTCGGCAAACAGAATCCCACCTCTGCCCTATATAGAACCTTTTACATCGGCCATAAAAACAAAGTCTCCCTTTCCCACACATTTCGGGAAAGGGAGACTGAAGAATACAGAGAGACTATTTCTATATATTGTCTTTAGGCGGGAGCATCGCTCTGCGCTTAATTATTCGCAACCTTGACCTGTCGGTCTTGCTTGCTCACGTTCGGCAGAGCTGATGCGAGCATCGCTCTGCTCTTACTTATTCGCAACCTTGACCATTCGGTCTTGCTTGCTCACGTTCGGCATAGCTGATGCGAGCATCGCTCTGCGCTTACTTATTCGCAACCTTTTTACCGCCGACGACATAGGTTCCGGCGGGCAGGCTCTTGAGTCCGCTCTGAGGCTCTACGCCTGTGCGGAGCAGGCGGCCCTGCATATCATAAATGTTCACGCGCGCGGGCAACTTGTCGCTCTTGGTCAGGTCGATGGCATCGCCGTCCTTGTTCACGAAGTTGCCGTTCTCGTCAACAGTTACAACCAGATGGTCGCTCTTCAGTACGGGATAAGCATCCTGTCCCAGTGTCTGGAACCATACGGGAGCCTCGCTCTCGCCGTTCAGCAGCACAGCCACCTCGCCGCTTGCAAACTGCTCAATGGTCTTCGTGCTGCAGTTGGTTACGGTGGAACCGCCCGTGTAGTTGGTGCCGAAGTTGCCAACACTCTCAATGGCATAGCAATTCGTCATCGAGCAGTTGCCATGGAGCCAGCCAACCAGGCCGTCGCTGTACCAGGCACGGTCGGTACCGGGGAAGGAGCCTACGAAACTGAAGCAGTTGGTCAGGTGGGCGGGCGTAGCGCTCTCGCTGGAGCTGCCCAGGATGCCGCCCGTGGTGTTCGTACCGTCCACGTCGCCTGCGAAGTAAACATTGGTCATTGAGCCGTAGAACTTACCGGAGATACCGCCGGTGTCGCTGCCGGTGGGAGAGCTGATGTTAACCTGGCTGTAGCTGTTCGTCAGGGTAGTGGGAGCGCCGGTGCTGGCATGTCCGATGATGGTGCCCGAGTGGGCTGCGTATGTGGCATCCTCCACCACGATGTTGCCGCTCTCCAGGGCTACGCCGTTGATGGTAGCGCCGTTAGTTGTGCCGAAGAGCATGTGGCTGATATTGGTGATGGGGTAGAGATGGCCGTCGAACGTGCCGGTGAAGGGAGAGTCGGGCATGCCGATGGGCTTCCACTCCGTTCCGGCCAGGTCGATGGGTGCGGCCAGCTCGGCCTGCAGATCCTGCATGCCCATGTTAACGCGCTGTTGGAACCATACCAGGTCTTCGGGTGAGTCGAGCTGGTAGATGCCGTTGGCAAGCTCGGGAGCATTGCCCGAGTTCTGTATGTACTGGTAAAGCTCGGTGTTGTACAGGTCATCAAGGCTCTGTGCCTCCTCCAGGCTGTAGCCACCCTCTTCCCACTTGGCTGCGATGGCCTCAATCTGGTCGTTGAAGGCGGGGAACATGCTGGCAATTACGGGGTCCGTCTCGGCCAGGGCGGCCACCATGTTCTGGGTTGCCAGTACGGTGTTCAGCATGTTGACGTAAACCTTCTTGGCTTCGTAAATTTGCTGGAACAGAGTAGTGAACTGCTCCACCAGGGCCATCTTCTCCTGATTGCTTGCAGCAGCAGGCACGGCATCGATGGCTGCCTGCAGGGCTGCGTCGAGCGTAGCGGGATAGGCAGGCTGAGCCGTGTGGTTGCCGGTGTCGCCCTGTGTGTTGAGCAGGGTGGTGGCGCGGGCTATGTCGCCAGCCAGAGTGCGGGCAAACGCCTCAGCAGCATCGTCGCTGTCCATCTCGCCGCGGTAGAAGAGGCGGAAGTTGCCGAAGCCCATCCAGTCGGCGCTCAGGCCGGTGCCGGGCAGGCGCAGGCCTACGGTCAGCTCGCCGTCGGTGACGTGGGCCACGATGGTATTCACGTAGCGACCGCCGTTGAAGGCATACGAGCAGCTCAGCGGGCCGTAGGGCACGTAGCTGAAGTCCTCCTCGTTGTCCAGCGAGTTGAAGTAGGGGTAGTCGTAGGGAGAGATGTGTTCGCCCGTCTCAGCATCGGTGACATTACCGCCGTTGATGTAGCAGTTCTGCAGGTCGATGGCTGCATCCTTGCTGACAGCATCCTCGCCCTCGGTCATGATGAGGGTCTCGTTGTTGCCAGCATAGGCGAAGGCCGCATAGTTCTGGCTGTAGATATCGCCGCCGGCACGGAAGGCTGCATTCACCTGCAGCTCATACACGCCGTCGCTCAGGTTGGAGAGGGTCTGCTTCATGTCGAACGTGGCGTCCCACGACTCGGCGGTGGGCATTACCTCGGTTACGCCGCCGGTGGTGAAGGTGCTGCCGTTCTTGGTGTAGGTCCAGCCGTTGAAGCCGTTGCCCAGGTTGGCATTCGTCAGCAGGCCGGTGATTTCGTCGCCGGGCTTGTAGCCCTCGCGCAGGGCGTTCTCGTAGAGGGTGTTCATGAAGGCTATCTCGGCCGTCACCTGCTCGTTGGTCAGCTGCTTGTTCTTGATGATATAGTCATAGGAACCGTTGGGCATGTCCTCGGAGGGATCCATCTCGCCGCTGGTCAGGTAGTCGGTCAGCAGGTCCATCCACAGGCCTGCCACCTCGGTCTCCTCCAGCTTAACCTTCATGGCTTCTGCTGCGTCGATGTATGCCTGGTATGCCTTTGCGCTCTCGTCCACGAGGGCACGCAGCTCGGAGATGGCTGTGTAAGCCTCGATGAAGGCATCGCGGTCCTGAGCCTCGCTCAGCAGGCTGATGGCATCCTCGAAGGTCTTCAGCGTCTCGGCGTAGGCTACCGTCTCGCTGGCATAGTTGCGGGCCTCGTCGATGAGGGCCTTGCGCATGTCGTCGAAGTTCTCGTCGCTGGCGCTGGCAAAGCCGTCAACGGTGGCATAGACCAGACCGTGTGACTTGTCGAGTGTGGGATAGGGGTCTTCCTCCACCGTCTGGTAGAAGGCAGCGTTGGCGAATGTCTTGTGGTTCAGGGCCCATGCCACGGCACCGCTTGCAAACTCCTCCTCGGTGGCGAAGCTGCCTTTGCCGTTACCCTTGCCGTTGGCACCGTCGCCGTTGATGGTCTGGAAACCTACGACAGTGCTTACCGGAGCCACGCAGAAACTGTTCACAGCATCGCACCCCGAGTGGCACCAGCCGACGATACCGCCGCGGGCGCCGTAGCCGGGATCGAGTCCCTCTTCCCAGGTGGCATATACGAAGCAGTCCTCGATGACCAGCGAGTTGTTGCCCTCCGAGCTGCCGGCGATGCCGCCCATGCTCCAGGTGCCCAGTCCGCTGGTGAAGGTGCCTGTGAAGTAGGTGTTGCGTATGGTGGTTGAGTTGGCACCCTTACCCGTGATACCGCCCAGGTCGCCGCCGCCACCGGCCATTACGGCCTTACTGTAGCTGTTGCTCAGGTTAGTGCTCTGGCTGAAGCCGATGATGGAGCCTGTGTGGGCGTTGTCGCCGCAGTCAGTGATGGTGCCGCTCTCGAAAGCTATGCCGCTGATGGTGGCACCCTTGGTGGTACCGAATACCATGCCGTTCAGGTTGGTCAGCTTGTTCAGTCCGCCCTCGAAGGTACCTGCGTAGGCCACCGAGGCATTGCCGATGGGCGTCCACGTTACGCCCTCGAAGTCTATGGGGTTCATGATGCGCCCGTTCAGGTCGGCCGTGCCGCTGTTCACCTTGGCAGCGAACCACAGCATCTGCTCGGCGTTCGTGATGTTGTAGAAGCCCTCTTCGTCGATTACCATGAAGCCCGGGTCGCTGGTGCCGCACACTGTGCAGACGCCGTTCTCGAACTTGTGCTCGTCGCGGGTCAGCTGGCCCTCGGTGTTCGAGTAGGTGGCATCCTCGTAGGGCGAGCCGTCGCAGTGCAGGCGTCCGTTCATATATACCTGTCCGTGAGTGGGGTCAGCCACGGGGCGCGGATCGGTGCCCAGCGTCTGGTACCATACGGGAGTCTCGTTGTCGCCGTTCAGGGCATAGGTAATCTCGCCGCTCTTCAGCATGGTCTCGAAGTCCTCGGTCGACACAGCCTCCTGCCTGATGGCAATGGCGCCGCCCAGAATGCGCTCCACGTTCGTGTTCTCCTGGCGTAGTAGGTAGTGCACGTTGTTGAGCTTGATGGGCATGTTGCCCGAAGAGCAGCGTCCGATGAGGTCAGTGGGCGTTGTTGCGGAGGAGGGGGCCACCTGCATGATGCCCAGCACGGCGCTGTTGCTGATGTTGGTGATGACGTTGTCGGGGTTCCATCCCACCAGCCCGCCGGCGTTGGAAGCCGTCTCGCTGATGATGTCGCCCAGCACCAGGCAGTTGATAATCTGCGAGCTGCCAGACGAGGGGCGGCTCACCAGTCCGCTGCAAGCTGAGTCGCCGCCCACAGCATTCTTCACCGTTACGTTCGTTACTACGTTGGTAATGACGCTGGCGCCCTCCAGTCGTCCGGCCAGCACGCCGGTGCGTATGCCGGAGGCAGCCACCTCAATCTGTCCGTCGATGTACAGGTTGCTCACGTTGCCTGCCAGGTTGCGGAACAGGCCCGATACATCGGCCGTCCGGGCATTGTCGCCCGTCCAGTTTAGGGTGATGGTGTGGTTCTGTCCGTCGAAACTGCCTTTGTAGGGCATCGTGCCGGCGGGATTGGTGCCTCTGTTGCCGTCGTCGCCAATCATGGGCTGGTCGGCATCGGCCACAATGTCGGCTGTCAGCACGGCATTGGCCTCGTTCTCGCCATTGTTTACCAGCTGTGCAAAGGCCTTCAGGTCGGCTGCGGAACCAATCTGGTACACATCGCCGTCCTTCTCCAGAGCCCATGCGGCAGTGCTGACGCAAGTCAGTGCCAGCACCATAAAGAAGTTGCGTAAAAATCTTTTCATTTTGTTTTAATTATAGATGAATAATAGTTAAAAAGTGATTTATATACTGTATATCTCGCCGCAAAGGTATTGATTATTTCGGAATGCCTCGGTTGAAAAATCAATAATTAAGGTTTATTTTCAGTTAAAAAGAAGAATCCCCCAGCTATCGGACCTAATAAGGTTGTATTTTGATATGTAGGGGAAGGGAAGCAAAGGGGGCACATTGAAACTTCTTCGATTTGATGGCACAAAGATACGATTAAGTGAGTTTTGACCCTCTACAACGGCATCACCTTCAAGAAGGAGCGACAATAAGATTTCGGTATTTTCGGAGATGTTATGGTGAAACATTTCGGTATTTTCGGAGTTTTTCTTCAAAAGCATTTGCGTAATCAAAACAAAATAGGATAGAATGTTTCCATATTTTGACCCTATAAATGTTTGCATTGCCCACCTCAAACATTGAATATAATCAGCATTGAAGGTATAATTAAGAAAAATCGCTAAGCGCTGGTTTCAGCTACTTAGCGATTTCTTCTTAGGTTGGGCTACCCGGACTCGAACCAGGAAAGGCAGGACCAGAATCTGCAGTGTTACCATTACACCATAGCCCAATCTGGGGCGCAACCTCCTCGATTGCGGTTGCAAAGGTATGGCAATTTTTTGAAACAGCAAAACTTTTTCCCAAAAAAATATAAATTATTTGCATTTTCGCGTAACTCTCAGTACCTTTGTGCCCAATTAAATGCATTAGGAACAGGTTTTTTATTTGTATTTCGAGGATGAAGAAGCAAACAGACGAATTGGTAGATGCTATTGTGAAAGGTATCCAGGACAAGAAGGGCCGCCGGATTGTGGTGGCCGACTTGACGCATATCCCAGACACCATCTGCCAGAAGTTCGTGATATGCAGCGGCGGTTCGCCCGTTCAGGTGCAGGCTGTGGCGCACAGTGTGGGAGACGTTACGCGTGAAATGCTGGGCATCAAGCCCCTGGCTGTTGACGGATTGCGCTATGGGCGCTGGGTGGCGATGGACTACGCACAGGTCATCGTGCATATCTTCCTGCCCGAGGAACGCGATTTTTACGATGTCGAACATCTATGGGCTGATGCCGACCTGAGGGAAATCCCCGATGAAGAGTGAATGAGGAATGAATGATGTAATATAATATAATAAGGTAAGTCCCAACAATATTATTTTTAATGGAAGAGAAGAAACCAAAAATGCCGCGCTTTAACCTGACATGGCTTTATGTCGTGATTGCGGTTGTGCTGGGTGTGCTCATGCTGAACAAGTCTGGAAGTCCGCTGAGTGAGGGTGGCAGCATGTCCAGGCGGGTTGATTATACCCAGTTCCAGAAGTATGTAGCCGAGGGCTATGCCTCGCGTATCGTGGTGGACAAGAAGGACGGCTCGGTGCTGATGTATGTGACGGGCGAGCATGTGCGGGATGTCTTCAAGACAAATAATCCCGTGCAGGGCCGCTTGCCGTACGTGGAGGTTGAGGTGCCCAGTATGGATAAGTTGCAGGACTTTATCGAGGCTCAGCAGCAGCTGGGCAACTTCACTGGTGCTGTCACCTATCAGCGGGGGTCGGACGGCTGGATTAACTTCTTCTGGAGCTTTGGCCCGTTGATATTCCTGGCCTTGCTGTGGATCTTCATGCTGCGTCGCGTGGGGAGCGGAGGCGGTGGCGGCCCGATGGGTATCTTTAATGTAGGCAAGAGCCGCGCCCGCCTGGTAGAGAAGGACCAGGCTGGCAAGGTTACCTTTGCCGACGTGGCCGGACAGGCAGGCGCCAAGCAGGAGGTGCAGGAAATCGTGGAGTTCCTGAAGAATCCCAAGAAATATACCGACCTTGGCGGTAAGATACCCAAGGGCGCCCTGCTCGTAGGCCCTCCGGGTACGGGAAAGACGTTGCTGGCCAAGGCTGTGGCCGGCGAGGCTGACGTGCCGTTCTTCAGCATGTCGGGTTCTGACTTCGTGGAGATGTTTGTAGGAGTAGGCGCCAGTCGTGTGCGCGACCTCTTCCGCCAGGCTAAGGAGAAGGCACCCTGCATTATCTTCATTGACGAGATAGATGCCGTGGGGCGTGCCCGTAGCAACCGTGCGGCCATGAGTTCCAACGATGAGCGCGAGAGTACCCTGAATCAGCTGCTCACCGAGATGGACGGGTTCGGAACGAACAGCGGCGTAATCATCCTGGCGGCCACGAACCGTGCCGACATCCTGGACAAGGCTCTGTTGAGGGCGGGCCGCTTCGACAGGCAGATACATGTAGATTTGCCCGACGTGAACGAGCGTAAGGAAATCTTCCAGGTTCACCTGCGTCCCGTGAAGACCGACGGAAGCCTGGACATCGATTTCCTGGCGCGTCAGACACCGGGCTTCAGCGGTGCCGACATAGCAAACGTATGTAACGAGGCAGCCCTCATCGCAGCTCGTCATGACAAGGTATCGGTTGGCAAGGATGACTTCCTGGCCGCTGTGGACCGTATCATTGGCGGCCTGGAGAAGAAAACCAAGGTGATGACGGCCGAGGAGAAACGTACCATTGCCCTTCATGAGGCCGGTCATGCCACTATCAGCTGGCTACTTCAGTACGCCAATCCGCTGGTCAAGGTCACCATCGTACCGCGCGGCCGTGCCCTGGGTGCAGCCTGGTACCTGCCCGAAGAGCGACAGATTACCACTCGCGAGCAGATGCTCGACGAGATGTGTGCCACGCTGGGCGGACGCGCTGCTGAGGAACTCTTCACGGGGCACATCAGCAGTGGGGCCATGAACGATTTGGAGCGCGTCACGAAGCAGGCCTACGGCATGATTGCTTACATGGGCATGGGTGAGAAACTGCCCAACCTGTGTTATTATAATAATGACGAGTATGGTTTCCAGAAACCTTATTCCGATTCTACAGCCGAATTGATTGACGAGGAGGCCAAGCAGATGATAGCCCGCCAGTATGAGCGTGCCAAGGATATCCTGCAGCAGCATGCCGAGGGGCATGCCCGTCTGGCTCAGCTCCTTGTGGAGCGCGAGGTCATCTTTGCTGAAGACGTTGAACAGATCTTCGGTCCGCGTCCCTGGGCCAGCCGGACGGAAGAACTATTGGAAAATGATTCGAATGTAGAAAATGGACCCACCCCCAACCCCTCCCATGAGGGAGGGGAGCAAGCTCAACCCAGTCAATCGTGACAGGCGGAGACTGAAGGTCAGCTTTTGAACTTTGAACTTTTGAACTTTATGAAGAACTTTCTAACCCGCGCCCTGACGGGTGCCATATATGTAATCTTGCTGGTGGGCTGTACGGTTGGCAGCCCAGTCAGTGCCTTCTTCTTCTTTGCCCTGGTGGCTGCCGCCTGCGTGTGGGAGTATAGCCAGCTCATGAACCGCTATGAAGGTGCTTCCATCTCCGCCCCGCTCGGCGCACTCTGTGCCGTCATACTGGTAGCAGCGGTGTGGCTCTTGTGCATTGGTAGTGAGTCTGCACCGCGCACCCTGGCACTCTACGGCCTGCTGTTGCTTTACCTGATGGTGAGTGAGCTCTATCGTCAGGCCGAGAATCCCTTGCGCAACTGGGGTCTGATGATGCTCGGCCAGGTCTATGTAGTACTTCCCCTAAGCTTGCTGCCCCTTCTTAGCGTGACCTTCAATGAGGCTACCGGCCATCTGGCCTATGCCTGGTCCTATCCATTGGCACTTTTCATTTTCCTGTGGACGAACGATACAGGTGCCTATCTCTGCGGCATGGCCCTGCATAATGTCTTTCCGGCAAAGCTCTTTCCGCGTATCTCCCCCAAGAAATCATGGGTGGGCAGTATAGGCGGTGGACTGCTCACGCTCCTTGTCTCCATATTGTTGGCCTATCTTCTCCCAGACACTATGCCCCTTTGGAAATGGATGGGCTTTGCGCTGGTTGTCGTGGTGTTCGGTACTTGGGGCGACTTGGTGGAGAGCTTGCTGAAACGGCATCTTGGCATCAAGGACAGCGGCCAGATCCTGCCAGGACACGGCGGCCTGCTCGACCGTTTCGACAGTGCCCTGCTCGCCATTCCGGCTGTTGTTATCTATTTTCTGCTTGTAGGCGTATATAAATAATATAATAATGTATAGTACGAACGTTAGAATCTTGCTCATGAAACATCTCATTCCATCAGGCCTTCTGTGCCTGTGCCTTGTCCTGGCCTCTTGCTGCAGGCAAGACGATTGTAAAACTCCTAAAAAACCTATAATCCCCGAAACGATGGAAAACTGGAAAACCGTATTGAAAGAGAAACTGCCCTTCCTGGGGCATCGTAACTGGATAGTAGTCACCGATATGGCCTATCCCCTGCAGACAAAGTCTGGTATCATTACGCTCTTTGCCGATGAGCCGTTCCAGGATGTGGTATCCTGCGTGAACGGACTGATTGCAGAGTCGCCCCATGTCTTTGCCCATGTCTATTTGGATAGCGAGCAGCAGGCAATGTCCGAACAGTTGGCTCTCGGATGGGATGCCTATCGCCAGGGACTGTCCAAGGCTCTCGACCAGAAGGACATAGCCTACATTCCGCACGAAGAGCTCATTCATCGCCTGGATGAGGTGAGCCAGCTCTGTCAGGTCATCATCATCAAGACCAACCTGACAATTCCCTATAGCTCCGCTTTCTTCGAGCTGGATTGTGCCTATTGGGACGCAGACCGCGAAAAGGCTATTCGGCAGTAGAAATCTGATTGAACTGTTTGCTTCGGGCAACGTATAGGTTTGCTCGGAGCAAACCTATAGTTTAGTCCAAGCAAACTCCTACTTTGCTTGGACCAAATTTTTTTGGATGTTTCTTGCTGTTACTTTCCCTCTTCTTCTTGTGCCCGGAACGGGACTCGAACCCGTACGACCGTTATGGTCAAGGGATTTTAAGTCCCTCGTGTCTACCAATTCCACCATCTGGGCGCCTTTCCGGGGGACAAAGGTACGAATAAGCGAGAGATAATCAAAATAAATCACAAAATTTATTTTATTATCCGAGCGAAAGTACTTTCGAGGCATGGCCTCAAAGTGAGATTAAGTGAGCACAAATCAAAAGAAAATGAGAAATATTTTCTTTTATTTGTCGAACGTGAGTAATTTCGACCGCAGGTTTACCCTCTTCTGTTGCGCAGGTACTGTTTTGGCGTCAGCCCAGTTAATGTCTTGAACTGGCGGTAGAAGGTGGAACGGGATGAGAAACCCGAACGTGCGGCTAAATCCTCGGGCGAGGGCAGTTTTTCCATGTTGTCCATAAGCTCGATGGCGTGGTTCAGACGGTATTCGGCCAACCATGCGCTGAAGTTCTTTCCGTCTGAGAAGCGGTTGATGGCACGCGACAAGGTAGAACGGTTCGTACCGATGTGAAGGGCCAGCTTGCGGACATCCAGCTCCGTATCCGTATAATACTGGTGCTCGGCCATGCCCTTCTGTGCAAGTTGGTAGATTCTTCTCAGTTCCTTCTGGTTGGTTTCCTGGCCTTCAGTTTCGTCTGCTTCCTCGTCTTTTGACAAAATTCCGTCCTGTGCTGTGTCTTCGTTGTTCGTTTCGGCTTCATTCATTGTCATATAGTCCGGCGCATTGTTTGCCAGACTTTCCTTCTCCATAACAATGCTTTCCTCCGAGTCTGCTTCATTCCAGCTGGTCTGGTCAATAACTTCCTCGACAGGCTGAGGCTTGAACTCCAGAATGCGCTGTTGCCGTCCTTCCCACAGGGCATGCTCGACCAACAGCTTTTGGAAAAGCAGGTGGATTTGCCGGCGACGGTATCGGTAGAGCAGGAACAGGTTTATAAGTAGCAAGGCCAGCAACAGGGCAATGACGGCAGTCAGCCGCAGCTTCACGTTTGCGACGTGCAGGTCTTGCTCATACTGGTCGAGTTGCTGTTCGGCCGAGTATATCTCACTGCCCAGAACTTGATAGAATATCCGTCCGTTCTGCAGGTCCTCGAAACTCACCTTCTGTGCTCCGTCGAAACCGCTCTTGATATCGTTCACGTAAAAGACATTGTGAAGTTTTACGTAGCTGCGGTCGTGGCAGCGCACTACGGAGTTTGAATTCTCTTCTGTGCCCAGTTCGGCGTGGCAGATGGCTATGCTGTTTTCTACGATGGTTCCAGGATTGTCTACCCATCCTACCAGGCCGCCTACGCGTTTCCCCAGGGGTGCTTTGATGGAGCCGGCATAGACGCAGTTGCGTATGCGCGATTTACCGGTGGTGAAGCCCGATATGCCGCCGTATGTGCAATCGCCTGTATAATCCGAAACGATGTCCACTGTGACGAGGCAGTTGCTTACCGTGCCGTTGTACATGTCGGCCACAAGCCCCGCTGCATATTGGTTGTGGCTGAGTATGCGGCCAGCCACTTGCAGGTTCTTCACCTCGCAGCCCTCTCCTATGAATTTAAACAGGCCCCGGTACTCTCCAGGGGAGTCATAGTTGACCGTTATTTTGTGGCAACAGCCGTCGAATGTGCCGGTATAGCGGCGTTTGACTCCTATCATATTATCATACGCGCTGAAGTCTATGTCGGCCGTCAGGGTCGCACAAGCGGCGCTGTCTTCCCCATCTACCAGGCTGATAAACTCATTCAGTTCCTGGGCTGTGCCTATTCGGTAAACCCCGTCTTCTTTCTTTATGGCTGCCGAGGGAAGGGCGGAACAGCACAGAAGCAGTATGGCTATGGCTGCCCGCAACTTGTCCTGAACCACGGCCTTGACGTGCTTGCCATGCTGAATCGTGTTGCTGTTCTTTATATATTTCCAAAGACTATTTGAGTCCATTTGAGTGTGTCTTCTCCTTGTTTTTGATACAAAGGTAAAAAAACTGAGAGTTTCATCCGCATGTTTCTCCCATTTTTTCTCTTTTTTTTCGCTTTTTTTCTCAAAACGTATCAGAAATGTCCCAAATCGTATTTTTGCAAGAGAACATTCTTGTGTTTTATGAGAATTTCTGTAACTTTGCAGTCGGAACGTGTGTTGTATGCACGTACGGACCTTAGAATTATAAACCATATTTTATATAAATTATCTATCTAAACTAAACAATATGCTTAAATGTTTACTTAAAGTAATGTCGCTTGCGGTCTTGTATGTATAAGTTATTATATATGTCATTTTGGTTACATGTTTTTATGCCCGTTATCCGTATTTTTAGGGTTATAAACCTTGCACAGGATGGAGAAATCATGTATCTTTGCGGTCAGAAAGTATGTAAATCCGTGCGAAACGACATTAAACAATACAATTAAACAACACATCAGCAACACAAATAGATATCACAAAATCAATACAATAAAACGGCACACATGCCATACAATGAAATAAGACAATACGAAAACCCAACCAATTATAAACTTTATTATTTAATTTAATCACAAAACTAAACATTATGCTTAAAAACTTACGTAAAGTAATGTTGCTCGCTGCCTTGTTATTGACAGGCACGAGCTGGGCTATTACGCAGGAAGACGGCGTCTATCAGCTAAAGACAGCTGCCGACTTCAAAGCGTTTGCCGACATGATCAATTCCGGTGAGACGGGCATCAATGCTGTCCTGACTGCCGACATTGATTTCACGGGCTACAACATGTCCATCGGTAACAGCAACGCCAATACCTACAAGGGTACGCTGGATGGACAGGGCCACAAGATTACCATCAAGCGCGAGGGCGGTAACGGCCTCGGCCTGTTTGAGTACTGCGGCGGTGTCATCAAGAATCTGATTGTAGATGGTACCATCAACAGTACGGGCGAGCACAATGGCGGTATCGTAGGCGATGCCCGCCAGGGCCTGCGCGTAGAGAACTGTATCTCCTACGTGAACATTACCAGCACCCTTGCCACCAACGTGGGTTCCGGCGGTATCTTCGGTAATGTGGGCGGTGCCGACACGAAGATGATTAACTGTATCTATGCCGGTACCATCAAGGCCAACGACCGTATCGGCGGTTTCGTGGGCTGGTACGACGACCCCAACAACGTCATCGAAAACTGCTTGATGATAGGTACGGTCGATGTAGGAACCTTCGAAATCGACGCAACCAACGAGTTGGCTTCCAACGTCATCTGCCGCTACGGTACGCATCCTATCCGCTGCTCCATCCGCAATACCTACTATGTACGCCAGGATGGTGTGCCCGATCAGTTCTATGTGGGCCGCCAGGGCGAGGTAATGGGCGACAGCAACGGTAAGGACGACATCAGCAACATGACCCAGGGTGCCTTCGAGGTGACCAAGGCTCAGGTGGAAGGTGGTGAAGTCTGCTTCAAGATGAACCAGAATGCTGCACCCTTCACCCAGACGATTGGTCAGGATGTACATCCCTTCCCCTTCGACACCCACAGCCCTGTAGCTGAGGTGAGTGGCATCTACTGCAATGTAGATGAGAACGGTTATATCTGCATCGGTACGGCCGAGCAGTTTAAGACATTCGGTGACCTTATCAACAGTGGCCAGACCCAGATCAATGCTGTGCTGACGGCTGACATCGACTTCACGGGCTACAATATGTCCATCGGTAACAGCAACGCCAATACCTACAAGGGTACGCTGGACGGACAGGGTCACAAGATAACCATCAAGCGTGAGGGCGGCAACGGCCTCGGCCTGTTTGAGTACTGCGGCGGTGTCATCAAGAATCTGATTGTAGATGGTACCATCAACAGTACGGGCGAGCACAATGGCGGTATCGTAGGCGATGCCCGCCAGGGCCTGCGCGTAGAGAACTGTATCTCCTACGTGAACATTACCAGCACCCTTGCCACCAACGTGGGTTCCGGCGGTATCTTCGGTAATGTGGGCGGTGCCGACACGAAGATGATTAACTGTATCTATGCCGGTACCATCAAGGCCAACGACCGTATCGGCGGTTTCGTGGGCTGGTACGACGACCCCAACAACGTCATCGAAAACTGCTTGATGATAGGTACGGTCGATGTAGGAACCTTCGAAATCGACGCAACCAACGAGTTGGCTTCCAACGTCATCTGCCGCTACGGTACGCATCCTATCCGCTGCTCCATCCGCAATACCTACTATGTACGCCAGGATGGTGTGCCCGATCAGTTCTACGTAGGCCGCCAGGGCGAGGTGATGGGCGACAGCAATGGTAATGACGACATCAGCAACATGACCCAGGGCGCCTTTGAGGTAACTTGGGACCAGGTGCAGAACGGTGAGGTATGCTATAAGATGAACGAAAAGGCTGGCGAAGGCAATGCCTTTACCCAGAACATCGGCTCGGACAAGTTCCCTCTGCCATTTGATACACAGAGTCCAGTCTTCTTAGTGGACGGCAAGTACAGCAACACAGATGAGGAGGGCTATCTCTATATCAGCACGGCCGAGCAGTTCAAGGCATTTGCCGATCGCATCAACAGCGGCGAGACTGGCATCAATGTCAAACTAAATGCCGATATCGACTTTACGGGCTACAATATGTCCATCGGTAACAGCAACGCCAATACCTACAAGGGTACGCTGGACGGACAGGGTCACAAGATAACCATCAAGCGTGAGGGCGGCAACGGCCTCGGCCTGTTTGAGTACTGCGGCGGTGTCATCAAGAATCTGATTGTAGATGGTACCATCAACAGTACGGGCGAGCACAATGGCGGTATCGTAGGCGATGCCCGCCAGGGCCTGCGCGTAGAGAACTGTATCTCCTACGTGAACATTACCAGCACCCTTGCCACCAACGTGGGTTCCGGCGGTATCTTCGGTAATGTGGGCGGTGCCGACACGAAGATGATTAACTGTATCTATGCCGGTACCATCAAGGCCAACGACCGTATCGGCGGTTTCGTGGGCTGGTACGACGACCCCAACAACGTCATCGAAAACTGCTTGATGATAGGTACGGTCGATGTAGGAACCTTCGAAATCGACGCAACCAACGAGTTGGCTTCCAACGTCATCTGCCGCTACGGTACGCATCCTATCCGCTGCTCCATCCGCAATACCTACTATGTACGCCAGGATGGTGTGCCCGATCAGTTCTACGTAGGCCGCCAGGGCGAGGTAATGGGCGACAGCAACGGTAATGACGACATCAGCAACATGACCCAGGGTGCCTTCGAGGTAACCATGGCTCAGGTGAAGAGCGGTGAGGTTTGCTACAAGCTCAATGGCGACCAGAGCACAATCGGCTTCTGGCAGGCAATTGGTGAAGACCAGATTCCTATGCCCTTCGAGAAGGAAGATGCTCAGGTTTATCTGAAGGAGGGTACCTACACCAACTCCGATGCCTATATGATTGCTACGGCCGAGGATTTCAAGGCTTTTGCCGACCTCATCAATAGCGGTCAGACCGAAATCAATGCCAAACTGACGGCTGATATCGACTTCACGGGCTACAATATGTCCATCGGTAACAGCAACGCCAATACCTACAAGGGTACGC
>CAMJQA010000054.1 GCA_946407895.1 uncultured Prevotellaceae bacterium
CATTTTCCGGCGGGCGGAGAGCGCGAAGACGGGCATTTCCGCCATTTTCCGGCGGACGGAGAGCGCGAAGACGACCATTTCCGCCATTTCCCGGCGGCCGGAGAGCGCGAAGACGGGCATTTCCGCCATTTTCCGGCAGCCGGAGAGCGCGAAGACGGGCATTCCCGCCATTTTCCGGCGTCCGGAGAACATGAAGACGATCATTCCCGCCATTTTCCGGCGGGCAGAGAGTGAGAAAACGAGTATTTTTATTAATTCTAAAACCCATTTAGCTATGACGAAAGACATAATTCAGATTATCGACTTCGGCATCAGGCAGCCCGACAACTCGCTGTTCATGGGCCTGGTGACCTTCAGCAAGACGGCATGCGCCGCCTTCTTTACCACCGAGAACCCCGCGCCCGCCAAGCTCGCGTCGCAGATTACCGTGTTCGACGCGTGCTACGACCGCCTCAACCGCGCCTACCGCCCCGTGCAGACGGCCAACGAGACGAAGCTCATTCACGACGCCGACGCCAAGTGCGACAAGCTCTACATGGCCATGCGACAGGCCACCGAGCCGCAGACCAGGTTCGACTTCGACCCCACGAGGCAGTCCCAGGCCCTGTTGGTGTGGAACAACATGAACAAGTACCGCATCGACGTGAACGAGAACATGCAGTCGGAGAACAACAAGCTGCAGCAGCTCTGCGAGGACTTCGACTCGGATGCCGCGCTCATGGCAGCCGCCGACGCCATCGGCGTGGCCCCGTACGTCAGCCTGTTGAAGGCCGCCGTCCAGGAACTGCGCACGCTGCTGACCCAGCGCCACGACTCGCGCCAGGACATAGGCGAGATGAAGGCCGCCCGCGCCGCCATGGAGCCCGAGTGGAAGCTGCTCTGCCGCCTGATTAACGCCTACGCGCTGATCGACGAGAACGAGCACCGCTTCGACTCCCTCATCACCACCATTAACCGCGAGCTCGAGGACCTGCGCAAGGTGATGGCCCGCAAGAAGGGTGGTGTTGCCGACGACGAGGAGGAAGGCTCCGCCGGCGACGGCACGGGCAGCGGTTCCACCGACCCCGCCAGCCCCGCCGACCCCTCGGCGCCCGACAATCCCTCCACGCCCGACAACCCCGGCACGGGCAGCGGCTCCGGCAGCGGCGGCAGCAGCACCCCGCCCGACGACGGCGACGGCATGGAGTAAGCCCCCGCCCGGGCGCCCTTCCGCCCGTCCCCCGCAGCCGCTCTCCTATTGCTCGTCTGGCGGCTCTCCGGGGCGGCGGCCAGGGGGCCCGGGCTTTTCTCTCCCACCGCAGCCCTGCCCCGCAACCCTCCGGCCTCGCCCGTGCCCCCGCGGTTGCCCGCCCCTATGCTGGGGGCGCAAGGTTGTACCCGTTCCCCTCCACTCGCAAGCGAGAGAATCTTTTTTTCTTGCATTAAATAAAAAAAACTCCGCTGGGATTTTGCGGTTATACAAGAAAAACGTATTTTTGGCTCGGAAATAGTATAAAAGAACCCAAAAATAACCATAAATACGCCCCGTGGAGACATTTTAGCGTTATATATACCATTATTAATTATTAGTTCAAGCTTATGAAGAAAATTACATTCTTTCTCCTGCTCGCACTGACGTGCCTCGCAGGAAACAGTCTGAGCGCAGCGGCACAGGGCACGCCCGAGCCAACCGCTCAGTGGAACTTCAACGATGCGGCCAGCCTGATGACGGCCGACAAGGGCAGTCTTGAGATGACGCCCGCTGTGCTCAGCGCCAATAGCATCAGGTTCACCTCGGTAGAGGAGGCCGGCATCGTCCAGGCCGAGGGTCCCACGGAGGGCTCCAAGGCTATCAATATTCCGGCTACGGCTGCCCTGAAGGTGGCGCGTGCCGCTGGCTCCGAGGAATCGACCACGTACTCCATCATGATGGACATCAAGATGCCCAATGCCAGCCCCTATAACGGTTTGTTCCAGACCGATGAGGCCAACGCCAACGACGGCGACCTCTTCATCAATGGGAACAAGATTGGCGTCGCATCCATGGGCGGCTACTTCGGCAGCATAATGAACAACAAGTGGTACCGCGTGGTCATCACTTACAGCGAAGGCACCGTAAAGGTCTATGTTGACGGTGAGAAGCTCATCAACGCCAATCCCGATGCCAACAACCGGCATAAGATCGGCGCCTGGGGCTTCTACCTCTTCTGCGACGAGGACGGCGAAAAGACCGAGACCTACGTCGCCACCGTCGCATTCTGGGAAACGCCACTCACCGACGATCAGGTGGCCGAGCTGGGCATGGCAGCCCCGCCCGTAACCGCTCCCTTCACCGAAATAGCTACGGCGCAGGACCTCGTAGCCTTTGCCCAGGCCGTCAACGGCGGGCAGGCTGATCTGAATGCCAAGCTGACCGCCGACATCGACATGAGCGGCGTGGCCATCGACCCCATCGGCACCGAGGCGTACCTCTTCACCGGCACGTTCGACGGCCAGGGACACGTCATCAGCAACCTCGCCATCGAGAAGGAGGGCGTTGACTACGTAGGCCTCTTCGGTCGCGTCAGCGGCGGTGCCGTCATCAAGAACTTCACCCTCCGGAACGCCAAGTTGAGCGGCAATGCCTTCATAGGCATCGTGGGCGGCTCCAACGGCGGCGGCACGGTTACGCTCGACCGCCTGGGCTTCGAGGGCGAGGCCCTGGGCGCAGCGCAGAACGTTTCCGGCATCATCGGCGTGAACATGAGCAGCGCCGCCACCTTCCGCATCAGCAACTGCTACGTCACCGGCAAGGTCTCCGGCGGACGCGAGAGTGCAGCCATCACCGGCTGGACGGGCGGCGCGCAGAGCTCCATCACCGCATGCTGGAGCACGGCCGAGGTCACGGGTAACGACGCCGGCAAGGCCTTCTATCGCAACGATGCCACCGTGTGGTCCAACTGCTTCGACATCTATGGCGAGCAAGTGGCTGCCATCCCCGAGGGGGCCATAGCCAGCGGCGAGCTTGCCTACCTGCTGAACGGCGGCGACCCCGAGGGCGCATGGCGCCAGACGATAGGCCAGGACCAGAACCCCACCACCGCCGCTGACGGCAAGCCCGTATATGCCGTTCCGTCCGACGGCTTCCGCTGCGACGGACAGCCCATGGGCAATACCACCTACAGCAATACAGACAGCGGCGCTCAAGTGCCGGCACATACATACCAGAGCGGTATCTGCGCCGTCTGCGGACAGATAAAATCCGACTACCTGACACCCGACGCCAGCGGCTGCTACCAGCTGGCCAGTGCCAACGACGTGGTGTGGTTTGCCAACTACATCGCCGCCACACAGAACGGCGCCCTCAGCGCCAAGCTGACGGCCGACATCCAGTTCACCGACGAGGAGAATGCCCGCATGATTCCCATCGGCACGGCCCAGACGCCCTTCACGGGCACCTTCGACGGACAGAACCACCGCATAACCGGTTTCCTGATGATAGCTCAGACGGGGCAGGCAGGATTCATCGGCTCTGTACAGAACGGCACGGTGCAGAATTTCACTATCGAGGGCGACCTCACCTGTGCCGGTGCCATCAATGGTGCCATCGGATATGCCAATAACGCAACCGTCTCTAACGTACACTCCTACATGAACATCCTGGTGCCGGCCGACAAGTCGGTGACCCACACGGCCGGCGTGGTGGGCGATGCACAGGGCACCACCGTGGTGCGCCACTGCTCCTTCAGCGGCGTGCTTACGGTTGAGGCCGGACACGACTGCTTTGGCGGCGTGGTGGGCTACACCAACACAGCCCGCGTGGAGTACTGTGCCAACTACGGCCAGGTGCTTTTTGCCAATGCCGAATGCTATGCAGGCGGCATCGTGGCCTACATCAATAACAGCGGAAATCCCGGCATCTGCAACTGCCTGAACATAGGTGAGGTACGTATGCTCGACGGCGGCACGCCCAACTACGGCGGCGCCATCATAGGCCGCCTGCGCAGCTGGACGGAGTCGGTAATGGGGCCCAACTACTGGCTCGAGGGCAGCGCCGTACGCGGTACCGGCGACCAGAACTCGGCCCGCTCCATGATGGCCACGCCCGACCAGATAGCCAGCGGCGAGGTGACGTGGAGGCTCAACAATGAGACGTTCGTCGATCCGCAGTGGTTCCAGACCATCGGCGAGGACGAATATCCCGTGCTGGACAACACGCACGGCCTGGTCTATGGCTTCGGCGGCGAGTACGGCTATGTGAAGGACGGCGACGTGGCCGGCCTGCGCGACGCCATGCTGAGCGGCGAAACCAACTTCGTGAACGACATGAAGGCACAGAAGTCCCTCAAGGATGCCTACGTGGAGGAGGTGAAGGCCATCGCCGCCATCAACACCCTCGAGGCACTGACCGAGGCATATGCCAACCTGATGAACAGCAAGGCCGAGCTGCTCGAGAACGAAGCCGCCTACAAGGCCTTCATCGAGAAGGTAGAGGCCACAAAGGCCGAGCTGGAGGCTCATCCCGAAATCATCTGCCCCGAGCGAGACCTGCTCGAGGACTATCTCTACAGCAACGACGAGCCCTCCGAGGAACATCCCTACGGCGGCGCACAGTATATCATCGATAACGAACTGCTGGGCACCCAGGAAATCAAGGACGAGACGGCCCGCATCGGCACCATGCTTGATGCAGCCATCAGCAACTCGCTCCAGCCCGGCAGCGACATCACGCGCTTCGTTACGAACCCCGACTTCTCGGGCAGTAGCGTCGTGGGAGGATGGAGCGGTTCCACCCCCAGCCACTATGCACATCCCGAGGGCGAAGGTGTTGCGCTTGAGGCCAGGGACGGACGACTCTTCGACCTGCACCAGACCGTTACCGGCTTGCCCAACGGATACTACATCGTCTCGGCAAATGCCGTGTTCCGTCCTGGCAGCCTGCCCGATGGCAACACGAACTACGGCGCCTACATCTACATCAACGACAACGTGAACTACGTGATGGCTGCCAGCGAGGACGCCATCTCCCTGGACGCAGCTGTCAGCAAGGAGAACTCCTATCTGGAGGAAGACGATTCAAAGGACGTGCTTCTCTTCGACGACAACGGTAACGAAATCGGCTGGACACCCAACAGATCCACCGGTATGGTATATGCCATCAAGGGCGGCCGATATGCCGACAACCTCATCGTGGCACATGTTACCGACGGCACGATTACCTTCGGTATCCGCAACGAGGGTACGGCTGGCGGCAACGACTGGATGGGCTTAGGCAACTTCAAGCTCACCTTCGCCGGACCCGATGCAGGCGAGGATGCCCTGCCATACATACAGAAAGCCCTGCAGAGCCAGGTGGCTCGCGCCAAGACCGTGCTCGAATATGTAGGCGACGTGGGCGACTTCAAGCTGCGCCCCAACTTCAGCAATGAACTCAGGACGGCGCTCGCCGATGCCGTGCAGAAGGCCGAAAGCGCTGCCACCGTGGCCGACGCCTACGCACAGGTGAAGGCCCTCTCCGACCTCTTCCAGCAGATCTATGAGGGCAAGCGCGCCTACGCTTCGCTCATCAATATGTGCGAGGCCTACCTCATGGTAGTCTTCGACGAGGCCAACGGCTGCACGCAGGAGGAGATGACACAGGCCGACCAGGTCTTCAACGGCATCGTCGAGAAGTGGTCTGCCGGTGCATATACCACCGAGGAGGCCCTGGCACAGGGCGAGCTGGTAAACGACCCGCTCTACAAGCGCTTCTACGGCAACAGCCCCGAGATGGTGGACGGCATCTATCAGATTACCGATGCCGACCAGATCCTCTGGCTCTCCAATATGGTCAAGGCCGGATACAACGACATGAATGTGGCCCTGGCCGCAGATATTGACCTGACCGACGTAGCCGAGAGGTTCAAGCCCATCGGCACTTCTGAAATCCCGTTCACCGGCACCTTCGACGGACAGAACCATAAGATTACCGGCTTCAGCTATGTAGGCACGGGCGACTATAACGGTCTCTTCGGCAATGCCGACGGTGCTACCATCGAGAACTTCAGCATCGACGGCACGCTGACGGCTGCCGGTTCGGCCAGCGGCGCCATCGGATGGATCTACGGCGGCACCGTCCGCAACGTACACTCCTCGCTGGTTATCGATGCCACGCAGGGCACCGTGCACCACGTAGGCGGCGTCGTAGGTTCGCTGCGTGTAAGCTCTTCCATGGAGCACTGCACCTTCTCCGGCACGCTCACGGTGGGTTCCAGCAATGACTGCTTCGGCGGCATCGCCGGCTATTCCCACGAGTATGCTTCCATAAAGAACTGCGCCCACTACGGCAAGCTCTACTTCGAGTCGGCCGGGTGCTATGCAGGCGGTATCCTTGGTTACCTGAACAACGGCTCCTTCTATGGCATCCACAACTGCATCAGCGTGGGCGACGTGAAGTTCACCGGCGAGGGCCAACCCACCTATGGCGGCGCCATCGTAGGCCGTCTGCGCGACCACAATGCTAACTACTTCGGCTCGAACTACTGGCTCGAGGGCAGTGCTGCCCGCGCCTTTGGCGAGAAGACCATGGACAAGAGCAAGAGCGTCAAGGCAGAGCAGCTGGCAAGCGGCGAAATCTGCTTCCTGCTGAATGCTGCCCAGGGCGATGCCGGAACCGTTTGGTTCCAGACGCTGGGCGAGGATGCCTATCCCGTGCTCGACGACACGCACAAGGCTGTCTTCAGGAACAGTGACGGCACCTACGGCAACGAATTCGTTGATATGGGCGACGGCTCTCAGGAAAGACCGTTCGTCGTGAAGTCGGCAGCCGACATGGCCAACCTTATCAACGTGCTCGTCTCGGGCCGTATGAACTACGTGGTCATGGAGGCCGATGTTGACATGGAGGGCGTTACAGACTGGAAGCCACTCTTCGACATCGCCGACCAGTCGAACGGCTATCCCTTCATCGACTTTGACGGTAAGAACCACGTCATCCGCAACTTCACGTCCAACAATCCCGAGCAGTGGTACAACGGCATCTTCGGCGTGCTTTGCGGCAACGTGCGCAACCTGGGCGTGGAGAATGCCAATGTCGAGTGCCAGGCCAGCGGTACGGGCATTCTGGCCGGATACCTGGGTCATTCCACCTACGCCCAGCCCTGTTATGTGGAGAACGTATGGGTGACCGGTAAGCTCACCGTGACGAATGGCTACTGCGGCGGTATGTTCGGTAACATAGCCGACGAGAGCCACTTCCTGAACTGCTATACGAACGTGGAGGTGAACGGTTCGGGCGACCTCACCGGCGGTATCATCGGCCGCGTGCGCGGTAAGGTCGATATGGCCCAGTGCTATGCAGCCGGCACCATCAACCGCGGCGGCGGCATCATAGGCGGCGGCTTCCAGGATGCAACGCCCCTGGGCACGTACAATAATGTGGCCGTATGGAACAATACCGACAAGAACTTCGGTCCTGTTCGCGACGGCGAAGACCTCAGCACCGTCATCTACTACGACGGCAGCAACTTCTCCGCTCTGCAGAGCCAGGTAGTGGCATGGGATCCCCAGGTGTGGTACTGCGACATGGCCGAGGGCAGCTATCCCGTGCTGAAGCCCTTCGCCAACGGCATAGCCACCGTGCGCTCTGCCACCAGCGGCACCATCTACGACCTGCAGGGCCGCCAGCTGAAGAAGGCTACGCAGAAGGGAATCTACATCATCGACGGCCGCCGCGTATTGGTGCGCTAAAGGTGATGGAACGTCTCAGCATCGCTCCCTTCCCCCGTCGCCAGGCGGCGGCAGGCATGCTACGATAGAGTAAACCCTCTAAATGAAATGAACCCCGGCAGTCCGAAAGGATTCTGCCGGGGTTCATCGTTGTAACGCTGGCCCCATGTCATCGTCAACGAGGTATGGACCATGTCGGCCAGCCCTATGAAAAGCTTCCCAGCCTATTCCGGGAACGGCAAAATAGCCGTTTTTCCTGCAAATCCCTCGCAAAACAATATTACGATAGCCCTGACAAGCAAAACTAAACGGCATTTATTTTGCAAATCCCTCATAAAATTGTCTCTTTTGCCTCCGGTGGAAGCCACTAACGCCCGGTTAGGCAAAAATAAACGGCATTTATTTTGTAAATCCCTCACTAAATCGTATCTTTGACCTTGGAAAATGGAAAAAATGTCTGTATATGCATAGGTATAGCTTTCTGGCACCGCTTTTCCTGCTGGTGCTTTCGTTGGCCTCCTGCACGGAGGACGTAGATACCTCGGCGCGCTATGTCTTCCAGGAGCGTACGATATGGGACTACCTCAGCGGCCACGAACAGTACAGCCAGTACTGCGAGCTGCTGGGCAAGACGCCTGCCAGCCCGATGACGCGGACCACCATCAGGCAGCTGCTCTCGGCGCGCGGGCACTACACGGTCTTCGCACCAACCAATGACGCGCTGCAGCACTTCCTGGACTCGCTGGCACAGAGGGGAAAAATCAGCGAGCCCTCGTGGGACGGATTCGCCACCGAGCAGGTGCGCGACTCTATGCAGAGGCTCATCGTCTTCAACAGCATCATAGACAGCGGAGACAACCTGCCTGCCATACAGACATGGGACTTCACGAGCACTCAGGACGGCGAGATCATCATCCCCAATATGGCCGAGCATAAGCTGGTGGTTCACTATGGCATACTGGGCGAGATGGCCGATATTACGGTGAACGGCAGTCCCATAGACGAGAAGAACCGCGACATACCCCTCATCAACGGAACCATCCATTGCGTGCACAAGCCCGTGCTGAGCAGCGAGAACCGGTTGGGCGACTGGCTGAAGAATCAGGTGGAGGAGAAAAGGCCGGGCTTCTATGTCTCCTCCATGCTCGCTCTGGCTGTGGGGCTGCGCGACACGCTGAATGCCGTACGCGACGAGCGGTACGAGGATATGAAGAACCAGGGACTCTTCGAGCACCTGACCAACCACCCCGAGCACCGCAAGTACGGCTACACCTTCTTTGCCGAGACCGACGAGCTGTGGAGTCAGACGCTGGGCAAGCCCGCCTTGGAGATTACAGTGGACGATGTGGTGAAGTACCTGGCTGAAAAAGGCGTCTATCCCGAGGCCAGGAACGACCGCAACTATAAGGACAAGGATAATCTGCTGAACCGCTTCGTCACCTACCACATACTGAACAGGCGCCTGCCCAAGGGCTACATCGTGAACCACTACAACGAGCAGGGCTACGACATCAATACGGGCAACCTGGGCATACCCAAGATGCAGTACTACTACACGATGGGCCACCGCCGGCTGATGAAGCTCTACGAGAGTGCCGAGTCGAACGGCGTATATATCAACCGCTGCCCCGTGCTGGACGATGCGCGCAGGGGAACCTACCACGAACTGTACTGCGAAGAGGGGAAGGAGGGCGTACTCATAGGCGACCCGAATGTGGAGGATGAGAACAACCTGGTAAATGCAATGGTGTATCCCATCGACAAGTTCCTCTTCTTCGACCGGGCTACGCGCGAGAACCTGGGAAAGGAACGTATGCGGTTCGACGTGGCCTCCATATCGCCCGAGCTTACCAATTGCGACATACGCATGAACGAGCTGATGGACGATGCCCACATGAACCGCTCTATCCCTGCCGACAAGGACTACCCCTTCCTGCGCGACATCAGGATTAACGAGGGCACCACATACTTCAAGTACCAGACGGCCCGCATGACCGGGTGGATGGACTTCGAGGGCGACGAGGTGAAGTTCGAGGGCTATGGCGATTGCACCATCACGCTGCCTCCCGTTCCCATCGAGGATGTGTACGAACTGCGCTATCGCGTCTCCTGCCAGCCGTTCTTCGGCATGTATCAGATCTATTTCGGTTCCGACCCCGAGAAGATGCACATAGTGGGCATCCCCATCGACCTGCGACGCACCAATACCAGTGTGGGATGGGAAGAGGAGAGCGAAGACGACGACTATAACGCCGAGCTGGAGAAGCGCATGCGCAACCACGATGCTATGCCCGGGGTGAAATCGCACAGCGGCATGCCGGGCTCCAGCTTCACCGAGCGCAAGGACGCCATATCCTCGCGCCGCATACTGGTGAGGGAGCGTATGAGCCCCGACAAGGTTTACTACCTGCGCATGAAGCTATGCCTCGACTATCCCATCACGCTCTTCATGGACTACCTGGAACTATGCCCCAAGGCAGTATATGACAACCCCGTGAAGCCGGAAGACCCGTGGTAGGGCCGGGCGGCGGTGTTGCGGTTGCCGGTTACGGTGGCCAACCCCCAGGCGTACTCCGTTCAGCGGGCAATACGGCAGAATTTAAAGCGCAAAATCGGGAATTGTCGTTGCTTTTTATGTCTTTCCACCAAAGAAAATGATTTTTCTTTATCAGATAGGCTCGTATATTGCGATTTTTATGTAAATTTGCAAAAAATATAATAATATTTGTGTAACCATTTTAACATAATGCGTATGAGAAACAAGATTTTTACTCATTCCCTGTTAGGGCTTTGCCTGCTGGGGGCGAGCATGAATGCTGCTGCCCAGGAGCGCCTGTCCTTTGGTGTGATTAGCGATGTCCATTTTGACAACGGAGTGGGCGAGGGTGCCATGGTGAAAGTGCCCAAGGCGCTGAAGAACCTGACCTCCTATGGCAGCCTGGATGCTCTGGCTGTGGTGGGCGACCTGGCTGATGCCGGACGCATG
Source organism: uncultured Prevotellaceae bacterium (assembly GCA_946407895.1). Classification (GTDB taxonomy): domain Bacteria; phylum Bacteroidota; class Bacteroidia; order Bacteroidales; family Bacteroidaceae; genus Physcousia. The sequence continues at coordinate 10,652 of CAMJQA010000054.1, forward strand.
GACCAGTTTGAGCAGTTGGTAAGCGTATTCAACGACCAGGCTAACTTCACCAATCCCGTGGGCGAGCTGCTCTTTACGATGGGCAACCACGACCACGCAAATGCCAGTGGTGCCTCGAACTACCAGAATTCCCTGAAGGTCTTCAACGGCGGAGAGCCTTACCCCCTGGATCAGTACAAGGTCATCAAGGGTTACCCCTTCATCACCATCAGCATGAGGACCACCAGCTCGAATGCCTATCCTGCCGACCTGCGCAAGCAGCTGGACGACTGGATGCAGCAGGCGGCAGGGGAATGTCCGGGCAAGCCCATTTTCGTATTCACCCACGTGCCGCCCCAGTGGACGGTCTATGGCTCCTGGCCCGAATATGAGAACGGCAGTTCCTGGGGCATGAGCGACCTGAACGCGGTGCTCAACAAGTACCCCCAGGCCGTGGTCTTCGCCGGTCACAGCCATTACCCCCTGGGCGATCCGCGCAGCATTCACCAGGGCACTAACCCCGATTCGCCGCGCAAGAACTTCTACACAGTCATCAATACGGCCTCGACGACCTATGGCGAGATTCACCCGGGTGCCGTAAATGCCGGCATCCATCCCGAGGGCTATGCCTACAGCACCGAGGGCATGATTCTCACTGAGCTGGAGAACGGCGATATAGAGATCCGCCGCTTCGACACCTACCGCAATACGGAGATTCATCCCGAAGAGCGCTGGGTGCTGAAGGCTCCCTTCGACGGCAGCCAGTTCCAGTATGCCGACATACGCGACCGCGACGACAACCCCGACAATCGTCCCCTGCGCGACGGACTGCCTGCTCCCGCATTCCCCAAGAGTGCCCAGGTCAGCGTAGAGGCTGCGGCTACCGAAGCCACCATAACCTTCCCGCAGGCTACCGACAACGATTGCGTCTTCCGCTATCGGGTACGCGTTTTCAAGGACGGGTTCGGCATCTTCGAACGTTTCGTCTTCTCACAGTTCTATCTCTACAGCGGTATGCCCGAGAAGCTGAGCCTGCCCATAAGCGGACTGGCTTCCAGCACGGCATACACCGTTGAGGTGGTGGCATACGATAGCTATGACAATATCTCCGACCCCATTACCGCCAGCTTCAAGACAGCCGAGGGCGGAGAGGGCGAGATGATCAAGCCTAGTGCCCACTGGAACTTCGACAACCCCGACGATCTGCTCTCGCCACAGGACGGCGAGTTCGTAATGTCGCCCGTGATGGCCGGTAATGATGCCGTAAGTGCGGCCGAGAGCCTGGATGCAGCCGGCATTACCGTGGCCGACGGACCGACCGAGACCGACGGCGCCATCTTCCTGCCCAAGGGCTCGGGTATGAGAATAGGCCGGCCCGCAGGTGCCTCCACCACACAGAACTGGACCATTATGTGGTACATGATGTTGCCCAATGCCAGCCCCTATAACTGCTTGTTCCAGACGAATGGTACCAACGTTAACGACGGCGACCTCTTCATCCTGAACAACAAAATCGGCATGGGAGCCATGGGCGGATACTTCGGAGAGATAAAGAACGAGACCTGGCACCGCATCGTATTTGCCAATCGCGAAGGCGACTGCTACATCTATGTAGACGGGCAGCAGACCATCAACTTCCCCGGCGGACCAAGTTGGGAGATTGATCCCTGGGGCTTCTACATCTACATCGACGACGACGGCGAAATGTCCGATACCTACCTGGCTGAGTTCTCATATTGGGACTACGGACTTACCGACAACGAGATCAAGGCCCTGTCGAACATAGCCCCCTCTGAGGAGACCTACGTGAATATCCTCACCCCGAACGTCAAGGTGGTGGATGACCTCAACTTCACCGTCACCATCAATGCCAATATGCCCTTCACCTTCCAGCTCCCCGACTGGATTGAAGGTGTTGACATAGCCCCCTTCATGGGCAAGCGCGAATATAAGTTCCGCGCCCAGCCAATGGACTACAGCGGACGCCGCAGCGACCCCATTATCGTTAAGGCCGAGGGTCTGGACGACCAGGAGATAACCGTAGAACAGATCTTTGTTGATGAGGGCGAGGCACCCGAGGCTTTGGGCTGGTGGACCTTCGACAATCCTGCCGACCTCATGCAGAATCAGGGTGCCACATCCAAGCTGTCTGCTGCCTTCAAGGGCGCATCCGGTCCCGAGCAGACCGCCGACTATGAAGCACACGGCTTCAAGTCCATACCTGGCCCCACGGACGACAACCTGGCCATTACCGTGCCCAGGGACTCCTACCTCTGGCTGCAGGCCAACTCGGGCAATGAGGAGCACAGAACCTATACCATCCTGTACGATGTAATGCTCAACGACCTGAGCGGCTACAAGTCTATGCTCCAGACCAATATGGCCAACACCAGCGATGCGGTCTTCTTCTTCAAGGACAACAAGCTGGGGCGCGGCGGCAACCTGGGCTACAACGGCGACTTCCAGACCGAGACGTGGTATCGCATACTCTATGTCGTAAAGGACGGTTGCCCCACACTTTATGTTAACGGAGAGAAGCTGAGCGAATACACTCGGACCGTGGACTACGCAATTATGGGTCCCGAAGCCCTTCTCTTTGCCGACGAAGACGGCGAGGAGGGGTTGGTCAACGTAGCCAGCATCCGCTTCTGGGATATAGCCCTGAGCGAGAAGATGGCAGCCCGGCTGGGCGACCCCTACAGCGATGTCGAGGAACTTCTGCTGGTGCAGACACCCAGTGTCCGACTCATCGACGAAACCGATTTCGCCATCAACGTTAATTCCAACGTGCCCTTCACCTTCACTCTGCCCGACTGGATAGAGGCCCTCGATACCGAATGGGCTGAAGGCGAGAAGAACTATCTTTTCCGCGCCCAGCCCCTGACCGAGGAGGGAACGCGTACGGGCGTCATCACAGTTGAGGCCGAATACATGGATCCCATAGAGGTGACCGTAACACAGATTAAGTTGGGCGAGGGTATGCCTGAGCCGTATGCGGTTTGGACCTTCGACGACCCGTCCGACCTCCTGGCCGGAACGGGTGCCGCCACCCTGCAGGCAGCCTTCAAAGGCGAGAATGGTCCTGAGGTTACCACCGACCTCGAGGGCAACGGTTTCTCAGCCATAGACGGACCTAAAGAAGGTAATGGTGCTATCGGTGTGAACGAGGATACCTACCTCTGGCTCACCAATAATACGGGCTACGACGAACTGCGCGACTATACGCTGATGTTCGACCTCCGTCCACGAATGCTCGGCGTTTCCAATGCCCTCTTCCAGAAGAATGTCCTCAACAACAGCGATGCCGGCCTCTTCATCAGCAAGGGAATGATAGGGCGCAACGAGGGCGGTCTGGGCTATCACGGCGAGATGGTTTACATGAAGTGGCATCGCATCGTCTTCGTAGTAAAGGCCGGTGTAGCCACCGTCTATATCGATGGCGACAAGGTGGGTCAGGCCACCAGCGCAAGCCCCGCCTGGACGATGATGTCCGAAGTACTGCTCTTTGCCGACGACAGCGGCGAGGAATGCTACAATGAGCTTTGCGAACTTCGCTTCTGGGACGTACCCCTGAGCGAGGCGCATGCCCGCGAACTGGGAGCCGTAGATCAGGAGTGGGACGAAGAGCCCTTCCTGGATCCCAGTGGTCATTGGACCTTCGACGACCCCAACGATTTGATGGCCGGAACGGGCACCGCCACCCTGAAGGGTTCCTACCACAAGGACGGCGGCACGCCCCAGGCGGTTGACGACCTGGCTTCCGTGGGCATTGTGCCCATCGAAGGCCCGTCGGCCGGAAACGGTGCTATTACCGTGCCCTTTGGCAGCAGCCTACAGATGGCCCATAACGAGGAGAGCGGAACCCTGAATTCCTTCACAGTCCTGATGGATGTGCGGTTCAAGTTTCTCAACGGCTATAATGTGCTCTACCAGGCCGATATGACAAACGGTTCGGATGCCAGCCTCTTCACCCTCAACGGGCAGATAGGCATCCGCCAGGGCGGCCTGAACTATGCTGGCTCGCTGGAGGAGAACAAGTGGCACCGCATCGTCTTCAAGGTGGAGAACAACCTCATGCACATCTACATAGACGGAGTGAAGATCAACCAGGCTGCCAACCCAGTACCTGGTACCTGGGTGATGCGCGAACTGTGCTATTTCTTTGCCGACAATGATGGCGAGGAGAAGGATATCGATGTGGCCGAAATCTGCTTCTGGAACGACATCATCCCCAGTGCTCAGATCAAGTACCTGGGCACGGCAGGCATGCCCACCGGCATCGACAGGGTTCGTGCAGCCGAGCCTGAAGCCGGCAGCCAGGGTATCTATAACTTGAAGGGGCAGCGCCTCAGTCAGCCGCAGCGCGGTCTGAACATCATCGATGGCAAGCTGATACTCATAAAGTAGAGCATCATGATAATCTAAGTGGTGAGTGTGCCTCTCCTGCTCCGAACGATAGGGAGGGGCGCACTCACTTTTTTTTCTTGAGTATTATTATAGATAATGAAAAAGAATCTGTCATTAATTGCCTTATCTGTCGTAGCAACGATGCTGTTGAGCGGCTGTCGGGAGACGGTCGATACTACAGCCCGCTACGTCTATCAAAACTATACCATCTCCGACTATCTGCGGAGGCACACACAGTACAGCACCTACTACGACCTGCTCTTCCAGACACCTGTCAGCCCCATCACGCAGACCAACGTAGGGCAGTTGCTTTCAGCCCGCGGCCACTACACCGTCTTTCCTCCCACCAACGATGCCATTCAGGCCTATCTGTTGAAACTGCAGGCTGACGGCATCATCGCGGAACCTACCTGGGACGCATTGGCGCAGAACGGCAAGCTCGACTCTATCCGCTCCCTGGTGGTGATGAGTAGTATCATCGATTGCGGAGACCATGCCGAAGCATTGATGACGGCCGACTTTCCCATTGCCCAGAACGCCGAGATAGTCCGCCCCAATATGTACGACCGCAAACTGACGGTTTCCTATGGCGACGACCCCGAGACCATTCTGGTGAACGGAAGCCCTATCCATCGCCTGAACCGCGACATCCCGGCCTCCAATGGCTTTATTCATGCCGTAGACAGTGTAGTGCTTTCGAATACCAATACACTGGGCGACCTCATAACAGATGTTGTCAGCAAGCGGCGCGAGGGTATCTACGTATCCTGCCTCCTGGCCCAGACCGTGGGCCTGCGCGACAGTCTGCTGAAGGCTGAGGACGATGCCTACCGGCTGCTCTACCTGAGTGGTCACGACAAGGACTTCCACGGTCACGACATGCCCTCCCATCGCCGCTACGGCTATACGTTTTTCCCCGAGTCGGATGCTTTCTGGAGCCAGGCCCTGGGCCGTCCGGCTCTTGAGATTACCCCGCGCGATGTTGTGGACTACCTGGACGGACTGGGCCTCTATCCCGAGGCCAGTAGGGGAGACGACTATGCAGACGAGGGCAACCTGCTCTATCAGTTCGTCACGTACCACCTGCTGCCCGTCCGTCTGGCTGCCGACCGTATCGTGCAGCACCGCAACGAAGTGGGCTTCAATCCCACCATTCGCACCCTCACCGTGGCCATGGCCGAGTACTACGTATCAATGGGCCAGCGCAGGCTCATGAAGCTCTACGAGAGTGCCGAGTCGGGCGGCGTCTTCATTAACCGCTTCCCCGTCCTCGACAGCGGGCGCCGCGGCACCTATCACGAACTGTCCTGCCCCTCCGACGGAGAGGGTGTACGGATTGGCGCTGCGCTCACGGGTCAGGCCGGCAACCTGAGCAATGCAATGGTATATCCGCTCGACGAGCTGCTCGTCTATGACCAGAGGCTGCAGGAGAAGCTGGGCAGCGAGCGCATCCGTTTTGATGCGGCCGCTATGTTCCCCGAGCTGACCAACAATGATGTCCGCCTGGGCACAGCCCGTTACACCTATTTCCCGCCAGACCGCGACTACAAGTACCTGGATGATGCCTGGGTGGGCGAGGGCAGTATGCTGGGCTATAATACTGGCGGCACCTACAGCGAGAAGGGCTTCATAACCTACTACGGCGACGAGATGGCCAGCCAGGGCTTCACAGACGTTATCTTCCGCCTGCCGCCCGTTCCCCGCGAAGGGCTCTACGAGATACGCTATGGCATAACGGCTGCCGACTCAAACCGAGGCATCTATCAGTTCTACTGGGGTTCCTCCCCCGACAGGCTCCGTCCCATGGGCATTCCCCTGGACCTTCGCATGGGCGGCCTCTACTTCGATACCCCCAACGGTACGTACCCCAGCAATATGGGATGGCAGGAGGATACCGACGACGAGGACTACAACTCCGAGATAGACAAGTTCCTGCGCAACCACGGCTTCATGAAGGGTGCCAACATATACTCTACGGGCGAGACTACGACCGGGCGCTCCGTTCAGAGCCAGGTGAGGCGCATCATCGTACGCGAGTACATGAAGCCAGACGAGACGTATTACATCCGTTTCAAGTCGTGCCTTGACTACCTGGACCGCTATCTGGTGCTGGACTATATGGAGTATTGCCCCAAGGAGGTCTATGACAACCCCGAGACGCCCGAGGATATTTGGTAATAAGCAGATTCGGTTATAGGTTCTTGCGTCCCTGCGGTAGCAAGCGCCACCCTTCGGGATGTCGAGCGATCGGTTATAGGTTATTGGTTATAGGTTATAGGTTATCGGTTATAGGTTATCGGTTATAGGTTATAGGTTATTGGTTATAGGTTATCGGTTCCTCATTCCTTTGCCTACGCTTCGCTCGTCGAATAAATTGAACTCGCCTGCGCTTCGCTTGTCGAAGTAACCGGACGGCCTTTGCCTACGCTTCGCTCGTCGAAGTAACCGGACGGCCTTTGCCTACGCTTCGCTTGTCGAAGAAATTGTAAATAGTCTAATGGTAAATATTATGAGAATTTATAGGATATTTTGTTGCATGCTGATTCTTGCAGCAGTTTGGAGCTGCACCGAGGAAGTTGATATCTCGAGTCGCTACGTCTTCCGGGAAAAGACCATTATGGACTATTTGGATTCTCACGAGCAGTACAGCGAATACGCGCGGTTGCTGGGCCTGGTGCCGGTGAGTAAGGCGAGCGAGACCACCCTGCGTCAGCTGCTCTCGGCCCGAGGCCACTATACCGTTTTTGCGCCGACAAACGATGCTATTCAGGCTTTCCTGGACACGCTCTGTGCCCAGGGGCTGATTGCCAGCCCCTCCTGGGAAGGGTTTCCCAGCGAGCACAAGCGCGATTCCATGGAGAAGGTTATCGTCTATAACAGCATTATCGACGGGGGCGACGAGATACTCTACCACACCTACGATTTCCCCGTTCGCCAGGATGCCGAGATTCCCACTGCCAACATGTACGACCGCAAGCTTACGGTTCATTACCCCGAGGAAGACTCTATCATAGGCCGCATCCAGATCTGCGGCGCATCGCTGGACGAGCGCAATCGGGATATCATCCTGCTAAATGGTGTCATGCATGCCGCCCACGGAGTTGTCCGCCCCTCCGATAACACGCTGGGCCAATTGCTCTTCGATATTGTTGAAAAGCGGCGCGAGGGATTCTATGTGGCAGCCCAGCTGGTTCAGGCCGTAGGACTGATCGACTCCCTGCAGCAGTATCAGGACGAGGCCTACGAGAGAACCTATCTGAGTGGACAACTGCCCGTCTTCGTCCGTCCTACAGCTGGCACCATCAATGACTTCTATACGCCCGAGCACCGTTATTATGGCTACACCTTCTTTGCCGAGACCGATAGCCTCTGGAGTGCCCTGCTGGGCAAGGAGCCTCTGCAGATAACGGTGGATGATGTTGTGGACTACCTGAACGCACAGAGCATTTATCCCGATGCCGCCCGCGACCGTAATTACCATAGCGAGGACAACTTGCTGAACCGCTTCGTCACCTATCATCTCCTGCCAGAGCGGCTTACCACCGACCGGCTGGTGCTGCATTACAATGAGGTGGGGTACAATGCCTCCGACGGGCGGCTCGGCGTACCGATGAGCGAGTACTACACCTCGATGGGGAAACGACGCCTCATGAAGCTCTACGAGAGTGCCGAGTCGGGCGGCGTCTTCATTAACCGCTTCCCGCGCCTGGACAACGGGCGCCGCGGCACGTACCACGAACTATCGTGCGAGGCCGCCAAGGAGGGCATTCGCATCGGCGCGCCCGACGTGTCGGGAGAGAATAGCCTGCGCAATGGCATGATCTATCCCATAGACCGCCTGCTGCTCTTCGATAGCGCTACCCGACAGAACCTGATGAAGGAGCGCATCCGCTTCGACGTAGCCTCCATCTTCCCCGAGTTTACCAACAACGACTTCCGCATGCACCCGCTCTACGACTACAAGAAGGAGAACGTCTATATCCCCACCAGCAGCCAGTACCCCTATCTTGACGGGGCGTACGTGGGCGACGAGACCACCTTCTTCTACTGGACCGGACTGGGCCGGGGATGGCCTAATTATGACGGAGACGAACTCAATATCCGCGGCATCCAGGATGTCACCTTCCGCCTGCCGCCCGTCCCCATGCGCAGTACGTACGAGATACGTTATGCCATTTCCAATGTCGGAGTAATGAGGGGCATCGTACAGTTCTACTGGGGCAAGGACCCCGACAACCTGCCCCCGATGGGCATTCCCCTCGACCTGCGCATCGGCCCCCTGGAGGTGCGCACCGCCCATGTTATCTACCCCAGCAAGATGGGGTGGGAACCCGATACCGACGATGATGACTACAATGCCGAGATGGACAAGTTCCTGCGCAACAATGGTTTCATGAAGGGCGCCGCCGTGCAGTTGGCCGGCGGGCCGGGTTCGGGTACTAATGCCCGGGTGAGCGAGCACAACTCGCGCCGCATCATCATCCGGCAGACAATGGACCCCGACGAGACGTATTACATCCGGTTCAAGACGGTGATGGACGACCCCACCCGCTACCTCTATATCGACTATCTGGAGTACTGCGCCAAGGAGGTCTATGACAACCCCGAGACGCCCGAGGACATTTGGTAATAAGCAGATTCGGTTATCGGTTCTTGCGTCCCTGCGGTAGCAAGCGCCACCCTTCGGAATGTCGAGCGATCGGTTATAGGTTATAGATTATCGGTTATAGGTTATAGGTTATCGGTTCCTCATTCCTTTGCCTACGCTTCGCTCGTCGAATAAATTGAACTCGCCTGCGCTTCGCTCGTCGAAGAAATTGTAAATGATTAAATAGTAAATACACTAGTGGACAGAAGACAATTCCTACGTGCAGGGGCTCTGGCCGGAGCCGCCTGCCTGATAGATTTCCAGGAGGCCTTTGCCCGTGGCGCTAAGGACCCGCTGGCGGGCCGCCCCTGGCCGGGATGGCGCAAGGGCCAGTTCCAGGTGCACTTCATATACACCGGAGTGGCCGAATCCATGTTTATGATATTCCCCGACGCCACAACCATGCTCCTCGACTGCGGCGACCACAATGCCGTGGGGCGCGGCAAGCTGGCCGTGCCCGTGCTGCCCAGCCCCGACCGCCATGCCGGCGAGTGGATAGCCCGCTACGTCCTGCGTGTGAATCCCCGGGGGAGCGATGTGGACTACATGATGCTCTCCCACTACCATAGCGACCACGGCGGGCATGAGGGCTTCTATGCCTCCAGGGAGGTGCGCGACGGTCGCGAGTACGCCCTTAGCGGATTCAGCCAGGCAGCCGAGTGGCTCACCTTCCGCAAGGCCTTCGACCGCTGCTGGCCCAGCTACGACGACCCCATTCCGCTGCTCGACCACCGCTCGGCCGACTGCGTGGAGCAGATGCGCCGCTTCTACATCTACATGGTGCGCCATCGCGGACTGCAGGTCGAGAAGTTCCGCCTGGGCGAGACGGACCAGGTGGCCATGCTCCACAGGCCGCGGGCCTACCCCCAGTTCTCCGTGTTCAACCTGTGCGCCAACGGGCGCATAGCATCCCCCGACGGCCAGGTGACCGACCTCTACCGGCAACTGAAGGAGAAGGAGAACCCCTGGCGGCTCAACGAGAACGGCATGAGCCTGGGCATGATCATCAGCTACGGCCCCTTCCGCTTCTTTACCGCAGGCGACTTCTCCGACCGCTTCCGGCAGCCCGACGGCACCACCATGGACATCGAGGAGCAGCTGGCCCGCGTGTGCCCCCCTGTCTCCGTAGCCAAGCTCAACCATCACGGCCACTACTCCATGCCCGCCCAGCTCGTGTCGGCCCTCCGCGCCAGGGTGTACGTAAGCTGTGTATGGGACCAGCTGCACAACGTCGACCCCGTAATGGCCCGCCTCTCCGACCACACGCTCTATCCCGGAGAGCGCCTCCTGTGCCCCGGCGTAATGCCGGCCGAGCGCAGGGCCGAGGATGCCGGCAAGGCATGGCTCCAGGATGTGGCACCCGCCTCCTTCGATGGAGGGCACGTCGTGCTGAATGTGGAGAAGGGCGGACGCGACTATTCCATCTCCTATCTCACAGCCGCCGACGAGTCCATGACCGTAAAGAGCGTCATGCACTTCAAGACATAAAGAATTGGGGGAGAAACCTTTTGGGTCCGCCAAGTCAGCCTATTGGTTTGTCCAAGTTAACCTATTGATTTGCCCAATTTAACCTGTTGAATTCACCAATCCAAGCGGTTGCAAGTATTAATAGTGGAATTTGCTACTATTAAGAGCGACAATAGTGCCTTAAAGCTAATGGCGTACTTTTCGCCTTCCTACGGCGTTGTTTTGCCCAAACAACGCCGTTCTTTTTGTCTCCCTGCGCCGTGCTCGCTTTTTCGCTTCCCTGCGCGTGCACTCTTTTCGCCTCCCTGCGTGTACTCTCTTTTCGCCAAATATCTGTCACATCTGTCACACTATCTGTCACACTGCAATGCTGTGAATTTCAGTCTATTACATGGCTCTGTGACAGATTGACAGATAAAAACGCAAAAAACTCTATGTAGCATATAATGGGGGTATGCTAAAATGAATATGTTGGTCTTGCTCAAGAACGGCTGTAAATCCTTGAGTTAACTCGATTCATCGATTGAGTTAACTCGATTGATTGTTTGAGTTAACTCACGGTTTTTCATGCCCTTTGAGACGGTCTCTCCAAATCACTTTCTTTCGGTAAAGCAAAAAAATATTTGAAATTGTTTTGCAGTTCTCTTACTTATTTGTATTTTTGCCCCGTCTTGTGGACCAAATCGTGTAAAAACGAGTGCCAGCCACTTGATCAAGAGAGCGTTTCCGCTTTCATCCTTACTACTGAAATCGCCAATTTCAACAGAACTGAAGGATGACAGACAGGTAACTCTCGTCTATATGTAGCAACGTATGCATACGGCCCCTTGCCGTTTGCGGCTGCATATTACGGCGAGGGGTTATTGTTTCCAGTTCATTTCAGTTTATGGTGTTTGGCGATACCAAGTAGTAGATGAGTGAGGACATATCCCCCGCTTTTCTTGTATACATTATTAATATAAAAGCCATGAGGGGGATGGAGTGGCACATGGAAAATGGTATAAATGGAAAAAGGGAATTATGAACTCCTATGCCTTACAAAAGGTTCATCGAATGGATACCTACCGGCGGCGAGCAATCTCGGAAAGTTCCAAGTTGCAGATTATAGCACAGGTGAATACGATGATAAAGTACTTTTATATGGACAGAACTATGAGTCTATTTTTAAAACACAAAGAAAGAATGCTTCAAGCGGATTGAAGCGGCTAAGTGTAGTAAAGATTTCCACTAAAGACGGCACTTCCATTCATCGTGCTTTTCTTGGATCAAATGGACTGAAAGGTAATCAAGTTGCTTTATCACCAAATTCCATTCGTTTACTGGCGAGTAAGACAGAACCAGATTATATTGATGAGGTAACAGTCTCTAAAGGAAGTGTATTTCTGTATTTTTGGAATCATCCATATCATGCCACTCGTATCTCTATGCGATTGGGAATGATAGGTATTTTCATAGCTATTGCCCTATTTTTGTTGGGCTTGTGGATAGACTATTGTATTTAATCATATATTTTTCAGCCTATGAGACTTAAACAATTATTTCTGTGTATGCTCGCCCTATTGGTGAGCACGGTGGCAAGGGCCTATGACTTCGACCTGAACGGCATTTATTACAACATCATTGGCGACAATGAGGTAGAGGTAACTTTTGTTGAAGACGGGGAGGGCAACCGTGATTTCTATTCCGGTGACATTTATATCAATCCCCGAGTTTCCAAGGACCAAGTCACCTACAATGTTACTGCGATTGGCAAAGGTGCCTTTCATTACTGCTCGAATATTACCTCCGTCAGCATCCCTTCGAGTGTGACGACTATCGGATACGACGCATTCTCAGAATGCACGAGCTTGACTTCTGTCAACATCCCTGCGAGTGTAACTAAGATTGATCAATTTGCATTTTTCAGATGCTCGGGGCTAAAGTCCGTTACCTTGAACGAAGGACTCCTCATAATTATGGATAATGCATTCAATAGCTGTTCGTTACTGACTGAAATCACGATTCCCAGCTCTGTGGAGATGCTACGCGGACATGCTTTTGCCTGGAATGGCGGGCTGACCTCAGTTACCCTCCTCGGCAAGCCCAACCAGCATTTCAGCAACATCGCCTTCCAGGGGTGTGATAATTTGACCACCTTCCGCTGCGACGGTATCACGCTGGAACCCGTTGACGGTGTATATCAGATAGGTACTGCAGAGGAACTGCGAGACTTTGCCATCCTAACCACAGCTGCGAACTGCAGCCTCAATGCCTGCCTGACTGCCGACATCGACTATACTGCGTATACTTATAGTGGTGGTAACTGGTATAACATGGGTATGAACGGATATGCCGGCACCTTCGACGGACAGGGGCATACCATCACTATCAATTACATTAACAGATGGAATTCATGGGACGAGTCGTCGGGTGCCCTTTTCCATAAGGTTGTAGGCGGAACGGTGAAGAACCTGCATGTGGCCGGCCGTATCGAAAATCTCGCCAAATACAGCGCTGGTATTGCAAAAGAGATTAGCAACGCCACCATCAGCCATTGTGTGATTGACGTGGACTTCGTCAGTCATATAGATGGTGACTGCACCGACGGCGGCATCGTGGCATACAATAGCCCCGAAGAAAGCACCATCGAATACTGCGTCGTGGCAGGTTCGTTCCAGGGTGCAAAGGCTAATTGCCGCGGCGGTCTTGTAGGATGGATACAAGAATCAAGCCACGTAAACTTCAGCAACTGTCTCTTCGTAGCTGATGTGGACGGGCTGGACATGACCGACAGCAATACATGGGGCCGCAATATGGACGGACGCGCCACGGTAACTAATTCTTATTATCTGAACAAGCTTGGCACCACCAGCACAGGCATACAAACTAATCAGGACGAACTGACCAGCGGCGAACTCTGCTGGATGCTGAACGGCGAGAGCAGCGAGAACCCCCATTGGTTCCAGACGCTGGGCACAGACGCGTACCCCGTGCCCTTCAATACACATCGCACAGTCTATGCCGAAGGTAATGGCTTTGTTAACACGCAGACCTTCGACATCGCCTCGGCACAGGATCTCATCGACTTCGCAGCCAAAGTGAATGCAGGACAGACTGATATTTGTGCCCGTCTGACGGCCGACATCAACCTGAGCGGCAAAACCTATACGGCCATTGGCACACGTGACAATCCCTTTGTTGGTACCTTCGATGGACAGGGACACAAAATCAGCAACCTGCATATCGATGTCGAAGCAGATAATCAAGGTCTCATAGGCGTGGCTGGCGGTGGAGCCACAATTAAGAACGTGACGATGGACAAGACATGCAGCATCAAAGCCACACGCTATGCTGCAGGCATAGTAGGCGCTACGTACACTCCTGGAACACTGACAATTGAGAACTGTGGCAATGAGGCCGCCGTGGCCACGACACAAGAAAACGCTGCTGGTATATATGGGTGTAATGTTAATTCTCAGACTGGCATCGTTATTATCAGAAACTGTTATAATGCAGGAACCATTACCGGTGGATTAGAATCTGCCGCAATTTCTGCCTGGGCAGGCGAAAGTTGCACCATCACAAATAGTTACAATATCGGCGAAGTTACAGGATTGGAAGGAACAAAGACATTCTATCGCGGAAATGGTACCGTTAGCAATTGCTACGAGACTATCGGCAGTCAGGTGGCACAGGTTACGGCAAGCGATGTAACCAGCGGCAGGCTGTGCTGGCTGCTCTGCGGCGGCAATACTGAGAATCCTGTATGGCGTCAGAACCTGAGCGAAGCCAATAGTCATCCCGTGCCCAATGTTAAAGGCCGCATCGTTTACAAGGATGGCAGTTCATATTACAATGAGCCGGACAAGAACTATTTGCAGATGGCTGCTACCCAGATACGTCCTGGCGGCTCCACAATCCTATCCATAGGCTTGACCAATGAAGAGTCCATCACCGCCATGCAGTTCGAGCTGAGTCTGCCAGATGGCGTGAGCGTATCTTCTGCTGGGATGACCAACCGCAATAACGGGCATTCTATTGACTTTGCTCAATTGGCAAACGGGAACTACCAGTTTACGGTATTCTCCAGTTCGTCTAAGGCACTAATCGGCAATGAGGGTGCAATTATAAATGTTACACTAAATGCCGCCAGTGGAATGTCCCTGGGAGATTATACAGTCAGACTGACGAACATAGAGTTGACCACGCTCGGCGCAGAAGCCGTTTATCCTATGGATTATGCTTCAACCCTGACACTGACGAACAGCATCCGTTTGGGCGACGTGAACGATGACGACAAGATCACTATCACTGATGCTGTGGGTATTGTCAACCATATCCTGGGAAATGCATCCTCGAACTTCCATCCCGAAGCCGCTGATGTGAATGGCGATGGTGGTATTAGCATTACAGATGCAGTAAAGATTGTGAACATCATCCTGAATCAAGGCAGTGGCGTGAAGGAGCAAAGAAAGCAGGAAATGGAAACTGAAAGAGAACCGCAGTAAGATAATATGTGACTTTTATGATTCAAATATAAACTATATTAATTAATATTTCAAAAGTATGAAGAAAATGTTTCTTATGCTCATTGCTGTCACAGTTGGCACTTTGAGCGGTTTTGCACAATCTGATCTTGTGGCAACACTCAGCCACGGTTCTAACCTCAGCACCTATTATGGTGCAGATGCACTGTCTGAAGCCTACACTGCCGCAGCTGAAGGAGACGTTATCACTCTGTCACCAGGAACGTTTAATGCCGTAAATATAGAGAAGGCTATCACTGTGAGAGGGGCAGGTATGCAGCCGATGGAAGGGAATGGCTATGTACCGACCCAGATAGTAGGAGTATTTACGGTAACTGTCCCTTCATCATCTTCTTCAGTCTTAACATTAGAAGGCATACAATGCTTTGAAACGGTGAAAATGTCCGGAAACAATCTTGCTTCAGTGAATATTTCTAAGAGCCGTTTCTACGGTTTAGGTGGAGAAGGAATAAATTTGAATGCTTATTCATGCGTATTCGAAAATTTAACGTCTAATTGCTATAATGGCAATACTGTTTTGAATTGTTTGAATTGCGTGGTGAAGAATCCTTATTCACAAGGCATTTATAATCAAAAATTCGCAAAAATTGTTTCCACGAATTGTCTTGTGCTTGATTTTACAGCCAATAGTGGCCATGTATTAGAATCTTGTATTTTTAAAAATTGTGTGATTTATGATAGATATGATCTTTCTGGAACAAACTCTGCACAAAATTGCATCGGTATTTCTTACGACGGTGGAGATATATTCAAAAATCTTGTAAACGCATCCAATGTTATGGTAGAAGGTACAAGCGAAACTGCCTATGCAACGGTTTTTAAGACTCTTAGAGTTAATGATATAGATATAAAATTCCCTTCTCCTAATGAGACTTTTGAGCTCACCCCAACTGCAGCTGCCACTTACCTTGGCGATGACGGCAAGCAGGTGGGTATTTATGGCGGTACAAATCCATTTGACCCAACGCCATCGAATCCCCAAATTAAGAAGTTCACGGTAGATAGCAGTGTGAACAGCGGTAAACTGTCTGTTAAGATTAATGTGGAATAAAAAAACGACAGCTCTATGAGACGCAGATTATTCATAATGCTCGTCTTGCCGTGGCTGGCATCCTCTGCCATAGCGCTGCCATACAGCTATCGCAGCTGGTTCGACAACAGCCTTTCGAATGCTGTCAGCAGCTCAGCTACGGGCGAGACCACCTTTAACGTGGATGTGTCGCAGCTATCCTATGGCTTGCACGCCTTGCACGTTGAGGCCTGGAACAGCAATGGACGCAGTTCAGTGCGGACCTGCTATTTCCTGAAGGGTGATACCCCCAAGGCCACTAAAGCACGCTACTGGTTCGACAGCGACCCATCCACCATGCATGACAACGTAACGGCAAGCGGCACGATAGACCTTGACGTGTTGTCGCTCTCCGCAGGCCTGCATGCAGTCCACTACCAGACATTCACTGCTGATGGCAAGGCCTCATCGGTGCGTACACAATTTTTCATGAAGAGTGAGACCCCAATGGCTACTAAAGCACGCTACTGGTTCGACAGCGACCCATCCACCATGCATGACAACGTAG
>CAMJQA010000055.1 GCA_946407895.1 uncultured Prevotellaceae bacterium
TCGATTTTGCTTAATGACACTCATGACACATGACCGCTCATGACCGCACCCCCCCCTCGGAAAAAAAAGATGAAAAGAAAATGCCCGGGTATTCGTAGACCGCAATCAAGATGCCTTACCTTTGCACCAGAAAAACGTGGACGGCGGCTCGACTTAGTCCGGACAACATCAGAGCTTCCCCACATACCCCACAAAGGTCGGTTACCATATAACCATTGTTCTTTGACTTAATGTTACAAACAAAGCTTTCCTGCACCAGGCGGCAGTAAATGTCACTAAAGACAATATGAATTAATGCTCTAATGAGAAAGCATAAAGCACTGGGAAACAAGGACTAACAATCTGACAAAATCATGCTGCTAACCCAGGGCAAATCGGTCAAAGAAAAGGGCGTGCCCGTTTCCAGGCACACCCTCATTGCTTTTGTTCAGAAACTTACGGAGGCTGATGAAATGTCGGGGAGCTGCCTCCTACTTGATCTCCCTGACGTAGATGTCGCGGAAGTTGACGAGGCTGCCGTGGGCCTGCATCTCAATCTGGTCGCAGGCGGGGATGGGCTGGCTGCGGTCCCAGTAGTTCTCCATCACCACTTCGTCCACGACCTTGACGCCGTTGAGCAGCACGGTCACCTTGTCGCCCACCATCTTGATGTAGAAGCTGTTCCACTCGCCCAGGGGATTGTCGGCCACCTCGGTGGGTGTGCTCTTGTGCTTCTGGTTGTTGTAGAGTCCGCCGGAGCCCACCTGGGCGCCAACGTTGACGCGGGCGATGTCCCATATCTGCACCTGTGGCGTGCCGCGCAGGTAGATGCCTGCATCGGGCTCCTTGCCGTTGGGGTCGAGGCGCCAGTCGACGTACATCTCAAAGTCGGCGTAGTCCTTCACCGTGCAGATGTTGTCGTAGCCCTTGCCCACGTAGGTAAGGCAGCCGTCCTGTACGGTCCAGTCGGCGCGCATCACCTGGTCGGCCCGCTTCTGTGCCTCCACGAGCTCCCATCCCTGCATCTGGCGGCGCTTGATGGGGTTCTCCACCAGGCCCTTCCATCCGGTCAGGTCCTTTCCGTTGAAGATGCTTACGAAGCCCTCTTCGCCCTTGGAAGCTTTCTGCAGGTAGGCCTGTACGGCCTCGCGGTCGGCCTTCTTGAGGTTGGGCAGTATGTCGGCAAGTATCTGACGGGTGCGGGTACCGTTGTACTCGGGATGTGCTACCGCGATGTGAGCCACTGCCGTGGCAGCGGTCTTACGCAGGAGTGGACTCTGCAGGAACTGTGCTGCGTACATCATGGCCTGGAAGGTTCCGGTCGCCTCTATCTGGGGCAGGATCTTCTTCTGCTGCTTGATGGTCTGCGCCGACTCCATCTGGTGGCGCAGGGCTATGAGCTTGTTCTCGGGCGTGTCGGGTGCAGCTGAAATGCCCAGGGGCATAAGGCATCCCGTCAGGACTGCTGCTGCAAGGAATCTCTTGATTTGCTTCATGGCTTCATCGCAATCTTAACAGTGAATACTATTGCTCTGTTCTCGCTCTCTTATTCCTCGCAGAGCTCGGTGAGGATGCCGCATGTGCTCTTCGGGTGCAGGAAGGCGATGTGCAGGCCGTCGGCGCCCTTGCGGGGAGCCTTGTCGATGAGGCGGATGCCCTTCTCGTCGCACATGGCCAGGGCCTCGGTGACGCCGTCCTCAACCTTGAAGGCTACGTGGTGTACGCCGCGTCCGCCATTGTCGAGGAACTTCTGCACGGTGCTCTCGGGGCAGGTGGGCTCCAGGAGCTCGAGCTTTACCTCGCCGACCTTCAGGAAGGCGGTCTTCACTTTCTGGTCTTCAACTACTTCTGTCTTGTAAACCTCCAGGCCCAGTACGTCCTGGAAATAGGGCAGCACGGCGTCGATGCTCTGCACGGCAATGCCCAGGTGTTCGATACGTGAAATTTTCATTTCCTTTTTCTGATTAAATGGTTTATTTAATATAATTCGGTTTGCAAAATTACAAAAAAAATGAGTGGCTGCCAAATAAAGCGGCAAGAAAAACGCTAAAGGCGGGGCTCTATGCCAACTCCACCACGGTTATGCCGGCTCCGCCGAACTGTACGTGCTCGTCGTGGGCGCTGCGCACGGCTGGCACGGTGCGCAGGTACTGGCGGATGAGCTCGCGCAGTATGCCGGAGCCCGTGCCGTGGAGGATGCGCACCTTGGCCGCTCCCACCAGCAGGGCATCGTCGATGAAGTAGGTGACGGCCTGCAGCGCCTCGTCGCCCCGCATGCCGCGCACGTCGATGTCCTGCCGGAAGTTGAGGTGGCGCTCGCGCATGTAGCCCGATCCGTCCTTGAGGCTGTCCTTGAGCGAGGTCTGCTGCACCTTGTCCTTCAGCCGCAGGGTGTCGCCCTCCTTGCCGGAGGTGGCTGGGGTGCAGCGTTCGAGCCGCCCGAGGTCGGCTATGGTGCGCATCATGCCGAAGGTTACGGTGGCGCGCCGTCCGTTTATCTCTACGATCTGCCCCACGGCGCTCTGTCCCTTCAGCCTTACGCTGTCGCCCGCCTGGAGCGGCTTCGGGGCGTTGGTCTCGGGCTGCCCCACGGCCGTCTGCTGTCCGCCTTCCGCCGCCTGCTTCTTCTTCCGCTCCTCCTTCCTGCGGCGCCGTTCCTCAATCTGCTTCATCTTGCGCTCGATGTCTTCGTCCTGTCCGCGGCGCTCCTCTTCCTCCAGCTGCTGGCGGAAGTCCTCCAGCTCCTGGCGCACCTGGCGCGTGCGTTCCTTCTCGGCCTGGGCCTCGCGTATCTCGCGTATGGTACGCTCCACCATGGCATTCGAGCGCTGCACGATTTCCTCGGCCTGTTCGCGAGCCTGGCGGATGATGTCCTTGCGGCGGGTCTGCAACTCGGCTATCTCCTGTTCGTAGCGCTGTATGGTCTGTTCCATCTGTCGCTCGCGCTCGTGTATGGTCTGCCGCTTGCCTTCCCAGTAGCGCTTGTCGCGCGTAATGTCGAGCAGGTACTTGTCGGCATTGACGTATTCCTGGCCCACCAGTTCGGTGGCATCGGCAATGACGTCCTCGGGGATTCCCGTCTTGCGGGCTATCTCTACGGCAAAGCTGCTGCCGGGGTTTCCTATTTGTAGTTGGAAGAGGGCTTCCATACGGTGACGGTCGTAGAGCATGGCGCCGTTTACCAGACCGGGGGTGTCCTCGGCCATGTGCTTGAGGTTCTGGTAGTGGGTGGTGATGATGCCGAATGTGCCGCGCTCAACGTATCGCTTCAGTATGGCCTGTGCGATGGCTCCGCCTATGGTGGGCTCGGTGCCGCCTCCGAACTCGTCGATGAGGATGAGGCTCGAGGGGTCGCAGTTGCGCATCATCTGCTTCATGTTGAGCAGGTGGCTGCTGTAGGTTGACAGGTCGTCCTCGATGCTCTGCTCGTCGCCTATGTCGATGAAGAGGTGGCGGAAGATGCCGGTGCGCGAGTTCTCGCCCATGGGGACGGGCAGCCCGCACTGGAGCATGTACTGCAGCAGGCCTACGGTCTTCAGGCAGACGCTCTTGCCGCCGGCGTTCGGGCCGCTGATGACGAGTATGCGCTGTCGGCGGGAGAGTGCTATCTCCAGCGGCACTATCCGGCGCCCCTGCTTGCGGAGCGATGCCTCGAGCAGGGGGTGGCGGGCCATCGTCCAGTCGATGAGGGGCGCATTGCCTATCTCCGGCATTACGGCCTGCATCTGGTCGGCCAGGCATGCCTTGGCGCGAACCAGCTCTATGTCGGCCAGGCCCTCGAAGGCGCGTGCCAGCTCCTTCAGGTTGCCGCGCAGGGTCTCGGTGAACTCCTTGAGGATGCGAATGACCTCGCGTTTCTCCTCGGCCTCCAGCTCGCGGATGCGGTTGTTGGCCTCCACGACCTCGGCGGGTTCGATGAAGACGGTCTTCCCCGTGGCGCTCTCGTCGTGAACGATGCCGCTGATGCGGCGCTTCATGGCCGGTGCTACGGGGATGACGAGCCGGCCGTCGCGCAGGGTGGGGGCTACGTCCTTGTCCACGAGCCCCTCTGCCTGGGCAGCGCGCAGGATGCGGTTCAGGGTGTGGCTTACGCTCCCCTCCGAGCGCCTCAGCTCGCTGCGTATTGTGGCTAAGGCCGGGCTGGCGCTGTCCTTGATGCGCCCGTACTTGTCGAGCAGCTGGTCGATGCGCTTTGTTACGGCATAAAAGGTGAAGACGCCCTCCAGCATCTTCTGCAGAGCGGGCCACCGGGGCTTGTCGTCCTCCTCGCTGCGGATGATTTCCACCCAGGCGTGCAGGGTACAGAGCGAGCGGTAGAGGTCCCATATCTCCTGTTCCTCCAGGTGGGTGCCCTCTATACGGATGCGCTGAATGGCGGGCCGGAGGTCGAAGAAGTCCTGCTGGGGCTTGTCGCGAAGCTCGGAGAGGATGGTGCGCAGTTCGTGCACCTGGCTCTGCAGCAGGCGAATCTGCCCGGCATCGGTGAGGAAGGAAATCTGCCCGACCCTGTCGCGCCCCAGCGGACTCAGGCAGTGGCCGAGGAGCAGGCTGCGTATTTCGTTGAATCCTACTTTCTGTTCGTAGTTCTGTGGATATAGCATTAAGAGTTCAAAAGGTTTGAAAGGTTCAAAAGGTTGAGCTTCGCTCGACTCTTGTCGCGACTCGGCCATTTGTAAGCAAGCTTCCGATGGCGCTCGCTGCTTCAAGAGGTCAAAAGGTTCGCCCTAAGGGCTACTTCAGGTTCTTCTCGGGGTACATGGTGTTCCACCAGGTGGGGTCGTCCTGCAGGTACTTGGCAAACCAGGCGTAGAAGGTGTGTACCCACTTGAGGCGCTTCTCGTAGTCGAGGATGTGGTGGTTCTGCCCCTCAACGGCTACGAAGGCGCATTCGCGGCCCAGAATCTTCAGGGCGTTGAACATCTGTACGCTCTCAACGATGGGCACGTTGGTGTCGTCTGTGCCGTGCAGGAAGAGGATGGGGGTATGCACCTTGTCGGCATTGAACAGGGGCGAGCGCTCGCTCATCAGCTCGGCATTGTTCCAGGGGTAGCTGTTGGCGGCCGAGATGGTGCTGTAGCTGTAGCCCCAGTAGCCGTAGCCCCAGTAGCTGGCGGGATTGCTGATGCCTGCATGAGCCATTGCTGCGGCAAAGATGTCGGTAACGGTTTGCAGGTACATGGTCATGAACCCGCCGTACGAGGCGCCCAGGCAGCCTATCTTCTTCGGGTTGACGTAGCTGTGCTCGGCGCAGAACTTCTTGGTGCCCTCGATGATATCGTCGGCCGTCCACTTGCCATAGGCGTTTACGTGGCGGGCGGCAAACTCCTGGCCGAAGCCCGTGGCGCCGCTGGGCTGAACGACATAGACGACGTATCCCATTGCGGCCCAGCCGTGGAAGTTATAGTAGCTGTCGAGGTAGCGGCCTACGGGCGAGCAGCCGCCGTAGTAATAGACGAGCATGGGGTACTGCTTCGTCTCGTCGAAGTGCGGGGGCAGGTAGTAGCGTCCGTAGATGGTGTCGCCGCGGCTGCTCTGGAAGTTCCACTCCTCGAAGCGGCCCAGCAGGATGTCGCCTGTGCGCTCTTCGTTATAGTCGCGTATGAGCTTCTCCTTGCCCGACTTCAGGTCAACGGTATAGATGCGGTCGCTGCTGGAGTCGCTCTGTCCGGTGTACGAGAGCAGGGGCTTCTCCTCGGCCAGCGAGAAGCTGGTGATGAAGCATTCGCTCAGCTGCAGTTGCTTCCACTGGCGCTTCTTCATGTCGAGGCGGAAGATGTCCTGCCTGTCGCGGTTCTCGCATAGGGCGTAGATATTGCCGTCGGCCCGGCACCATTCCATCCTGCTGATATTGGGGTTGAAGTCCTTCGTCAGCGGCGTGACCTGCCGGGTCTCCAGGTCCATCTGGTAGAGCTCGGTCTGAATCATGCTGGGCGTCTTGCCTGTGGGGTCGTTGATGCCTATGCCGCCAAAGGCCTCGGGGCTGCCGGTGAAGACGAGCGACTTGCCGTCGGGCGCCCAATGGGCTTCGTTTATGAAGCCGTCCTTGCGCACCAGGGTGTCGGTCTGCATCGTCTCGAGGTCGAGCAGCAGTACGGTGGTGAACCTGAAGGGCCTCTCGGTAATGATGTTCTGGGATACCTGCAGTATCATCTTCTGCCCGTCATCGGAGGGCGAGGCATATACGTTGTGCTGTCCCTGAGTGAGCTGGCTCAGCAGGCCGGAGTTCTTGTCGAGCAGTTGTATGTTGCTGCGGTTTCGCCAGCCGGGTATGCGGTCGTCGGGCTCCAGTATCTGGAACACCTGCTTGTCCTCCTTGGGCCCCTCGGTCTGCTTGTAGATGAGCATCTTCTGCTCTCCGCGCATGAAATAGCCGCTGCTTTGGGTGTAGTCGGTGAAGAGGGGCTCGGTCTTTCCGCTGGCAGGCTCCACGTATTCATATATGCTGCAGTTGTCTTTGCCGCTCTTCTTGCGGATGTACCGGTTTCCCTCGGATGCCCATTGCAGGAAGCCGTCTACGCCGTATTCGCTGCCTGTCTGCAGGTCGAGTATGCGCTCCGAGGTCTCGGTGCCTCCGCCGGGCAGGGTGGTGGTGGTGCTGTACTTCATCATCTTGCCGTCGGGGCTCAGGCTTGTGCGCCCGGCCCGGATGCCGTGCATGTAGTCCTCGAGGGTGTAGAGGCGCTTCCCCTCTGGGTTCACGGTCAGGTACTTCTCCTGCTCGCTCTTCAGTTCCAGGCTCAGGGTGTCCGTCTCGTCAGCCTTCTGCAGGAAGCGCACTACGATATCGTGGCGCCCGGGCAGCAGGTCTTTCTGGGCTCCCTTCTGCCCGTCGATGTATATGTCGTGCCGCTTCAGCCCCCTGACGACGACTTCGCACTTGGCAAACATAGGCGTCTCCACCTGGAAGCCGGCCAGCCGGATGCTCTCTTTCCCCGGGGGGGCAATCACGCTGTCGGTGGTCTCTGTGCCCTTCCGGTAGGATTGCCAGGCCAGGGGCGATTCCATCATCAGGTCTTCCTGGCTGAACTTCTTGCCGCTTGCGTCGGTGGTGTCCGTCTGGATGGGTGTGTTGAACAGGATGGGGTCGGTCAGGCGGTACTTGGCCACCTTGATGCCCGTTGCTTGCTGGCTCGCCAGCGTTGCTGCGGCCAGGATGATTAGTTTAACTACGCGATACATTCTTTACTCCTTTTACGGTTTTCAGTTTCTTGATTAGTTTCTGCAGCCGTCCGGCATCCTCGAGCATGACGGTGAGCGTGCCGCTGAAGAGTCCGTCGTGGCTGTCGATGCTGATGCTGCGCAGCAGGATGTTCTCCTCCTTGCTGATGATGCTGGTTATGTTATTGACGATGCCCAGGTCGTCGTTGCCCACAACGCGCAGGGTGATGGGGTACTGGCTGCCGCGCTTGCCTGCCCACCGGGCCCGTACGATGCGGTAGCCGAAGCGCTCCCTCATCTGGGGTGCGTTGGGGCAGTCCTCGCGGTGAATCTTGATGCCTCCGCCGCTGGTGACGAAGCCGAATACCTCGTCGCCATATACGGGCTGGCAGCAGCGGGCCATCTGGAAGTCGAGCCCCTTCAGGTTGCGGTCGATGACGAGTACGTCCTCGGCGCCCATCAGGCGCTTCACGGCCTCGTCGGGCTGCATCACGTACTGGTCGGCGCTCTGTGTGGGGGCGGTGCGCTCCTCCTCGCCGCGGCTGTGGCGCAGTTGCTGGGCGTAGGACTCGAGCACGCTGTTCATGTCGAGCGTTCCGGCAGCCAGGGCGGCGTAGAAGTCGGTGACTACGCGGTATCCCAGCCGGGTGATGGTGTGCATCAGGGTGGGCTCGTCGTAGTCGAGCTTGCGGTTCTTAAGTTTGCGCTCCAGTTCCTCCTTGGCCAGCAGGGCGTCCTTGCTGTGCATCTCCTTCAGGCTCTGGCGTATCTTGGCTCGGGCGCGGCTGGTGGTTACGATGTTCAGCCAGTCTTGCTTGGGCGTCTGGTTTGCTGAGGTCAGTATCTCCACCTGGTCGCCGCTCTGCAGCTTCTGCCTGATGGTTACGTTGCGGTTCCCGATCCGTGCGCCGGTGCAGTGGTTTCCCACCTTGGTGTGTATGCTGTAGGCAAAGTCCAGCACGGTGGCGCCCACGGGCAGCTTGAAGAGGTCGCCCTTGGGGGTGAAGACGAAGACTTCGTCCTCCACCAGGTCGAGCCGGAACTGGTCCATGAGCTGCATGTCGTCGCCCTGCTCCAGGGCGCTCCTTACGTTCGCGAGCCATTCGTCCACTCCGCTCTGTCCGCCCTTGATGCCCTTGTAGCGCCAGTGTGCGGCCAGGCCGTGCTCGGCTATGTCGTCCATGCGCTCGGTGCGTATCTGCACCTCCACCCACTTCTGCTCGGGGCCCAGCACGGTGATGTGCAGGCTCTCGTATCCGTTGCTCTTGGGCACGCTGAGCCAGTCGCGCATGCGCTTGGGGTTGCTCTGGTACATGTCGGTGATGATGCTGAAGGTCTGCCAGCAGTCCATCTTCTCCCGCTCGGGCGCGGAATCCAGGATGATGCGTATGGCAAAGAGGTCATATACGCCGTCCACGCCCACGTTCTGCTTCTTCATCTTCTGCCAGATGCTGTGTATGCTCTTTGTGCGGCCCTTCATGTGGAACTTCAGGCCCACGGCCTTCAGCTTCTCCTCTATTGGCTGTATGAAGCGTGCTATGTAGGCGTCGCGGCTCTTCTTCGTCTCGTTCAGCTTCTCCTTGATGTGGTAGTAGGCGTCGTGCTCCAGGTACTTCAGGCTCAGGTCCTCCAGCTCGCTCTTCAGCTTGTAGAGGCCCAGCTTGTGGGCCAGGGGGGCGTATAGGTAGGCAGCCTCCATGGACACGCGCTTCTGCGCCTCCAGGTTCTCGGTGTCGCGAATCAGTCGCATGAGGCTTACGCGGTTGGCTATCATGATGAGGATGACGCGCATGTCCTCGGCAAAGGTGACGAGCAGGGAGCGGAAGTTCTCGCTCTCTACGGCTGCGCTCTTCTGGTAGAGCTCGCGTATGCGCAGCAGGCCGTGCAGTATGTGGGCCACGTCTTGCCCGAAGTCGCGTGCCACCTCGTCCGTCTGGCAGGCGCCGCTCATGACGCACAGGTTCAGCATGACGCCCAGCAGGGCGCCGCGGGTGGGGCCTATCTCCTCGGCCAGCACCAGCGCCGTCTCCATATCCGTCAGCACGGGGTTCAGCCCGAAGGCATCGCGCCGGATGGCTCCGGTATCCACGGCCCGGCCTATGTATGCTTCAAGCAGCTCCAGGTCGTGCTGGCTCAGGGCGTCGCCCGAGAGCCGTAGCAGGCTCTGCCGTGCCTCGCTGAGGCGCTCCCTTTCGGCTTGGGTGTAGAAGTCGTTCTGATTCATATCTTCTTCAATTCCTGAATTTGAAGTGCAAAGTTAAGAAAAAAAACTGAATTTCGGGCCTGCCTCATGCAGAAAAAATGCTTTTGTTGCCTTATAGGCACAAAATGCGTTGATTTGCCGGCCGGCATGAGGGGTGGCCGTCCCCGGGTGAAATTGTTGGGGCTGCCGGATGAAAATGTTTCTTCCCCTGGGTGCAGTTTACGTTTCGCGTCGTGGGATGTACGTTTCACGACGTGAAATGTACGTCTCTCGGCGTGGAATGTACGTTTCGCGTCGTGAAACATAAAAAAGACCCGGGTGTGGAAACATTTCCACCCGGGTATTGTAACTTATTTCTCTGGCTTTTGCGACTTTCCTTGCCGCATCCGGCATTTTTCTGCAGGTGCCTGACGGAAATTTCGCCTTGGGGCAAGGTCAGTAGCCGAGCTCGCGGACGATGGCGCTGATTTCCCTCATCGTGGTAAGCCTTGTGGGCACAAGCGGCAGGCGCAGCTGGTTCTCAATCATTCCCATCTCGGAGAGCATGGCCTTTACTCCGGCCGGGTTGCCGTCAACGAAGAGCAGCTTGAAGAGCTCGGTGAACTTGTGGTGAATGGTGAGGGCCGAGGCGTATTCGCCCTTCAGCGCCAGGCGCACCATCCGGCTGAACTCGTGGGGCAGGGCATTGCCTATGACGCTGATGACGCCTACGGCTCCCAGCGTAATCAGGGGGAAGGTGATGCCGTCGTCGCCGCTGATGACGTCGAAGTCCTGCGGCTTGTTCTTGATGATGTCGTCCATCTGGGTGATGTTTCCGCTGGCCTCCTTTATGGCAACGATGTTCTCGAAGTCGCGTGCCAGGCGGAGGGTGGTTTCGGCAGTCATGTTCACGCCTGTGCGCCCGGGTACATTATATAATACAATAGGCAGGGGGCTGGCGTTCGATATGGCGCGATAGTGCTGGTAGAGCCCCTCCTGCGAGGGCTTGTTGTAGTAGGGGCAGACGCTCAGTATGCCGTCAATGCCCGTCCAGTCGCTGCTCCTGAGTTCTTCAACCACAGCTGCCGTGCTGTTTCCGCCGCATCCCATGAGCAGCGGCACCCGCCCGGCTACGCGCTCCACCAGGCGCTTGCGCAGCAGCTGCTTCTCGGCCGGGGTCAGCGTAGGCGTCTCGGCTGTAGTGCCCATAATGCAGAGGAAGTCGGCGCCGCCCTTTATCTGATATTCCACTAAACGGTCCAGGGCGGACAGATCGATGCTGCCGTCGCTGTGAAACGGGGTGATCAGGGCAATGCCCAATCCATGAAAACAATTCTTCGACATAGATACCTTTGAAAACCGGGGCAAAGTTAGCTATTTTATTCGTCAT
This sequence comes from uncultured Prevotellaceae bacterium, assembly GCA_946407895.1. GTDB lineage: Bacteria > Bacteroidota > Bacteroidia > Bacteroidales > Bacteroidaceae > Physcousia. The sequence continues at coordinate 10,710 of CAMJQA010000055.1, forward strand.
CTGCAAAAAAGATGACGCGTTTTTGCAAAAGTTTCGCCAATTATCCGTAAATTTGCACTGAAAACGATGAAAAAGACAATGACAGAGGCACAACGGATACTGGAACTCAGAGAAAGTCTGCATCAGCACAACCATAATTACTACGTGCTGAACAGCCCCGTAATAACCGACCAGGAGTTTGACCGCCTGATGCACGAACTGCAGGAGCTGGAGGAGCGGCACCCCGAGATGTTCGACCCCAACAGCCCTACGCAGCGCGTGGGCAGCGACCTGAACAACGAGTTTCAGACGGTGCGCCACGAACGCCCCATGCTAAGCCTGGCCAATACATATAACCGGCAGGACGTCAGGGACTTCTACCAGCGGGTGAGCGAGGGCCTCAGCGGCCAGCCGTTTCAGGTGTGCTGCGAACTGAAGTTCGACGGGCTTAGCATCAGCCTGCACTACGAGAAAGGCCGCCTGGCGAGGGCCGTTACGCGAGGCGACGGCGTGCAGGGCGACGACGTAACGCAGAACGTGCGCACCATTCGCTCCATACCGCTGGCCCTGCCAAAGGGAGCAGGGTGGCCCGACGCCTTCGAGATCAGGGGCGAGGTGCTGATGCCCTGGGCCTCCTTCGAGCGGCTGAACCGGCAGCGGGAGGAGGAAGGCGAACCCCTCTTTGCCAATCCGCGAAACGCAGCCAGCGGAACGCTGAAGAGCAAGAACAGCAGTACGGTGGCACAGCGGGGGCTGGATGCCTACCTGTACTACCTGCTGGGCGACGACGTTCCGGGCGACGGGCATTTCCAGCGGCTGGAAATGGCCAGGCAGTGGGGATTCCAGGTGAGCCGGAACATGAAGCTCGTGGACAGCCTTCAGGGCATATACGACTATATCGACTATTGGGACGAGGAGCGCCGCCACCTGCCCGTAGCCACGGATGGCATTGTGCTGAAGGTGAACAGCCTGGCACAGCAGCGCAGCCTGGGCATGACGGCCAAGAGCCCCCGATGGGCCATCGCCTATAAGTTCCAGGCAGAGCAGGCCGAAACCGTGCTGCGGCAGGTAGTCTATCAGGTAGGGCGTACGGGCGCCGTAACGCCGGTGGCCAATATGGACCCCGTCCTGCTGGCAGGCACTACCGTTCGGCGGGCCACACTCCATAATGCAGACGTAATGGAGAGCCTGAACCTGCACGTAGGCGACCACGTCCTGGTCGAAAAGGGAGGCGAGATAATTCCCAAGATAGTGGGTGTGAAAGAGGCCGTCCTCTCGGCTTCGCCCATCCGCTTCATCAGCCGCTGCCCTGTCTGCGGCACAGCCCTGGTGCGCTACGAAGGCGAGGCGGCTCACTATTGTCCCAACGAAACGGGCTGCCCGCCGCTGATACTGGGCCGGATAGAGCACTTCATCAGCCGGAAGGCTATGAACATCAACTCACTGGGCCCCGAAACCATAGATGACTACTATCGCCAGGGACTCATCCGCGATGCGGCCGACCTGTACGAACTGGGCGAGGAACAGCTCTTGAAGCCCTCGGCCGGCGACCAGAAGGGAGTAAGGAAGATACTGAAGAGCATCGAGGAAAGCCGCCAAGTGCCCTTTGAACGTGTGCTTTTTGCCATAGGAATCCGCTTTGTAGGCGAGATAGCAGCCAAGACGCTGGCCCGCTACTACGGCAGTATGGAAGCCGTAGCCAATGCCTCGCTCGACAGCTTGCAGCAGATAAACGGCATTGGCCTTGTCATAGCCCAAAGCGTGGTGAGCTACTTCCGCAACCCCAAGAACCAGGAGTTCGTGGAGCGACTAAGACAGCACGGCCTTCAGATGGCTATCGGAGAGGAAGAGCAGAAGGCGCAATCAGACCGCCTGCAGGGCAAGGGCATCGTCATCAGCGGAGTCTTCCAGCATCACAGCCGCGACGAATACAAGGCTATGATTGAGCAGCACGGAGGCAAGAACGTAGGCAGCATTAGCGCCAAAACGTCATTCGTGTTGGCTGGCGAGAATATGGGGCCGGCAAAGCTGGAGAAAGCCAGCAAGCTGGGCATCCCCATCGTTGGCGAGGAAGAGTTCCTGAAGATGCTGGAGGGCGTTGGGGACGAGGCGGATTAAGCCTCCACTCCCTTGGCTTCGCAGCAGAGCACACTGGCCGTAACAAAGATCTGTGAGGCAAAATAGGTGGGCATTATCATTCGTCGGAAACCGGAAATGCCCATAAACGTATTCAGGGATATCAGCAGATCAGAGAAAAGCAGGAAGGCTATGCCAACGACGAAGAGCCACTTGCCAAAGCTTTGGGCCCTCATTCCCCAGGCAGAGGAAAGGGATAAGATGGAAATGAAAATGTAGGCAAGAACAGCCACGCTGAGCGGCCAGGGATGCACAACAGGCAGCAGGCAGAAAACATAATAGCCTAGGAATACTGCCATCAGCAGCCACATTACCGGCCGGCAGGGCGAACCGTGGACCAGGCAGTACTTGATATATGCCAGGTGGGCAAGCAAGAACAGAATTACACCCGCCAGAAAACCCATCGGCTGGGCGCTATATCGTCCAAGAACGGAATCCCCAGCTATTGAGAAGGCAAAGGCAAGCATAATAAAAAACAAATCCCGTTGCCGCGAACGCAATACCCATACACTAATTACAAGGGCAAGGCAAGAAAGCGTGACACCAGAGCGCAGCCACCAGCCTCCCGCGTTGAGATAGCCTGCCAACAGGGCCAATGGGATAAGCAGGGGAAACAGATTCCGCAAAATGCGTATTTGGGATAAAAAACTCATCGCATAAGGAAAGATAGAAGCTGCCCCTCGGTTGTCATAACGTAGCGATAAGCCTGGGCGCGGCTCTTGTTGTAAATATCTTCGATGTAGTGCAGTATCTCATTCGTCTCACCTCGCTTCAGGCACTCCAGGGTATTGTCGCTGATAACCAATACATCTGTAGTATCGTCAATATAGGAATTGGCATAGATTCCATGGTCGCCCAATCGCTGGAACAGCTCGTCAAGAGGTGTCTGCATATCGGGCGATATGTATAATTCCTTGGTGTAGAGAGGGTTCACTCCGCTGGAATAGTCCACCTGAAACTGCTGATAGTGGCGGAGGGTAAGGTGCAGTTGCTTCTGAATCTTTTCAGGCACGCGGTAAGGGGCATAGTGTCCGGCCAGCAGGTCGTCCAGCTGGGCAGGGTTGAGTACCTTGGGGTAATAGCCGTTGAATGCCAATGTCTGCAGGTATTCCAGCTGGTCCTGTGGCGCTCCACGCCCAACGAGTACAAAATGGACATTACGGCTTACCTTCGTGCTGGGCTTGAAGTCGGCACCCATAGAGAGAAGACGTTCCTGGAGTGCCTTTGACGAGAGGGAAAAACTGCCTAAAGCACAGACGCTCCGTCCTGTGAAAGGGGTGTCCTGCGTAAAATCGCCGTCGGAGAATAGCTCGTATTGCATCAGCCTGGGAATTACTTCTTTGCCTTTGCCTGCACTACGCTAATCTGATTCGTAATGCCGCTACTCGTCAGAAGAAGCTCGGTCCTGCGCTCCTGGGGCTTCAGGTTCTGCTCCAGGGTTATAGGAACAGCGTTATATCCCGCGGCACCCGATGTGGCCGAAAGCTGGAGCCATGACTGGTCTGCACCGGGAGCGAAGGTAAGGGTCCACTCCTTTTGTACGTTGAAGCACAGCGAGTCGCTAACAACATCAGCGCTGTCGCGAAGAACGAAATCTGCACCATCAGGCACGGCATAGTGGTCTCCGTAGTAATTGTTGACGTCAGGATTGGGCCGTGTAATATTCAAGAACGGGAACTGCACGTAGAGTCCTGCCCCTTCATAGTCGTATGACTTAACCGTTACGTTGCCCGCTCTGGTATGGCCCGTGGTATTGGGCTCAAGAGCTAAATCTACGCGGATGAGATAGTTCTTGTAATAGTCGTATTTAATATTATCGCTGCTCTTTCCCGTTACGGTTATCCACGAAGCGTTGGAGCTGACCCGCCAGCTGTCGAAGGTCAGGAATACAAGCGAATCCTGCGTCTGGTCGGCAAACAGGGCATAGCCATTGGGGTATACGACACTGAGTTCATGGCGATCGAGGCCGTCAGAGCAAGACTGCATGGCAATAGCCATCAGGAACAATAGGGGGAAAATGATTCTTTTCATCGTTATGATTGCTTATTTTGTTTATTTCGGGTGCAAAGTTACGGAAAATCGGGCGCACATCAAAAGAACTTGTTCTTTTTTATGCCGAGATGGGGTAAGTTCGTTGTTATTATGGGGCAAATAATATGAGTAATTGGCATCGAAAAGCATGTAATTGTACTTTTTTTGCACAGAAAGAGAAATCTTTCTGTAGAAATAAACTGTTTTAGTCAGAAATTGTTTATCTTTGCGACCATGAATAATGCCTATCACAGAGATATCATGGAAATTCTCCTCTCTTGCGGAAAAGAGGGCATGAAACTTTGCCGCATTGCCAGCAAAGTGTATAATAAGCATGCCAGTCTCTTTGACCGCGACTTGGACTACGTCTCCCTGCACCGCAGTCTGGGTATGTATCTCTGGCGCCAGTCACGTCACCGTGAGTCGCCGTTCAGACGGAACGCGTATGGCGTTTACTCCATAAAGCCTGATGTGGCTGTGCAGTTAGACCTCTTTTGGAACCTTGAAGTTTCTGATATTGACGAGGAACCTGAAAAGATTGAGAATACGAATACTTCTATCCGCCAATTAGAGTTCTGGCCTTAATACCAGTCAAGATTACTGCTGTAGGAACTCTGTTTCTTCCATCGAAGTGCATCGGCAAGCGTGCTGGCATTAGCCTGGAACGTGAAGTTGTAGCTGGTGTAGGGCATTAGCACGACGCTACATGACATATTGAAGCAATGGAGGTCGCGTGAAAGTGAGGCAGTTGTCATACTGAGCTTGTGGTAGTTGAAGTCATATCCCGACGAAAAGTTGATGTTCCATCCCTTTGCAATCTGTACGTAGCCTGAGAAATTCAGCGTATGTGTGAGCTTGTAGGGATAACGCATGCGCTTCTCGTTGATTTTGGCCTGAGTGTTCTCCTGCATAGATACGCCATAGCTTACCGAGAAATTCCACGGAAGGGTGAACTTCAGATAGCCGTCCTCATCTACGCCTCCGCCGGACCCCTCCTTGCCAATGGCATTCTTAGCCTTCTTGCGTTCCGGGTCAACATTCTGCATCTCGGGGTCTGTTTCTTCCTCGTCCTCCTCATCATCCTCGCTGTCCTCGTCATCACCAAGCGATGTTGACTTGCTCTTGTTCCGATTAAACAGTTTTGTAATTGTCTGATTGTTGAATGAGTACGAGAAAGACTGCGACATGCCCTGGAAACGGCCAAAGCGTCCGTAGGACCATTCTGTGCGGTCGCCGACGTAAACCCGTCCATTGTCATCCATCTCGTAGGCGTATGTAGCGAATATTGCATTGAGTGAGAAGGTGTAGCTCTTTGTCAGCTTAAGCCTCAGCCTCATATTCAGGTCGCTCCACGGCTTACTCTTTGCTGCCATGTTGTAGCTGAGCGAACCGCCCAGTTCGTCAATCAGGCTTATCTTCTTCAAGCTATCATTTTTCGTCCTGACTTTCATCTCCAGGTTATTCGTCATGTCAAACGTCACACTTCCCGTTTTGCCGCTACCCGCTGTTCCATAGGCTCCGTTTGCGTATGGCGAATAGGTAACCAGCGAAACATTACCGTTTGCATCCGTCTTGGTATAGGTCTCATAAAAGCCAAAGTGCGACTTGCTGAAGTCTGGTGCGTAGCTGAAGCTGATAGATGGCGTGAAGACATGCCTTATAGCTGAAACCTTCTTTCCTCCGAACCAGGGAAGCAGGCGGTACATACCATAGAGCTTTGTATTGGCGCTTACGCTCATATTATAATTGTAAACGTTGTAGAATCCATAAAGCGTATCTCTGGCTACGCTCTGGGTGTTCTCATCCCATGACTGCATAATCTTGTCTGTGTACATTCGGTCGGTAAATGAGAAGCTTGGCGATATGTTGATGTAGTTCAAGGCATTGAATGTGGCACTGATAGGAATTTGGTGACGCATACCATTCTTCCAGTCTTTGATAAGATTGCTCTTGAAGAGCAGATTCTCCTTAGTGCCGATGCTGTTAGTTAGCGTTCCTGTATATCCGGCAGATATCTTCTCGTACCAGCGCTCCTTGCCAGCCATCTTTTTACGCTTGAAGGGGTAAAAGCGGTTCAGCGAGATGTTCAGGGTAGGCATTGTCACGTTAATGCTGCTGTCGCGCATGTTCTGGCTCAGGTTGAAGGCTCCGCTCAAGGTAAGTCCTATGTCGTTGAATGACTTGCTGTAGGAAACACTGCTGGTACGTGTGCTTTGCGTGTAGCTTTCGGGGTTGTACATGCTTGTCAGGTTGTTCCGCTCATAGCTGCTGGTGGCGAAGTTTACACTGGCAGAGAAATTCTGGGTGGGATTGGCTTTTGCGTCCTGACGATGGCTCCATGTTATCTTGAAACTCTTGCTGACAGCATAGTCTGGCATGTTCTTCTCACCTTCTTGCGTACGCTGATAGCTAAACAGGAAATTACCGCTGAAACGGTAGCGTTTCTTGTAATTGCTTTGAGCGGAAATGCCCCAGGACCCCTTCGTATATATCTCGCCCAGCAACTTCAGGTCAATTTTGTCGCTGATGGCAAAGTAGTATCCTCCGTCGCGAAGGTAGAAACCACGGGTTGACTCGTCGCCGTAAGTTGGCATGATGAAACCACTGGAATAGCTTTCGCTAAATGGGAAAAAACCATAAGGTATGGCTAATGGCAGGGGTACGTCCTCAACGACCAAATATGCCGGGCCGAATACCACGTCTTTTCCAGGCCGTACTTTAGCCCTTGTCAGTGCCAGGTAGAAATGTGGATGTTTGGGATTATTGCAAGTGGTATATTTCCCGTGCTGCACATACATTACTCCAGAGCTGTCGCGCTTACCGTCTTGGCTTATCATGAAGCCTTCGCCTTGCTCTGTGTAAACATTGGTTATGAATGCTTTTCTCGTTTTGAAGTTATAGCTAATTCTGTCTGGTTCGTATTGATCCTCACCCTGTTTGAAGACCGGCTTTCCTATCACCTTACCCGTGGAATCTGGTGTACCATTGGCGTGTACCAGACTACTATCCAGACTTATGGCTATGTCATCAGCTGTTAGTTCCAGATTCTGGTAATTGACTTTACTTGAACCAAAGAGATGAGCGCGGTTGTTTTTATAATCGAATGTGATGGAGTCCTGAGCAGAATAAGTGACTGGTTCGTCCAAGGCATTTTTGCTTCGTGGCATGGTGTCCTTGGGAATCGAATCATTCTGGGTCGTATCAGGTAAAATGGTGTATGGACGCAGAGGAATACTGTCTGTGGCCGTGCTATCCTTGGAGCTGACAGAGTCTTTCTTAAAGCCTGTTACCTGCTTGCTGCCTTCCTTTTGTGGAATGACAACAGAATCCTCATCATCTGGAGAGAAGGATGTATAGCCATAGCCAGTAGGCGTTGAAGCCAGCGCTATGAGGGTGCAGAACACTGCCGCAAAAGCTAATATTTTTGTCTTCAATGCAAGGTGACAACTCTTTCAGCCCACAAAGGTAGTGCAAACCCGGCGAACTGCAAAATAAATTAAGATTTATTATTATTATTTCCTGCTGTTAGCAGAATTTTTTTACTGCATGCGCTACGCCATCCTCGTCATTTGAGAGCGTAATGTAGTCTGCAGCAGCTTTTACTTCAGTGTTCGCATTGGCCATTGCAATGCCTAATCCTGCGTAACCTATCATGCTAATGTCATTGTAGCCGTCGCCGCAAGCAATAATGTTTTCGACTTGAATGCTCAAGCTATCGGCGATAAGCTTTATCCCGTTTTTCTTATCAATTCCTGGAGGCAGTATTTCAAGGTAGTACGGTTCACTGCGGTAGATGCTGAGTTCATCTTGAAATAAAGTATGCAGTTCCTTCTCCAGCCTGATGAGTTTTTCAGGTTCGCCGGCGACAATCCATTTCGGTTCGGGGTGCAATATCTCCTGCAGTAGATTGCTAAGTTGGAGTAAAGGCATGCGATTGCGTATGGCATTGTGTTTGACATACTTGTTGTTGATGTCCTCTGAAGCAATGTGCCCGTCGAGGTAGGTGAGTATGGCGAAGTCTCCTTTATGGCATTTTTCATAGAGCAGGGGGTAGAGGCTTGGGTTTAGGTAGTTCTCATACAGGTGTTTACCCGCCTTGCAATCAACGATGAGCCCTCCATTGAATGCCATAATGTAACCAGAATACTGTGCAAGGTGCAATTGTTCTGCTATTGGCCTGATGCCTTCCAGTGGGCGGCCGCTGGCCAAGGCAATTCTTATGCCTTGCTGCTGAACTTCTTCCAGAACTTTGCGTGTAAATGGCGTAATTTCTTTATTGGAATTTGTTAGCGTGCCGTCCAGGTCAAGTGCCAAAAGTTTATACATTCTCCTGATTGCTTCTTGCAGCCCGCAGAATGAGTGTAGTGGCGCCGATGGTTATGATGGCCCCGTCTTCCAGGCGAATACGGTCCACATCGCGCAGGATTTCGTTCATGTAGAACGTTCCGGTATTGCTAGGTGCATCACGCAGTATGTATTGCAGTTCGCCACGTTTGTTTTGCTGAACGCGGATGATGCAGTGGCGGGTATCTACGCTGGGGTCTCGCGTCTCAATAGGCTTGTTGATACGAGTACCTTGTACATATCTGCCGAAAACGTTATCGCCCATCTCCAATGGGATAACCTGCTTGTAATGGAAAACATTTTCCACTACAACGATACTACCCAGTTCCTGACTATGAGCTTGTTCGTCGAGTACTTCCTCTTTCTGGGTCTGCCGGAGTTTGCTTGTGCCCAGCTTTATGCCGAATTGTCTGTGACATATCTCGCACTCGAAGACCAGTTGCTGCCCCTGAGCGTATTGCGTCTCATCGAAGGTGATGTAATTGTCGCATTTGGGACATTTAACTCTCTTCATAGCTTTCTTTTGTGATGAGGCCTTTTGAACTCTGCCTTACAACTTAAGTGTCCAAGCCTTGCTGAATTCACTGCTTTGAGTTTGCATTTGCTTAATGGCCTGGTGGACTTCTTCTGCAGAGCGGAAACCGGGAATGATGACGCGTACCATCTTGCCGCTAATGAGAATCTCGGCATTATGTCCACGGCTTTGCAGGTTGGCAACATAGTTTTGGGCATTCTTCATGCTGATAGCACTGGCCAGGACTATGGCGTAGGAAGACTGTTCGGTCTGTGTTTCCTGTGTTGTTGTCTGGGTTCCGACATTTTCCTCCGTTTCTTCTGGGTCTTCAACAGTGGGCTGGGCGTTTTCTTCTGCAGCGGGTTGTTCGGGCTGGGCCGGAACAGCAGTTAGCGGCCGCAGGTTGGATGGCATAAAGAATTCTGTCTCGGCCCTTTGTTCCTGAGTCATTCCTGTGTTGTAGGCGGGAGTTGTAAGACCAAGGAAAAGGATGATGGAGGCGGCTACGGCAGCTGCATAGTTGACAATGCTGCGACGGATACGTATTGTGATGTGTTTCTCATCACTGTGTATTGCATGTACGGGTTGTCTGGTGTCCGTTGCCTGCGTCTCAGTTGTCTGGGCATTGAGTATTGGCAGCTGCACGCTATCCAGTCCATATATTGATGGGGTAGCTACGCCGGAGAGCGTGGGTGCAAATATCATGGGAGCTTCCTCGCTTTCCTTGATGAATGTGCCAATGCTTCCAATATCTGCCGTGCCATTTTCTTCCAGTTCCTGGTATATTTCCTCAAGATATTCTGTGCAGAGCAGTATGGCATCGGCACGTGAGATGTTGTAACGATGCGCCAGTGTGCTGATGAACAGGTTGTCATCTTCCTTAAGCTGAGGGTTAAACCAGACAGACCGGTAGGGAGGAAGGAAAAGGTTCTCTTCCTTGCTCCACTTGCTGGAGATATAGCTGGTAATGAATGCGCCTAATTCTGGGTAAACGACGCATTCATGGTCAAGCAGCAGGTACTCAATATGTTTTGATAAGTCTTTCAAAGCTTTAGGCTTATGAGTTTATCTTGATGTTATTCTTCCTCCTTGTCGGCGTTCTTGATCTTCTCGGCCACTTCGGGACTGATCTTATAGCGTTTGTTCAGTCCTTTCACCACATCGTTCGTGATGTCGTAGCGTGGATTGGCAATGAGCAGGTTGTCTCCGGCCTTTACCATGACGTAGTCGTACTTCTTTGTCTTGTTGTAGATCTTGAGGAAGGCCTGGATGCTGTCTCGGGCCTCGTCGTTGATGCGTGCCTGTTCCTCGTTGAAGTCCTGGTTCAGGCGGTCTGCCAGTTCGGCCAGCTCGTTCTGTTCCTTCTGAATGTTGTTTTGTGCGCGCTCCAGTTCGTCGCGTGTGGTGAAGCCGTTGTTCTCGTACTTCTTCTGCATGGATGCTGCATGCTGTTCCAGTGTGCGCTGTTTCTTGGCCAGTGTCTTCTGGATGTTGTTGCCCTTGCGGCTGAGGAGTTCGCTGTAGTCCTTGTAGAGCTGATACTGGCTCATGAGGGTGTCCAGTTCCACATAGGCAATCCTGGCGCCTGCATCTTCTTCGGCATTATTACCGTTGTCGGCTGCATTGCCTCCCGACTTGTTGCAAGCTGTCATGCTCAGAGCGGCAATGGCCGCACAAAAAAGAATTTTCTTCATACCTTATATTATATATATTCTGCTTTTACATCTTGTTTATACTCTCTTTCACTCACTTTATATCGGTTTTCCCTTCGTTCCATTGCGTCCATGCTTTGCACACAGTGTATGCCCCGCTGGCGCATGGCCTTGCTGTCGCCAATATGCTGGCTGCCGAACTGTCCATCGGGCCTCAGAAGCATTTTAATACACAAAAGTAGGACCGATATGGCAACAATTCCAAGGGTAATTAACGATAGTTTCAACATAATTTGCTATATTTGCGTCGGCAAAGATACAGAAATTGCTAAATATAACCAAATATTATGAGTGAAATCAAGTTAAAACCTGAATGTGTTTTCAATTGCTTTGCGCAAGTGAACACTGTTCCGCGTCCTTCGAAGAGGGAAGAACGCATGATTGAGTTCCTGATGAACTTCGGAAAGAGTCTTGGTTTGGAGACCCTCCGCGACGTGGCTGGCAACGTCCTTATCCGCAAGGAAGCCACGCCCGGGATGGAGAATCGCAGGACGCTCGTCCTGCAGAGCCACATGGATATGGTGTGCGAGAAGAATGCCGATGTTCAGTTCGACTTCGACAAGGATGCCATTCAGACTTATGTGGACGGCGAGTGGATGAAGGCCCGCGGCACTACGCTGGGTGCCGACGATGGCATTGGCGTGGCTATGGAGATGGCGGTGCTGCAGAGTACGGACATCAAGCACGGGCCTTTGGAGTGCCTCTTCACCCGCGATGAGGAAACCGGGCTCACCGGAGCCGAGGGGCTGGAGGCAGGATTCATGAAGGGCGACCTGCTGGTGAACCTGGACAGCGAGGACGAGGGCGAGATCTTCGTGAGCTGTGCGGGCGGATGCCGTACCTTTGTGGAGATGGACTACAAGCCTGAGGCCTTGCCCGGAGGAATGTTTGCCTTCTCGCTGGCTATCAAGGGCTTGCAGGGCGGGCACAGCGGCGACGATATAGACAAGAAAAGGGCCAATGCCAATAAGCTGCTGACGCGCTTCCTGTATATGACGATGAAGAAGTACGACTTCCGCCTTGTGGACATCCAGGCCGGCGGATTGCACAATGCCATTCCACGTGAAGCGCGGTGCGTATGTGCCATTCCGATGAAGGACAAGGAGCAGATTCGCGTGGACTGGAACCTCTTCAGCGCCGATGTGCAGGAGGAGTATAGCGTGACGGAGCCCGGCATGGAGTTTCTGCTGGAGAGCTGCGAGCCCGCTGCCGAGGCCATGGACCAGGCTTCGGCCTGCCGCCTCGTCACGGCCCTGCAGGCTGTGGACAACGGCGTGTTTGCCATGTGCCAGGACATTGCCATGGTGGAGACGAGCTCCAACCTGGCCAGCATTCACATGCGTCCCGAGCGCCATGTGGTTGAGATAAACAGCAGCCAGCGCAGCAGCATCTACTCGGCCCGCCTGAACATGGCCAATACGGTGGCCGCAGCCTTTGAGCTGGCCGGTGCGCGTGTTGAGATTGGCGAGGGCTATCCGGGATGGAAGATGAATCCCAGGAGCGAGATACTGCGCATTGCCGTTGAGCAGTACGTACGCCTCTTCGGCAAGGAGCCCAAGGTGCGCGGCATACACGCCGGGCTGGAGTGCGGGCTCTTCAGCGAGAAGTATCCGGGCATGGACATGATATCCGTGGGGCCGACGCTGCGTGGCGTGCACAGCCCCGACGAGCGGCTGCTCATTCCCACGGTGCAGATGGTATGGGACCACCTGCTGGCCATCATGGAGAATGTTCCCGAGAAGTAGCAACGCGTTGTTCAATACTTTTAACCCCCAAGGCTGACCCTTGTATCCGATGTTCAATCCTTTCAACCCCCAAGGCTGACCCTTGTAACTATTATGCTGAAGCATTTTCCTATATACATTATTATATTATGTGCGTGCGCGCATGTGATGTTGTCGTGTGCCGAGGAGGAGTCGTGGACGAGCGACGCCTCGGCACGCCTGGAGTTCTCGGCAGACTCTGTCGTCTTCGATACGCTGCTCTCCACCGTGCCCAGTGCCACGCGCACGCTGACCGTGTATAACCGCAACGCCGACGGGGTGCGGCTGCCCCTTGTGCGCCTGCTGCAGGGCGGCGAGAGCCACTTCCGCGTGAACGTGGACGGGCAGTACCTGGCCGGTGGAGTGGGCGAGGACTTCGAGATCCGCGGGCGCGACAGCATGATGGTGCGCGTGGAGGTTACGCTGCCCCGTACGGGGAGCGTGGGGCCTGTGGGCTTCGAGGACCGGCTGGACTTCCAGCTGGCGAGCGGCGTGGTGCAGGGCGTGGTGCTGACTGCCGGCGGTCAGGATGCGCTCTTCATGCGCGGACGGGTGATAGGGGCCGACACCGTGCTGGCCTCCGCCCTGCCCATTGTGGTTTACGATTCGCTGGTGGTGGGCGAGGGCGCTACGCTGACCCTGGCGCCCGGCACTACGCTGATGTTCCACGACCGTGCTTCGCTGCAGGTAAGAGGGACGCTACTTTCGCTGGGCTCGCTGGAGAGGCCCGTAACCCTGCGCGGCGACCGCACGGACCGCATGTTCCCCTACCTGCCATACGACAATACGCCGAGCCGCTGGGAGGGCGTACACCTGCATGCTTCGAGCCGGGGAAACCGACTCTCGTACACCGACCTTCACAGCGGGCGCTACGGCATCCTGTGCGACAGCACCGGCCTGGACGGCGAGCCCATGCTTGAGATGGACGGATGCGTCATACACAACATCGGGGGCGACGGGCTGCAGCTCAACAACTGCCGGGCCACAATCAGGAACACGCAGGTGAGCAATACGCAGGGCCGCTGCGTCAGCCTCTTCGGCGGCGCGTACCGCTTCGAGTTCTGCACGCTGGCCCAGTTCTACCCCTTCACGGCCGAGCGCGGCGAGGCTCTCTATGTTTCCAACCACGAGGGCGACAACTTCCGCCACCTGGCCGAGGCCCACTTCCTCTCGTGCGTCATCACGGGCTACGGCGACGACGTCATCATGGGCAGCATCAGCGAGGGACAGGACGAGGCGGTGAACTACCTCTTCAGCCACTGCTTCCTGAATACGGTAGAGAGTGATGATGAGATGCGTTTCGTTGAGGTTCGCTACGACCACCTGCCGCAGGGCGAGGAGGCGAAGGACGACGATGAACAGCTGCTGCGAGAGAAGAACTTCCGCCTGTTCGACACTGAGAACTTCCTGTACAACTTCACGCCCGACAGCCTGAGCCTCATACGCAACATGGCCGACACCGCCCTGGCCCGCCGCTTGCCCTTCGACCGCCTGGGCCGCAGCCGCCTGGCCGACGAAGCTCCCGACGCCGGATGCCTGGAGTACATGCCATAGGGTGGGTTGGCCTTCGGTCTTCGTCTGTCAAGGGCTCGGCCATTCGTAAGCAAGCTTCCGATGGCGCTCGTGCTCCAGGCGTTCAAAGTTCCAAGTTCCAAGTTCAAAGTTCAAAGTTCAAGGTTAAAAGTGAAAACCATCTTACTTGCCGTAGGGCGCACGCAGGACCGTCGCTTCCAGGATATTATCGACGAGTATGCAGCCCGGCTGCACCACTACCTGCCCTTTGAGATGCAGGCCATCCCCGAGCTGAAGCAGACGCGCAACCTCTCCGAGGCCGAGCAGCGCGAGCGCGAGGCTGAGCTCATACGCCGCGCCCTGCAGCCGGGCGACCACGTTGTGCTGCTCGACGAGCACGGGCGCGAGCGGCGGAGCATTGAGTTTGCGCGGTGGATGCAGAAGCGCATGACCGCTGCGCCACGCCGCCTGGTGCTCATCATTGGCGGCCCCTACGGCTTTGCGCCCTCGATACATAGCCTGGCGCAGGAGGAAATCAGCCTGAGCCAGATGACGCTGAGCCACCAGATGATTCGCCTCGTCATTGTGGAGCAGCTGTACCGTGCAATGACCATCCTCAGCGGCGAGCCCTACCATCACGAATGACGAATAAGTGTGAAGGACAACTACACATATTCGCTGGAAACGTCCGGCCCCGATGACGGCCTGTTAACCTACACATGGACCATTGCCCCCAAGGTTACGCCCTGATTGCGCAGGCCGTTCAGCCTCCCCGGCGCCAACATCCCCCGGCACGGCCTGCACCATAGCGGCCCCCGCCGGGGGCTTTTTTATGCCCGCGGGCATGAATTTTTTTTTTCACCTTGCAGAGAATTGCAAATAAATCTAAGCAAATCCTTGGCCGATTGCGGCGAAATGCTTATTTTTGTAGTCGATAAAGCCATCTGGCAGTACAGAATTGATTTAAAGGTTATATCCATATGCTATTCCGTTCCCGACAATCCGCGATGAAGTCCAGCGCCACCGGCGATGGCGATGCGGTTTGTTTTCAGATGGTTAAAAGTTTAGCCCCCCCCCCAATTCGTTAGTAGAAAGCGACGGCTTTCATCGTTTTTACATTGCTGCGGCACGCTTTATGACCTCCCCTGCGAATGTCGGGGAGCATGAAGCGTGTCGCAGCGCCTTTTCAGCTGGACAATATATATATATAATAATGTATAAAGAATAAATAAAAGGAATTATTATGAAAAGAAGATTACTTTCAAGTTTCGGCCGCCTGGCGGCTGTGGTTGTGGCCCTGACGATGATGCCGCTCTCGGCACGGGCCGATGTAGAGATTAATGAGAAAAACTTCCCCGACGAGAACTTCCGCGCCTTTCTGCTGGAGCAGAATTACGGAAAGGACGGAATAATAACCGGTGATGAAATAGTCGGAATCAAAAGCATTTACATAGGGATGAAGGAAATTAGTTCACTTGAAGGCATAAAAGTCTTTACTTCACTCACGAATTTGAATTGCAGTTTGAATCAGTTGTCGATACTTGATGTATCGGGGTGCACAGCACTCTCAAATTTGCAATGCAACCATAATCAGCTGACCGAGCTCAATGTCTCGGGATGCACGGCACTCTCAAAATTGGAATGCAGAAATAATCAGTTAACCGCTCTTGATGTATCGGGATTCACGGCACTACAAACATTGACGTGCGACCTTAATCAGCTGGCGGTACTCGATGTTTCTCGATGCACGAAGCTCCAAAGATTGAACTGCGAAAATAATAAGCTAACAGTGCTATATGTTTCGGAATGCTCTGCACTAAACTATTTGTGCTGCTACAATAATAAGCTGAACGCACTTGATATATCAGGATGCACGGCACTAAATACCTTATTATGCAACAATAATCAGCTAACGGCACTTGATGTTTCACAATGCGAGGATCTCAAGTCTTTGCGATGCTACAACAATAAGATTCGTGGTAAAGCGATGGATGA
>CAMJQA010000056.1 GCA_946407895.1 uncultured Prevotellaceae bacterium
CGCTGCAGGAGCATTTCCGAAGGCTTCGGATTGGCCTTGCACGCTGCAGGAGCTTTCCCGAAGGCTTCGGATTGGCCTTGCACGCTGCAGGAGCTTTCCCGAAGGCTTCGGATGGGCCTTGCACGCTGCAGGAGCATTTCCGAAGGCTTCGGATTGGCCTTGCACGCTGCAGGAGCTTCCCGAACGCTTCAGAATGGCCCTGCGCTCTGCAGGAGCATTTCCGTAGGCTTCAGATTGGCCTTGCACGCTGCAGGGGCATTCCGAAGGCTTCGGATTGGCCCTGCACGCTGCAGGAGCATTTCCGAAGGCTTCGGATTGGCCTTGCACGCTGCAGGGGCTTTCCGAAGACTTCGGGTGGGCCCGGCACCCTGCATGAGCTTTCCCGCGCGAGCAGGCTTCCCGCCCGGAAACAGACAGTGCCGGACTTCCCATCGGGGAAATCCGGCACTGTCCTGCTTAATGCCAACCGGGCCTCAGAAGAGGACCTTGCGGCCGTTGCGGATGTAGATGCTGTGCTTCTGCGGCACTCGGACGGGGCGGCCCTGCAGGTCGTACCACACGTCGGGACGGCCCTTTGCGGGCTGCGCGCTGACGGCATCGATGCCCACGGCTGCCTGGAAGCTCACCTCCTGGCTCCACCGCGAGGCGCGTTCGGCATCCTTGGCCCTCACGATGAGCGTGTAGAGGCTGCCGGGCGTCAGGTCCGACCACGTGTAGCTCGTCCCGGTTGTGGTCAGCGTCTGCTTCACTACGCGGCGCGGCTTGGCCTCAGACGTGCCCAGGCCCAGTTCCTCCTCGCTGAAGACGCCGTCGTAGAGGGCCAGGTACTGGATGTACATGCGGCTGCTGGCCGAAATTTCCACGCGGAAGATTTCATCGAGCACCGTGGTGGGGTGCAGCACGATGTAGCGCTCCGTGTCGAAGTTGACGTTAATCGTCTCCAGGGGCTTGTTGTTCGTGCGAATGCCCACGCTGGCGGTCACGCTGGTGCCCTCCGTAAAGGGCTTCACCTTCATGACGACGGTGAGCTGGCCCGTGCTGAGCGCATTCTGCGTAGGCGTGCGCAGCTGGCCGGTGGTAGTCCCGGTGCCCAGGCGCAGCAGGTCGGGCGTCTGGTAGAGGCCCGAGCCGGAGAAGCCCTTCGTGGAGAGCAGCGTGTTCAGCTTCGCGCTCACGTCGGAGAACCCGGCCGTCTTGCTGTAGGCGCCCTGGAAGTCCTCCTCCAGCGTGCGGGCCTCCGCCGCCGACTGGCGGGCAGGCGTCTCCGTAAGCTCCATCTCATACTCGGTGGCCTTATCGACGGCGCCCCAGCTGGCCGTGAACGAGGCAGGACCCTCGGCGGTAAGCGACACCTGGGGGATGCCCAGCGGTGGGCGCACCGCCAGGAACGAGATGAGCCCGTCCTCCGACTCCGCAATCCGCTCAATGGCCTTCCCCATCCGCTTTTCGCCGCTGACGTTCTTGTTGTAGAGCGTGGCGGCTGGGCTCGAGTCGTCCGTCAGCTGGGTCTTGCCCTTCGAGCCGGGGAAGGGGTCGCCCTCCAGCGAGGTGCGGCTGTTCTGGTAGCTGCCGTCGGCAGCAATGATGGTCATGCGCTGGCGGCTGGCGTCGGTGTTCACGTTGTTCGAGCCCCACATGTCCTTGTCATAGTCCACGTGCACCACCAGCATGCCGTGGCCGTACAGGCCGGCGTCGAAGCCCACCAGCTGGCGGTTCTCCAGCAGGTAGAACTCGTTGCGGTTCGCCTCGTTATACAATATGTAGGCTTCCGGCGCCTCTACCAGGGGCTTCATGCCCTTCACCTCGGTCTCCTCGGTCAGCTCCGTGGGTTCCAGCCAGCCCGACACCCACCTCTCGTAGGCCGTGTACCCGGCCGGCGTACGGCTATCGTTGTTGTAGCTGCCGGCCGACATGAGGTCCCAGTAGCTCATGGCAAAGTTGTTGCCGCTCGTACTGGTGTCGTAGAAGTCGGGCAGGCCCAGGCAGTGGCTGAACTCGTGGCAGGCGGTGCCTATGCCGTCCAGGTCCGTGCCCGAAGTGCCGCTCAGCTCGCAGCTGCAGGCGTAGGTGCTGATCTTCACATAGTCGAGCGTCAGCTCAGAGTATAGCACCGATTCGTGGGGCCAGATGGTGTTGGCCGGAGCGCCGTAGTTCTCGCCGTACCCGGCATAGATGACGTAGACCTGGTCCACCTGGCCGTCTTCGTCCCAGTCATAGTTCCTGAAATACACGTCGTCGTCGGCCATCTTGCAGGCCTCCTCCACCATGGCCCCCGGGTCCGAGTCGTAGCCCCCGTATTCGGAGGGAGCACCGTAGGCGCCCATAGCCTTCGTCAGCGTATAGGGGCCCACCACGTCGAAGTCCAGCTCGAACTTGCCGTAGCTCTGGGCTATGAAGTAGTCGCTCACCGAGCCCGTCATGCCATATTCGGTATATCCGCGCTTGTTGAAGAAGTCCTGATATACGGCCTGAGGGTCCTCGTGAGTGAACTTCACGTCGCGGAAGTTCACCAGGATGACCAGCCCGCGCTTCTTGCCCAGTATGGGCTGGAAGTTGCCGAGCGCCTTGCGCCTGGCCCTGCGCGCATTGCTGCCCTGGCGCGCCTCATTGCCGGCGGCCTTCATGTTCTCCGTCTCGAAGAAGGAGAGCGGGCGGAACGTGCCGTCGGCCCTCAGCGCCATGCGCCTGCCGTCGTCCGTAAGCCAGTAGTGGCAGTGCTCGTCGCCCGTCAGCGTCAGCGTCTGCACCGTGCCGTCGGCCAGCTTCATGGTCCGCTTGGCGGGATAAGCCGGAACGGCCCGCAGCGAAGCGGGCAGCAACAGGGCCGAGGCAAGGAGTAAAAGCAGTTTGTTACTCTTATTCATCAATATCATTATTATCAAAAGGCAGGGCGTGCACCATCTACCGGATGTACGCCCTGCAAAATCGTATTGTTTGATTAACTATAATCAGTTCAGGGGCATGGCGGATGACAAATCCGAGCGCAGCGTCTTAATCATAGCCTTATGCTTGGCAATGTCATTGCCCTTGCTCGAACGCAAAGCCTTGCCCATCAACCGATTCTCGAAACTCGTGGCACGGGCCATGGCAGCAGCCTTAGCCTTCACGCTGGGCTCCACACCGGGAAGCCATATCTTCATGGCGCCGTTAGCACCTGCGTCGTAAGCATTAGACCCAAGGTAGATGTTACCCTGCCACTGAGCAGTCAGCTGCTCGCCTGTCTCGTCATCCTCGTAGGTGTATTCCAGAGCGGGGAATTCGATGACGCCATCCTTCAGCGTGCCAAACCGGCCTGCTGCCTTAACATCATCATAGCTCTTACCGCCATTCACATAATAGGCACCAGCCGATTCAAGTGACATGGGACCATAACCCCAATCCATGCCCAAATCCTGTCGGGCAATATATACACCCTCGGGATCCTCGGCATTAACCTCCAGGTACATACCGGCAGGAGCCAACGTCTTCTTCAACTGGTCAGCGGTATAGGGATAAACAGCATCGGAATAAGGATCAACCAGACGGTAAATGCCCGGAGTAGTTGTATTCTCCAGAATCTCTACCTCATAGGTTGGAGGAGCAACGTTGAAGAAGAGGGTTATTACGGCATCGTCGGTGTAGTAACCGGTGCCCAGGCTCTGCCAGGGATTAGCACTGCCTGCACCGTAGTACTCGAAGTTGGAGGTAGCCACGTTCTTAGCCTCGCCGTCGGCAATAACCACAACGATGACCTGATACTTCGGGCCGCCCAGCTCCTCGGCGTTGAAGGGCACCTGGATGCGACCGGCCTGAACGTCGGTAGCCTCCAGCTCGCCGGCTGCGATAGCATCGGCCACGGCAGCAGCGTCGGCATCCTGAGGCATCACGACGGCCTTAACGTCCTTGGCATCGGGACCCAGCTCCAGGTCGGCCACAGCATAGAGGGCCTCATCCTTGTCGGTGAAGAGACCGGCATAGCTGACAGCAGCGCTGTAGTCGGCCTTCACGTAGCCGGGCAGCAGCACGCTGAACAGGCCGCTTTCATTGGCGGCATACAGACCAGCGTCTTTATAGTTGGCCATGCTAACGAGGATACCACCAGCGGGGAAGGTAATCTCGCCGTTCTTCAGCGTACCATACCAGGGCGTAGGATCATCGTCACGGGACAGAGCCCAGTCAGCACGGCTCCAGGCGTTCCACATGCCATAGCCATAGTCGTTACCCAGTGCCTGACGCTCGAACCAAACCTTGTCGGGATCCTCAGCGTGTATGTAGAGATAGTAAGTCTGGCTGGCATCAAATTCGTCAGGTCCGTTATAGGGATAACAGGTCGTGTATGGATTTACCAGACGATAGTAGCCGGGAGCCAGGTCATTCTCCTGAATCTCCACCTTGAACGATACGTTGTCCACGCCAAAGAAGCAAGTAATGAGGTCGTCGGTGACGGTAGCCTGGCCCAGGGATGTCCAGGGCGAAGGAATTATCACGTTAACCTTGTAGGAGGAGATGCCGTAGGGCGTGCCCTGGTTGGCATCCTTCAGAGCAATGGTGAGGTCCTGAGGGTTGTCATAACCCAGGGTAGCCAGGTCGTAACCCACAGTCAGCTTAGCCTCGTCCTGCCCGTCGGCGAAGGATACGCTGCCGGGCACAGAGAGCAGGGAGTCGCCCTCAGCGTCGAGTGCCACAGAGAGGGCGCCCTTCGTGTTGGCACGCTTCACAGTCACATCAAACGATTTCTCAGAACCGCTCAGACGGAGCGCCTGAGGATTGGTATTGGGGAAAAAGACCTGCTCGTTGGTAGGCGTGGCAGCCTCATCGTAGTCGGGAGAGTCGCTGCAGGATGCCACCGACACAACTGTCATCGTTCCCAGCAATACGTAGAATATATTCTTTAATGCTTTCATAATAGTATTGTCTCTATTGAATTTTGGTTTTCGTTAACAATTATTCTGCATACTCTCCTTCGGGAGTCGGACCAACCACGGTGTTTGAGGGATCGGGGTTGTTCTGCTTGCCCAGGTCGGGGTTAGAGTCAATCTCATCGCGGGGAATCACGAAGTTCCAGTTGGGCTTGATGCCCTCGCAGTTGATCTTGAAGTTGTCAGCAGGAGCGTTGGTGCCGGCATAGTTCTGCATCACACCAACCTTCAGGCGCTTGGCACCGGCAAAGCCTGCACCCTCGCCCCAGAACTCGATACGCATCTGGGTGTTCACCTCCTTCTGGAAGTTCTCCAGCGAGCCGCTCTGGCTCAGGTACTGGTAGTCGGGCTGACGATAGGTCTGCATGAAGCTGTTCAGCAGGGCAATACCCTTGTCCACGCCCTGGCTGGCAGCCACGGCCTCGGCCTCGATGAGGTAGAACTCCTCAACGCGCATGATGGGCACGTCAACCAGGCCGCCGATGGTGTAGGTCTCGAAGTCGCCGCCCTTGCAGCGGAACTTCAGGGACAGGTAGTCGGGCATCTCGTCGAGCCATGCCTGTCCGCGGGGCGACTGATAGTTATATACGCTGCGGTCGGGATCCAGGAAGGTGTACTTACGGAAGTCGGTGTAGGCAATCTTGTCGTAGAGCGAGCGGTCGATGGCGGGGCAGGTCAGTGAGGAGTAGCCCCAGTCGGCCTCGGCCGACATCCAACCCGTCCAGTTACACAGGTTGGCCATGTTCTCGGCGCTATAGGTAGCCTTCCACATCCAGGCCTGGTTCTCGGTGTTGAAGCCGTTGTTCACATCGAGCCACTGAGCCTCGGTGACGGGGGTACCCTTGTGGGTATCGATGGCCAGGCGGGCATACTTGGCGGCATTGGCATAGTCCTTGTCCCACATATATACGCGAGCCTTCACGCCATATACGCAAGCCAGCGAGGGCAGAGACTTAGACTTGGGCTCGTTTACCATCATCTGCTCGGCCTTGTCGAGGTCGCTGATGATGAAGCTAACCATCTCCTCGTGAGTGGCACGCGGATTGTGCTTGGAGTCCTCGCCGGTGGTCTTCTCGGTTACGATGGGCACGGTCAGGCCCAGCACCTGTGAGCAGTCGGTATATTTGTTCTCCACGGGCTCCCAGTGTACCATCAGCTGATAGTAGTAGAGGGCGCGGCAGGTGAGTGCCTCTGCTGCGTAGGTGCGCAGGGCGTCGCCCTCGGGTTCCTCGCCGGCAGCGGAAATAACGTCGTTGGCAGCCTTGATGAGTTTGTAGAGCGAGAACCATGAAAGGTAGGAGGGATAGGAGTTGTCTCCGAAACCGGTGCAGATGTTATAGCTGCGATACCAGTCGTAGCCGCTATTGCTGCCCTCGGGATACATATCGCCCAGCAGCTCGGTGTCGGCAATGGGGAACATCAGGTAGGCCATGTCGGTCTCGTGCACCTGCTCTCCATACACATAATACCACTGAGACATCTGGGTGGGGATACCATTCAAGGCAGCCTCAAGAGCCGATGCAGAACCACCCACCTGGTCGGCAGTAGCGGAACTGCTCTCGGGGAATGTCTCTTCGATGCAACTTGTGACGAGCAGCGCAGCAGCTGCCATCACAAAGATACGCTTAAATATTTTCTTGTTCATATCTGTATATTCTTTATTTACGTTATGTTTCACTTACGATGCATCTCAACATTAGAAGGTCAGGTTGATACCGGCTGAAATGGAGCGCATGGGAGAGTAGGTGGTAGCATTCATCAGATCCGTGTCATTATAGGTATGACGGGGATCGAAGCCACGACGCTTGGACCAGTAGAACACGTTCTCGGCAGCGGCATAGATGCGCAGGCCCTGGATGCGGAGCTTGGAGAGCACGCTGGCGGGCAGGGTGTAGCCGAAGTTGATGTTCTCGATGTTCAGGTAGCTGGCCTTGGTCAGGAAGCGGTCGGAGGTACCTGCTGTGTAACGGTCCTCATACTGGAAGCGAGGAATGTCGCTGCCCTGGTTCGTAGCCGACCATGACTTCAGGATGTCAGCATGGTAGTTAGTACCGGTGCTGGACGATGTGGGAGAAGACATGAACGTCTGGTAGGTGCCATCGTAGCCGTAGCCGCCAATCTGATAGGAGAAGTTGGCGCTCAGGTCGAAGCCGTGGAAGCGCAGGGTGGTGCCGAAGCCGCCGTAGATGGGAGGAATGGTTGACTTCTTGGTCACGTAGTAGTCGCCCTTGTTCCAGTCGGTGGAGGCCAGGGTTGTGGTTATTTTATCAACCTGGGGAGTGCCGTCTTCGTTCTTGACGGGGTTGCCGTCGGCATCCACTACGGGCTTATCATAGGTGTAGCGGTAGTAGTACATAGCCATACCAGCCAGGCTGGGATCGTACTCAACGTTCTCGTCGGTGCTGGTCATCTTGTAGGTGTTCTCGTTGTAGATACCTGCGTACATCTTGCGACGCCAGGTGTACATAGAGTTACCCTCGGAGATGAAGAAGGCACCGCCGTAGCCCTTATACTCATTGCCGTCCATATCGTAGATGGTGTTCACCTTCTTGTCGGGATCGAGCTTGGTAATCTTGTTCTTCAGGTAGGTCATGTTCAGGTTGAAGTCCCACTGGAAGTTCTTCTTCTGAACGAGGTTGGCGTTCAAGTCGAGTTCGACGCCGCGGTTCCAGAGGTCACCCACATTGTCCCAATACTCGGCATACCCCAGAGAGGGAGCTACGGAGAAGTTGAAGAGCATGTCGGTGGTCTTGCGGTGGAAGAACTCGATGCCACCGGTGAGGCGACGCTTGAAGAGCTCGAACTCCAGACCTACGTTGATGTTGGTGTTGGTTTCCCAGGTGATGTCGTGCGTACCCTTTGCTTCGAAGGCCGTACCGATATTGCCGGCAGAGGGCTGGATGGTGTACAGGTCAACATAGCGGTAGGAACCGATGTTGTCGTTACCCTGCGAACCTACAGAAGCCTTCAGCTTCAGTTCGTCGATCCAGGATACGTTGAACCACTTCTCCTTCGAGAGGCGCCAGGCGCCGCCCAGCGACCAGAAGGTACCCCAGCGGTTGTCGGGGTGGAAGCGGCTGCTGGCATCGCGACGGATAGAGCCGCTGGCGAAGTAGCGCTCGTCCCAGTCATACATGCCGCGGAAGAAGTAGCCCTCGTTATTGTACTCCGTCTTGTAGGAGGTTGAGCCCTGGCCGTCCACAACGGCGCCGTCCAGTTCCTTGTTGTCCTGGCTGAACATCTTGCTCTTGGAGGCACCCAAGAGGTAGTAGCGGTCGTTGGTGTATTCGTGACCGAGCAGCAGGTTCAGGTTGTTGTGCGTGCGGAAGCTGGTGGTGTAGTTCAGCAACTGCTGCAGGTTGTAGCTGAACAGGCGGGTGTGGTACTTCTCAACCGTACCGCCCGTGGTGTCGAACTGGCCGTAGTAGGGGTTATAGACGTATGTGCTACGTGTCTCGTCGAGGTTATACGTACCGTTGACCGTCAGGGTCAGGCCGTCGTAGAGGTAGAAGTCGGCAAAGCCGTAGCCCGTGTTGGCGTTACCCTCGTTGGCGCGGGTGTTCAGCGACTGGTCCATCCAGGGGTGAGCATCGCTCACGAAGGGGCGTCCGTATCCGGCATTCGTGCCGTTACCGTAGTCGGCCATGCGGAGGCCGTTGCCGTCAATCATAATCTTGCCCTGGCCGTCGCGAATCCAGAAGGGGTAGATGGAGGGCACCTGCATAGCCGTTGCCCAGATGTTACCGGTGCTGCGCTCGCTACCGTTGTTGTCCAGGCTGTTGTGCTCGAAGCGTGCGTATGACATGTTCATGCCCACCTTTGCCCACTTCTTTACGCGATAGTCGGCCTTCAGGCGGCCGCTGAAGCGCTTCAGGTTGCTGTTTACGGTGATACCCTCGTCGCTCAGGTAGCCTACGCCGGCGTAGAAGTTAGAGCGCTCGCTGGAGGCGGTAGCCGTAACGTTGTACTCCTGGCGGAAGCCGTTCTGGGTGGAGAGGTCCAGCCAGTCGTCGCCCGAGAGCATGTAGTCCTGGCCCTTGTAGTTCACTACGCGGCCCATTGTGGCGTTGGGGTTCAGCTTGCCGTTCTGGCCGATCAGGTACTGGCCTTCGGGCACGCTGTAAACGTTGTATCCCAATCCGCCGTTACCCTGGTCGCCTGCCAGGTTCTGGTTGGCGCGTATCCAGGCGTCGTTGGCCGACATGCCATTGTTCAGGTAGTAGTTGTTCAGGGCGCTGTAGTGCGTCTCGTAGTACTGGGCGGGATTCGAAATCACATTGTACTGACGTACGGCGCGGCTGTTGCTACCCCACTTGGCGTCCACGTTGATCGTGGCTTCGCCCTGCTTGGCCTTCTTGGTGGTAATCATGATTACACCGTTGGCACCGCGGGCACCATACAGAGAGTTGGAGGCAGCGTCCTTCAGCACGGTCACGCTCTCAACGTCATTGGGGTTCAGGTTGGTGATGTCCCAGTCGGCGCTCATAGGCGAGCCGTCGATGACGTAGAGGGGGCCCTTGCCGGCGTTGATGGAGCTGAAACCACGCACACGCACTGTGGGCGAGCTGCCGGGAGCACCGTTAGAGCTGGTCAGCTGCATGCCGGGAACGGCACCAGCCAGGGCGTTGATGACGTTGCTCACCTGAGCCTTCTGCAGCTCTTCGGAGCCCACCACCTTAGCCGAACCGGTGTAGGCACTCTTCTTGGCCGTACCGAAGGCAACGACCATCACCTCGTCCATAGCCTTTGTGTCGGGCACCAGGATGACGTTCATGGTGCCGCGGATGGGCACTTCGGCCGTCTTCATGCCTGCACAGCTCACCACGATGGTTTTGCTCGACGTGGGGACATTACTGAGTGTGAACTTACCGTCAACGTTGGTCAGCGTACCCATTGTGGTACCCTGCACCTTGACGGTAGCTCCTGGGATAGGCTCATTCGTCTCGCTGTCGACAACCGTACCGGTTACCTGACGCTGGGCGAATGCCAAGCTTGCTGTCATGAACAAGCAAGCAAACAAAAATAAGATTTTTTTACCCATGTTGATTTTGTTAATTGTTTGAAATTAAATTTATTTGTTTGTTTCTTTCTTATCTATCTCTGCGTTCTCTGCGTCCCTGCCCGCTTGCCGACTGGCCCTTGCCGGCTTGCATCGTGGTCCTCGGCGGCTTGCGGAACAGCCCTTACAGGCTTGCGGACTATACATTATTATATATTATATAGGCCCTGCACCACCCTTGTATATATACAACATGCCACCCCCCAAAGGGGCGGTTTCTGTGGTTTCGGACTGCATATTTAAACTTTGTTTACACAAATCGGGTGCAAAGTTAACCATATTTAATTAAATATGCAACATTAATGAAAAAAAATGTTTCAATTTGCTTGAAAAAGCAAAAAAATTCTTTCAATCCGAAGCGTATAAAGCAAGGCAAGGCCGCAAACTCCCCCACCCTGCAAAATTTATACCCGGGTCTTGCAATTGCTAAACCCGGGTTTTGCAAAAATTAAACCCGGGTCCGGCAAAATCCAGACCCGGGTTTGGGAAATGTCAAGCCCTGCCGTCGGCAAGGGCGTTTACTCGCGGCTCACGCTCTCGGCGGGGTTCTGCGTGGCGGTGCGCCAGCTCTGCACAACAACGGTGAGCAGTACCACCAGGCCCACAAGCAGCAGGCTCAGGGGGAATATCCACCAGCGGACGGGCGTATGCAGGGCAAAGCTCTGCAGCCAGAGGCGGCTCAGCCACCAGCCCAGCGGTACGGCGGGCAGGAACATGAGCAGCAGCATCCAGGCATAGCGACGGGTGAGCAGGCCCAGTATCTGGGGCACCGTACTGCCCAGGATGCGGCGTATGCCTATCTCGCGCCGGCGGTACTCCGTCTCGAACATCGTCAGGCAGAACACGCCGATTAGGGTGATGAAGATGCACACCGCCGCAAAGAGCTGCACCTGGCGGATATATCGGAACTCGCTCTCATAGGTCATCTGCAGGCAGTCGTCCAGGAAGCGGAATTCCACCTCGTCGCCACCCGGGAACCGGCTCAGCACCTGGTGGGCCTGGCGGCGGGCCTCCAGCTTGTCCGTGCCGGCTGCTATGCGCACGAACATATAGTTCAGACGGTCGCTCCAGTCGGCATACTTGGGCCCCAGGATGGCAAAGGCCATAGGGCGCTGCCCGGCATCCTTGCGCAGGCTGGTGAACTGGATTCTGTCGCACACGCCCACCACCGGCTGCCCGTCGTCGCAGAGCGGTTCGCCCACATGGAGCCACTCGTTCTGCTCCATCAGCGCGCGGTTCACCACGAAGGCCCCTGTCTTCACGTCCGCCTCCGTGAAGTCGCGCCCCTCGGTCACCTCGATGCCCATCGTTCGGAGGAACTTCCAGTCCACTACCAGTACGTCCAGGTTGACGCGGTGGTCGCCATTATTGCGCCCCCACTGCATGAACTGATCCACGCTGCCCGGCACGCTCTGGCCAAAGGAGACGCTCTCGAAGCCCGGCAGTTTCTCCAGTTCAGTTCGGATGGCCTCCCGGCTCGTCTCGATGCCCGAGGTGAAGAAGACCTCGTCCTTCTGAAACCCATAGTCGGCGCTGAAGATATAGTGGCGCTGCAGGTACATCACCCCTACGTAGGCCGTCAGCACCAGGGCTATGCCGAACTGCACGGCCACAAGGGCGGCACGCAGGCGGCGCCCCTGGGGCGAGAGGCCGAAGTTGCCCTTCAGCACCAGGGCGGGCGGGAACGAGGTGGCATACCAGGCCGGATAAAGCGCCGAGAGGACGCCCAGCACCAGGGCCAGGACAAGCGTAACAGCCACCAGCCAGGGATGAGCCGAGAGCTCCACCCGGCCCGAGACGAGGTCGCCGGTGCCCGGCACGCGCAGGAAGAGCACCACCAGCAGCATCCCCAGGGCGAAGGCCACGAGGGAGAGCAGCATGTTCTCGCCCACCTGCTGCAGACGCAGATGCCAAACAGACTCGCCCAGCACGCGCCGCGTATTGACCGAGCGGATGCGCATCGGGGCCAAGGCCAGGGTGAAGTTGACGAAGTTGAGCAGCGCCACGATAAGCACGAAGAGCGAGGCCCAGCGCAGCACGCTCACCAGGTTGCGGTTGCCGCGGTCGGACTCATTCACGCCCGAGAAGTACGTATCGGCCAGCGGCGTCAGGCGAAACTGCAGTCCCAGCTGCCCGGCCAGGTCCTGCACCGTGTCGGGAATCTCGTACAGGTCGGCCAGGGCGCGCATCATGCCGTGCTCCACCTCGGCCCGGTTGGCGGGGTCGTCCAGCCGGATGTACTGGGTGTAGCTCCACTCCTGCCAGCTGTCCTCGTCCCCCTCGCCCAGGCAGCCATAGATGGCATTGGGGAGGAAGCAGTTCTCGGGCAGGTCGCGATAGACACCCAGCACCTGCTGCTCCTCCTGCCGAGCCTCGGGCAGCCGGATGGTGCGCCCGGCTGCATCGTCGGTGCCGAAGAACTTCCGGGCCTGGCTCTGGCTGATGAGCACGCCGGCCGGGGATTCCCCCCAGCGGCAGGTGCCGCTGACGGTCTGCCCCCACAGGAAGTCCAGCCCCGCGCGGTCGATTCCGAAGTACGGCTCATTGAAACTCTTGTCCCCCACCATCACTGTCATGCGGTTTCCGTGATAGAACGCCGCTTGCAGGGCCTCCACATGAGGTACTTTGCGAAAAATCTTCTCCAGCGGGCGGCACAGGTAGGTGTGCCACTCGCCGTCGCCGCCCGTCTGCTCCACGCGGAAGGTGCGCTGCCACTCCAGGAGGCAGTGGTTGTACGTCTGATTATACCTCACCTGCGTCTGGAACAGGTAGAAGGCGGCCAGGGCCACGCTCAGGCCCAGCAGATGGAGCACGGAGGCCAGCCGATAGCGTCGGAAAAGGTACATCATAGTCTGTTGGCCAGGGATTCTACTATCTGCCCGTCGAAGAGATTGACAACGCGCTGGGCATAGGTGGCGTCGCGCTGGGAGTGCGTAACCATAACAATCGTGGTGCCATCGGCATTCAGCTGGCTCAGCAGCTGCATCACCTCGGTACCGTTCTTGGAGTCGAGGTTGCCCGTAGGCTCGTCGGCCAGGATGAGCAGGGGCTTTCCGACGACAGCGCGCGCTATGGCCACGCGCTGCTGCTGCCCGCCCGACAACTGCTGGGGGTAGTGCCCGGCACGGTGCGAGATGTCCATCCGGCGCAGGATGTCCAGCACGCGCTGGCGCCTCTGACTGGCCGGTACGCCCTGATACTTCAGGGGCAGCTCCACGTTCTGCTCCACGGTTAGTTCGTCGATGAGGTTGAACGACTGGAAAACGAAGCCAATCTTCCCCTTGCGAAGGCGGGTGCGCTGACTCTCGCGCAGGTGCCCCACCTCCTGTCCGGCCAGGAAGTACTGCCCGCTGGAGGGGTTGTCCAGCAGGCCCAGGATGTTGAGCAGCGTACTCTTGCCACAGCCGCTGGGACCCATAATAGCTACGAACTCTCCGTCGCTGACGGTCATGCTGACCCCGTTCAGGGCCACGGTCTCCACCTCTTCTGTGCGGAAGACCTTCGAAAGATTCTCAATCTTAATCATATTCTCTCTGTTTGTATTGATTATTACTTATTCTGTCTTTATGCTTTCGACGGGATTCGCCCAGGCGGCCCGCCATATCTGTATGCCCACCGAAAGGATGGCCGTCAGGAGCGAGAACAGGCAGGTGGCGGCGAAGATCCAGGGCGAGAGCGCAATGCGATAGCTGAAGTCCTGGAGCCACTGGCTCATTACATAATGACTGAGGGGGACGGCCACCACGAACGACAGCAGCAGGGGCATGCAGAAGATGCGGAGCATCAGCCACAGCACCTCGCCGCTGGAACTGCCCAGAATCTTGCGGATGCCGACCTCTTTTTTGCGCTGACGGATGAAGAAGAGCGACATGCCCACGAAGCCCATCACCGAGATGACGATGGCCACCAGCGAGAAGAGCGAGATGATGAGGAGCGTGTTACGCCGATCGGCAACGGACTCGGCGATAGTATCCTGCAAACCATTGACATAATATTCGGCATCGCTCTCCGGACAGCCTATCTCCACCAAGGCTCGGGCGAAAGCCAACTTTGCCTCCCGGCTCCCGTTGGTCTTGACGAGGAAGTCCGGTTCAAACAGGTCATCCTCAATCTGTATGACGAAAGGCTGCACATCCTCCAGGATGTTAATCTTGTGAAAATCGGCAATCACTCCGTTGAGCGGCGATTTCCTGTCACTGCCGAACACCACCTCCCGATCGGTATCCTTCATGTCGAGCTGGCGCAGAGCCTCCTCGTTCAGATACCATCCGTCGCTGGCCGGGCCGTAGTCTTTCAGGATGTCCAGGCCATAGAGCCGGAAGGCCGTGCTGTCGAGCCAGGTCTGATAGAGAAAGACGGTCTTGTCCTCGCGGGTAACGCTGAGCATGGAGTTATTGTTTTGGACGAAGGTGGTCCCTCTATAACACCCTATCTCTTCCACGAAGGGCATCTGCTCCAGCCTGCTGCGCACCGTATGGCTCTCCATCGTCTGCGGATAGGTGATGAGATAGAGATTCTCCGTATTGAAGCCCATCGGGGCATGAATGATGTGGCGCAGCTGGAGCCAGATGGTGAGGGCAGACGTGAGCATCACGACAATAATTACATTTTGCAGGAAGATAAAGAAACGGCCGAAGCGCATCTTAGAGCGAAAGCGGAAAGAGCCCTTCACGATGTCGATGGGCTGATAGTGGGACAGATGCCAGCTGGGCAGAATACCCGAGACAGTGCCCAATAGCAGGATGAAAGTCAGACAGAGGCAGACGGAGCCGACACGGATGTCGCCGGACAGGGCTATTTCGCCCTGGAACAGACGGGCTGCGTCCTGTTCGAAGACAAAGGCCAGTGCCAGCCCGATGGCAAACGAGAGGGCAACCATCAGCACCGACTCGGCAACCAGCTTCAGGGAGATAGCGGTGGACGAACTGCCCAGCAGCCTACGTGTGGCCATCTCCTTGGCCCGGAAGCCGGTGTTGGCAACGGTCATATTAACGTAGTTGCTGACAGCAAACAGCAGGATAGCCAGTACGGCAGAGAAGAGGATGTAGATACGTCCCTTGTCGCCCTTAGTCAGTCCCAGGCCCTCGTTCTGTGGCGCAAAAATCACCTGCCGGAGCGGCGTCAGCGAGACATCGCCCAGTCCAGCTCTTTGCCATATCGGGCTCGACTTCTCTACGTACTGCTGAATCAGGCTGCGGGTCGTTTCTGTCCCGGCCTTGTCCTTGAGTCTCAGGAGAATCTTGCAGGTACCCGTGGGGCCGTATGCCACCGTGTGGTAGGGCACTTCGTACCCCATCACCTGCGGGTAGCGAGCCATCGAGACGATGACCTGCGTCTCGCGGGGAAAGACAGTGCGGTCGAGTTCCTCGGCAATGCCGGTTATACGATATACCAAAGTACTGTCGTAGGGGTCTGAGTCTTTCGTCTTCACGTTTCGAGACCCCACGATCTGCAGACTCTCGCCGATAGGGTTCCGTCCGGCAAAGAGTTTTTGGGCCAGGCGCTTGGTGATGACGCACTTGTCGGGCGAGTCGAGGGCCGTCTGCGGGTTGCCTTGCAGAAGCCGGAAGCCGAAGAAACTGAAGAAGTTGGCGTCCGTAAGCATGATGATGCCATTCTCGCGGTCCTTTACCAAAAGGTCGCCATACTTTATCTTTCCGCTCTGGCTGAAGACGCGGCACGTCTGCTCCACCTCGGGGCACAGCGCCTCTACCTCCCCGGCCATCTGCGGCCAGGTGAAGAAGTTGCGGCTATTGCCCAGCATATAGATGCGGTCGGCATCGGGATGCTGCGAGTCGATAGTGAACTGGCGCCATACATAGTCGCCCAACAGAATCACAAACATCAGCGAGACGGCCAGGCCGAATATGCTGATAAAGGTATAGGCCTTGTTGCGGGAGAGGAATTTCAGATAACTTATCATAGCGTTTCATTTATATATTACTGAGTTTGAGTATCTCCTTGTCCTTGAACGCCTCGTAGCCGCTGGTGATGACGCGCTCGCCATCCTGTAGCCCTTCGAGCACTTCGTAGAACTGGGGATTCTGGCGTCCGATGCGGATGGGGCGGCGATAGGCCGTCTTCCCGTCGGCCGAGAGGACGAATATCCAGCCTCCGCCCGTTGTCTGGAAGAAGGTGCCGCGCGGGATGAGGATGGCCTGCTCGGGCCGCCCCAGCTCCAGGTTCAGGTAGTAGGTCTGCCCCGAGCGCATATTCCCCGGCCGCTCGCCCTGGAAGGTGAAGTCGGTACGGAAGCGGCCATCGCGCACCTCGGGAAAGACCTTCCTGAGGGTAAGGGCATAGACCTTGCCGTCGCGCTCGAAGCTGGCGGGCAAACCCTGGCGCACGCGGTCGATGTAGTGCTCGTCCACCTGCGCCTCCACCTTATAGTCGCTCAGGTCGTTGATCTGTCCTATCTTCGTGCCCGGCGCCACGCTCTGCCCCAGCTCCACGTCCAGCAGGCCCAGCTCGCCATCAATGACGGAGCGCACCTCCAGCTTCTGCTTGCGCTCGCGAACGAGCAGGACATTGCGCCGCATGTTCTCCAGGTTGTCCTCCATCTGCTCCATCTGTGCCGAGCGGTAGAGGCTGTCCTGCCGCAGTCGCTGGCTGACCAGTTCGTGCTTGCGGCGTGCCAGTTCGTACTCCTCGCGACTTTGGTCGTATTCCTCGCGGCTGATGAGCTGCTCGGCATACAGACGCTCGTTCTGCTGCCAGGTGCGGCGGCGGCGCTGGATGTCCATGTCCAGCTGGGCACGCTCTGTCTCGTTCGAGAGCCGGTCCTGCTGCATTGCCACCTGCGTATTGCGCAGCAGGTTCTGCTTCTCGGCCAGCTCGGCCTCGGCATTGAGTATCTGCAGGTCGAGGGCGCTGTTCGTGAGGCGTACGATGACATCGCCCCGCCGCACCCGGCTACCCTCCTCTACGACACGCTCGGTGACGATGCCGCCCTCTTCGGGCGAGAGTTGCACCACCTGGATGGGCACTACCTGCCCGTTCAGCCGGACGTAGTCCTTGAACTCGCCGCTCCGCGCGGTATGGATGCTCAGGGTGGAGGCATCCACACGCAGCGTCTCGGCATGGTTGCCCAGCAGGAGCCAGGCCGTGAGGGCCAGCGTAAGCCCCCCTATTATTATATAAGGTATATGGCGGGCACGCAGGCCGCGCCGATGTTCTATTTTTCTGTCCATAGCTTATCTCTGTGTTTCCAATCCGACATTCATTATTCTATAGGTGGTTCGCCCTGGTAGTACCGCAGCAGTTTCTCCTTTATCCTGAGGGTAAGCCTGGAGCGGAGCATTCGGGCCCGGCTCTCCAGGAGTTGGGCAGCCCGCGTCTGCACGTCGAGCGGAGTGGACAGGCCCACCTCGTACTGCCTTTGAGCCAGGCTGAGCGCCAGGCTGTCGGCCTCCAGGCGGCGGGCCGTCTGCTCCAGTTCGCTCAGGCAGGCACGACGCTCCAGCTCCGTCTCGTGCTGCAGGCGGCGCAGCTCCTGCTGCTTTTCGTAGAAGCGTTCACGGGCGATGAGTACGTCGTTGCGGCGCCGGCGCAGGGTGGTGATGTTGCGCAGCCGGTCGAAGATGGGTATGCTGAGCGAGGCATAGACGTACTCACCCGCATTCTGCCGAAACTGCTGGCCGAAGGGGGTGGCACCGGGGGTGTGAAGTGTCTTGTAGTAGGTGGTGGAGATGCCTGCCCCCAGGCTGAGCTGGGGCATCAGCCCGCTGCGTGCGGCCCGGTAGTTGTGCTGTGCCACGTCCACAGCGCGGCGGGCAGCCTCCAGTTCGGGGAGCGAGGGATTCAACTGAGAATGGAGCATGTATGATGGTTCATTCCCCCGGCGCGCGGCAGAGTCCTCGGCGAGGAATTGTCCATCCTCGATTATCAATTGCCCATTCTTCTCAGAGAATTGTCCATCGCCCTCAAGTCCCATGTCTTCCCTGAGTCTGAGCATAGCCTGGTCCAACTGATTCTGCTGCCGTGTGAGCTCCAGCTCGTCGGCTGCCAGCTGAGCCCGCACCTGTGCCACGTCTGCCTCGGCCTTCTTGCCCACCTCCCTCATCACCTCCGTCTGCCTGAGCAGGCTACGGCTCTGGTCGGCCTTCTGCCTCATCATCTCCACCGCACCCCGGCAATAGAGGACGTCGGCATAGGACTCATAGACGCGCAGGGCTATGCGGTGGCGCTCGGCCACGAGCTGGCTGCGACCCATCAGTTCGTTGGCGCGCGCCGTACGGAAGTCGTGCAGGCGGCGCAGACCATCGAAGACAGGCAGGGAGGCACTCAGGCCATAGCCGCTGTAGAAGGTAGAGACGTTGGTGTATGTGTTCGTCTCGGGGTCGATGGCACGGCCGAAGTTGTACTGCCCCGACAGGCTGCCACTGGCCGAGGGCAGAAAGGCACCGACGGCTCCGAGGCGTTCAGCCCGCTGGTTGTCGAGGGAGAGTTCCTGTATGCGCACGCTGTGGTTGTGCTCCACAGCGTACTGCATGCAACGCTCCACGGTCCAGACGTCCTGCCCGGCAGCCGCCGATGCACACATCAACAAGGGTAAAAACAATTTTCGCTTCGTCATACAGTATATTGCGTTTTGACGGTGCAAAGTTACGACATAATCATCCGTCCGTGCAAGCATTCCGGCCCCCGCAGGTGCAGATTGTCTAAATTTTATACACCTTTGTGTCTAAGAATTAGACAGAAAAGCTGTAACTTTGCACCCGAGAACCCCAAAATGACAGATAAGATGACCGAATACGGAACCATACTGGTAGTCGATGACAACGCCTCCATACTGACCGCCCTGCGCTACTGCCTGGGCGAGATGTTTGCGCGCGTAGTATGCCTGAGCCGGCCCGAGGAAGTACTGCCCGCCCTACAGAGGGAGGAGGCCGAGCTCATCCTGCTCGACATGAACTTCTCCCTTGGCATCAACGACGGGCGCGAGGGCCTTATATGGCTACAGGCCATACGCAAGCAGCATCCCGACGTGCCCGTTGTGCTACTCACCGCATACGCCGACGTACAGCTGGCCGTGCGCGGACTGAAGAGCGGAGCCTCGGACTTCATCACCAAGCCCTGGGACAACGAAGATCTCCTGCACAAACTTCGCGACGTACTGAAGGCCCACCGGCGCATCGTCCCCCTGGAACAGATGGAGGCCGAGCACATACGCCGCGCCATCGACCAGTGCCACGGCAATATGACCGAGGCAGCCAAACAGTTGGGCGTCACCCGACAGACACTATATAATAAGGTAAAGAAATGGTAGCCTTCCTTTTGAACCATATTCTTTTAATATGCATAGCGGCGGCCGCCTTGGCAGTATGGCTCTACCGCAGCCACCAGCGCTCGCTGCGCCACCGCGCCTGGCTGATGAATGAAGCCGTGCACAACCGCGACTTCTCCTTCCGTCTGTCGGCACGTGGCCTCACCAGCGGCGAACGCGCCATACAGGAGATGCTCAACAATATGGGGCAAGAGATATCCCGGCTGGTGAGCGAGAACGAGGTAGAAAGCTGGCAGAGGCTGACGCGCGTCCTTACCCACGAGGTGATGAACGGCGTGGCACCCATAACCAGCATCAGCCAGTCGCTGCTCGGCAGGCCGGAAGTCGTTGGATCGCAACTGGAGGAGGGGCTGAGAGCCATCCACGAGACTGGGCGTAGCCTCTCGGCCTTTGTGGAAAGCTACCGCAAGATGTCGCAACTTGAGGCACCACGGCCCAGCCAGGTCGGGCTGCTCGCACTCATGCGAAGCCTAATGCCCTCCTGGCCCGAGATGCAGTGGCAGACCGACATACCACAAGAGCTCATCCTCACGACCGACGAGAACATGTTGCGCCAGGTGCTGACCAACCTGCTGCGCAATGCCGCCGAAGCTGGAGCCGACCGCATAGACATGAGATGGCAGGAGCGCACCCTGGCGGTCAGCAACAACGGCGACCCCATTCCGGCCGAGGCGCAGCCCGACATCTTCGTGCCCTTCTTCACCACAAAGACCACCGGCACGGGCATCGGCCTCCCCCTCTCGCGCCAGATGATGGTCAGCCAGGGCGGCGACCTGAAGCTGGCCACGCATCCCACAGCAGGATATCACGCCACCTTCCTGCTACAATTCCCCGAAGAACACAGCTCAAGGACCCCGCGCATGGCCCATTCTCCACTATAAACGTTTTTTTTCGACCCAAACGGCCCAAAGCTCGGGATATTTATGTATCTTTGCTGCGCCGAAAGA
This sequence comes from uncultured Prevotellaceae bacterium, assembly GCA_946407895.1. Lineage (GTDB taxonomy): Bacteria > Bacteroidota > Bacteroidia > Bacteroidales > Bacteroidaceae > Physcousia. The sequence goes on from CAMJQA010000056.1 coordinate 20,191, forward strand.
TGTTTTAGCACACAACCGAACGATATGATGCACAATGAAATACTGATGCTGGGCACGGGAAACGCCCTGGTGACACGCTGCTACAATACCTGCTTCCTGTTGCGCTCGCGCAGCGGCGCACAGCTTATGGTAGATGCAGGCGGCGGCAACGGGATACTGGCCCAGCTGGAACGCTCGGGCACCGACCGGACAAAGATAAGCCACCTGTTCGTCACCCATGCCCATACAGACCATATCCTGGGCGTGGTATGGATGATGCGCATGGCCCTGCAACACCAGGTGCCCTGCCCACTGCATCTATACAGCCACCGCAAGGTGCTTGACACCCTGCAGGCCATCTGCCAGCTCATTCTGCCCTCAAAGCAGACCGCGCGCATAGGCAGTGTGGTGCTGTTCCACGAGCTGAGGGACGGCGATGCCTTCCAGGTGGACGACATCGGGCTGCAGTGCTTCGACATACACTCCACGAAGGAGCCGCAGTTCGGCTTCGAGGCCAAGATGCCAGGCGGGCTGAGGCTGACGTGCCTGGGAGACGAGCCATACTGCGAGGTGAACGAGAAGTATGCCGCCGATACAGACTGGCTCATGAGCGAAGCCTTCTGCCTCTACGCCGACCGCGAACGCTTCCGCCCCTACGAGAAGCACCATAGTACGGCGCTCGATGCGGCACGTCTGGCTGACCGGCTGGGTGCCAAGGGCCTCATCCTGTACCATACCGAGGACAAGACGCTCGCTACGCGCCGAGAGGCCTATACCGCCGAGGCACGAACTGTCTTCCACGGCCGCATCTGCGTGCCCGACGACCTGGAGAGAATATTATTGGATAATTGAGAATTGACCTTCGGGCGTTCAAGGTTCAAGGTTCAAGGTTCAAGAACCGAACCACCTTGCGACTTTGAACTTTGAACGTCTGGAGCAGCGAGAGCCATCGGAAGCTTGCTTACGAATGGCCAAGTCGTGACAGACGAAGACCGTAGGTCAACTTTGAACTTTAAACTTTGAACTTTAAACTTTATACACTATGACCCTAATTATGATTCTTCAGTTGCTGATAGTCCTGCTGGCACTCTATGTCGGCTCGCGCTACGGCAGTCTTGCCCTGGGTGCCATCTCAGGCATCGGGCTCGCCCTGTTGGTATTGTGCTTCGGGCTTAAGCCCGGCACACCGCCCACAGATGTCATCTACATTATCATTGCAGCCGTAACCTGCGCAGGCATTATGCAGGCGGCGGGCGGCATGGACTGGCTCATTCAGTTGGCCGAACGCCTGCTCAGGAAACATCCCGAGCACGTAACGTTCCTGGCTCCCCTGTGCACCTTCTTCCTGACGGTGCTGGTGGGCACAGGGCATGTGGTATATACGCTGATGCCCATCATCTGCGACATAGCGCTGAAGAAAGGCATACGGCCTGAACGCCCCTGCGGCGTAGCCTCAATCGCCTCGCAGGTAGGCATCACGTGTTCGCCCATTGCGGCCGCCGTAGCATCGTTCGTGGTAATCAGTAACGAGAACGGATTCGACATCAACAACCTGCAGGTCATCGCCGTAACCATTCCGGCCAGCCTGGTGGGCCTGATGGTAGCCGCTGCCTGCAGCTACCACCGCGGACTGGACCTCGACAAGGACCCCAAGTTCCAGGCCCGGCTGGCCGACCCTAAGATGCGCGACTACATGTACGGCGAGACGGCCTCCATGCTCGACAGGGAGGTGAGCCCCAGTGCACGCCTGTCGGTATATATCTTCCTAGGGGCGCTAGGTGTCATTGTCCTCTACTCGCTGCTGCAGATACTGGGCATGGACATACGCCCGGTAGTACCCACGGGCAAGCTGGCCGAGGACGGCACACCACTGATGAAGCCCATAGGCATGAACATCATCATACAAATCGTGATGATTTCGGCCGCAGCACTGATGATTATCTTCGCCAAGGCAAAGCCCAAGAAGGCCGTTTCGGGAGCCGTATGGCAGTCGGGTATGGTGGCGGTGGTAGCCATCTACGGTATAGCATGGCTCGCCGATACGTACTTCAGTAATTACCTGCCCCAGATGCAACAGGGGCTGCAGGGAATCGTGGCGCAATATCCCTGGACGATAGCCCTGGCCTTCTTTGCCGTATCCGTCCTCATAAACAGTCAGGGTGCGGTAGTGGTGTCCATGCTTCCGCTGGCCTATCAGCTGGGCATACCCGGACCCGTACTCCTGGGGGTACTGCCCAGCGTGTATGGCTACTTCTTCATCCCCAACTATCCTTCGGACATCGCCACGGTGAACTTCGACCGCTCGGGCACCACGGTTATCGGCAAGTACCTGCTGAACCACTCGTTCATGATGCCGGGCATGGTGAGCGTCTTCGTAAGCACCCTCGTAGGCATGCTGATAACCTACATTGTTTATTGAACCTTTTGAACTATGAACCATAGACTTTGGACTATACTATTGACCGGCCTGTGCCTGATGGATGCAGGAGCCGAAAACGAGAAGACCAATTATTCCCCAACAGCGGACGGGGAGAGGATAGAGACCTCGGAGTTTGAACCCGCAGGCGTGCCGGGCGAAGGATTCCTGACTTCCCTGGCCAACCGGGCGATGCAGCGGGCAGCAGAGAAGAGCCAGGCCGACGGGCAGGAGGAAGGAAAGCCCAGGCTGGGACGTAAGCTCACGGGGTTCGCCACCGTGCCTAAGCTGGGCGGCTACTTCATAGGCAAGTACGGATGGAGCGACCAGCAGGGGGGCCACGGGGGCGACGGTTTCAGCCAGCGGCTCATACGCCTGTACGTGGACGGCACACTGCTCGGCGACTTCAAGTACCGCCTGCAGCTGCAGGCCAACAATGCTTCCTTCCACATGAAGGACTACTTCCTGGAGTGGTCCCACTGGAAGGAACTGGCCGTGAAGGTGGGCCAGTTCAAGCGAGCCTTCCTCTTCGAGAACCCCACCAATCCGTGGGACGTGGGCTTCGGCGACTTCGGGCAGCTAACCAAGCGTTTCTCGGGTATGGGCGACTACTGCGGCGAGGGCAGCTCGAACGGCGGGCGCGACCAGGGCCTGCAGCTGCAGGGCGACCTCTTCCCCAGCCGGCGCGACGGGCACCGCTTCCTGCACTATCAGCTGCAGCTCATGAACGGACAGGGCATAAACGCCGGAGACCAGAACAGGCACAAAGACCTGATAGGTACCCTGCAGGTGCAGCCAGTGAAGGACCTCTTCGTGGGTGTCTTCGGATGGACGGGCAACTATGTGGGTACGGGCGGCACTACGGTGGACCGCAAGCGATGGGCCCTCTCTGCCAAGTACGAGCACCAGGACTGGAGTGCCCGCGTGGAATATGCCCGTTCGAAGGGCCACAAGGTGAGCGAGTACGACACACAGACCAAGACCTTCAGCGGCAGAGGCAGGGCAGACGGATGGTATGCGGCAGTAGGCATCCCCTGCACCGCATGGCTGAAGGTATATGCCAAGTACGACACCTATCGCGACCAGGCCGACTGGCAATCTGCCCGCACCATATACGCCCTGGCACCGAACATACAGATACATCGCAACCTGATGCTGCAGCTACAGTACAACTACATCCACGACCGCACCAGCCAGGACCGCGACCAGAACGAGCTTTGGGCCGAACTCTACGTAAGGTTCTGACTTCCAGCCCCCCTCTGACGTACAACCATCACGACTTAACACCCACCGACACAAAAGGCCCTTATGCCCGCCAACATCTACCTCATCTTCTTCTCCGCCAATCTGGCGTTCATCCTAACGAACCTGTACGGATGGTTGCTGAAGTGGTTCTACAGACCACGAGCATACGACAGCGAGTTCGGGAGGCTATTCCCAGCTCAGCGCGCTGTGGGGTGGCTCTATTTGCTTCAGGTGCTGGAACTGCCTTACCTGCTCAACATCGGCCAGGCGGACGCGCTGCTCTACGTCAATGCCTTCTCCGTGCTGGTGTTCTCGCTGCAGATGCTGGTGATGTGCGAGGGCTATTTCTTCCCAGAAGTACATCATCGCCCAGTCGACTGCTGGGTATTCCTCCCTCCTCTTGTTCCCCTCCTTCCTTTGCTTCTTCAAGCCATCGGATTGATACGTCTGCCCGAGTGGCACCGCCCGGCCACCTTCATCATAGTGGGCCTGTTGTTCGTCTGGTACTTCTGGCGCACCATCGGCATGGCTCTACGCATTGGTAGGGCCATGCGCTGCGTTAACGAAGACAACTACGCCGACAGCGACGACTTCCCCACGCGTTTCGGCGAGAAGATACAGTGGTTGCCCACAGGCATCTGCGTGCTGATGGCCGTCAACTTCTTCATCGACGACCCAACGGTGAAAGCCTTCCGCGATGTCCTCTTCACCGTCGTCAACATCTGGTTCTGCATCTACACCCTCAACCCCTGGCGCAAGCCCTTCGACATCAGCGGAAAGAACGAGATGGCAGTAACCGCAGAACCATTTGCACCCGAAAATCAACAGAGAAACGATGCAGCCATTCCTGCCGACGAGGCATCCTTCCGAATTACTGATAACCGCTATTCCGAACTGAGCCGCCATTTGGAAACACTGCTCACAGACGAACGCATCTTCTCCGAGCAGCACATCACCGCCGACACCTTGATGAAGCGCCTCGGCATCAATGCCAACTATCTCACTGAGGTTATACAGCGTAGCGGTTATTCATCGTTCTACGATATGATCAGCCAGCACCGGGTGCGCTATGCCATCAGTCTCATTCGGCGGCATCCCGACCGCCGGATGGCCGACATCGCAGACGATTGTGGCTTCACATCCCAGTCGTCCATGGCCAAGGCCTTCGCCTCGCAGGGCAAGGAGACGCCCTCCGCCTATCGCCGTTGTTAACCTATGCTGCAACACTGTTGCAGCCCCCAAACCCCAAAACAGGAAAAAGACAATGGATAAAGAAGCCTTTGAGAAACACAAAACATTCGCCGGCGAGAAGAAGCCCTCAATGCTCCGTCGACGCGTAGGGCATGACTACCAGTCGTGGCGGGTTTATCTCATCACCATGACGGTGGAGGGCCGACGCTCGCTGCTGGGCAGCCTCGTAGGCAATGCCGATGCACCCGACGATAGCCCCGAGGCTCCCAGGGTAGAGCCGTCGCCATTGGGCTTGGAGGTACAGCGATGCTGGCTCTCCATCCATCAGTACTACCCGGAGGTGGAGGTGCTCACCCTCCAGCTCATGCCCGACCATCTGCACGGCATCCTCTTCGTCACCAAGCACATGGAGCAGCACATGAGCATGGCCATCAAGGGCTTCAAGGTAGGCTGCAACCAGGCCTACCGCCAGTTAGGCTATGCTGCAACAATGTTGCAGCAAAGGAAAAACAGCGGTACGGACGACCGCAGCCACGGTTTTCTTTGGTCGCGGGGCTTCAATGACCATATCCTGGAGGGGGCAGGCGAACTGGAACGGTGGTTCCAGTACCTGCACGACAACCCCCGCCGTTTGGCCATCCGCCGCCAACATCCCGACTACTTCCGTGTTCGCTTTGGCCTCACCATAGGCACTCAGGACTATGCCGCCATCGGCAACCGTTTTCTGTTGCAGCATCCCAAGAAGGTGCAGGTGCAGTGCTCACGCCGACTGACAGACGAGGAGGTAGCCGCAACGGTAGAGCGGATGCTCGACCAGGCCCGACACGGGGCGGTGCTCGTCTCGCCCGCCATCTCCAAGGGCGAACAGGCGGTGATGCGGGCAGCACTCGATGCCCGGCTGCCGCTCATCTTTCTTTCCTCATGGGGATTCAATGCCTTCAGCAAGCCGGGCCACCAGTATTTCGAGGCTTGCAGCGAGGGACGCTTCCTCATCCTTGCGCCCTGGCCTCACGAGAACCAACGGCTCCCCCTCACCCGCAATATGTGCCTGGCCCTGAACGCCATGACCACCGCTATCTGCCAGGGGTAACGCGTCCGTCTTCTGTGTTGCAACACGTGTTGCAGCATAGGTGACGATGTTGCAGCACAGGGGTCAAATATTTTCCTCTCGGCGTACAGATTTTCCTCTGAGCGTATTTTTTCTTTCCTCTCAGCGTATTTACGTCGAGAGGAAAGTCTTTTTTATGGACTTCCGCTATCTTTGCGGACATAATCAACAAAACGACAGCGCATGGAAGAAATCATCAAGACAGCAGGCATTGCCATATCGAGCGTCCTGGCACTCGCAGTCCTCTTCGTCATCATCCGCTCGCAGTGGACCATCTGGCGGCAGGAGCGCAGGCAAGAGAAACAACACATCTATAATAAATAAAGGTATCAACA
>CAMJQA010000057.1 GCA_946407895.1 uncultured Prevotellaceae bacterium
AGGACCTGCGCAGGGACGGGGCCACGACGCTGTTGCCGGTGGTGATGACGATGATGATTTGAAGGCTGCGCCAACGCTAACCTTGACAATAACCATATAAAGTTTAGAGTCGGTATGCAAGATATAAGTTTGAAGTTGAAGCAATTGAGCAAGGACTCGTGGAATTGCGTAAGAACAATGACGGATTGGCATGAAGACCAGTAAGCATCCACCCCCTTTTTAGGTGGTCTGCCATTTAGTTGTTATCTTTTTGCGTTAAATTATGTGCCAAATGGAAAATAGTTTGAAAATTATTCAGCCGTTTGGGAGAAAAGTTGTGCCTTTGCAGCTGAATAATTATAATGAAATACGAAGGGTTAGCTCATCGCTCAGGGCGGGGGGCGTCACTTCTTTGTGGCATGGCATTCTGCACAGATGCCCTTGATGAGGAGGTTGGTGGCGTTGGCATGGAATCCTGGGGGAAGGGGTACGTGGGGCAGGGGTGAGTCGTGCAGGCAGAAGGTGCGACGGCACTGCTCGCAGTAGAAATGGGGATGCCGGTCTTCGTCGGACGTGCAGTCGGCATCGCTGTGGCACAGCTCATACTTCATGGCTCCGCTGCCGTCCTCGATGGCATGTATGAGATGGTGCTCGTGGAGGAGGGTCAGGGTGCGGAATATGGTGCTCCGCTCAGCGGTGACCATACGCTCCTCCAGGTCCTTGAGCGAAAGGGGATGGCGGGCACGTTCCAACTCACGATAGACCAGGAGGCGCATGGCCGTGGGCTTGATGCCATGTGACTCCATTGACCTTATCCGGTCCTCTTCCTGTGCCCGCTGCGCGGGATTGTCGGTTTTCGTCATACCTGATGTTTGTATTTACGCGTCATTGTCAGTATTTAAAGGAACTGCCTCCTGCGAACTCGCGGAGCAGGCTGGTGGGCGGTACCTGGTCGCCGGGCACGCTGCGGAAATAGCTGAGGAACTTACGCAGGCGACTGGCCTCGGCATACTCCACCTCGCGTTCGCTCACTTGTTCGAGGATAGGCATCACCTGGTCGCGTATGACACCGAGCTCATAGAGCAGGGCGCTGTTGAAGGTGGCATCGGCCAGTTCCTGGAACGGGAATATCCACTTTTCCTCGCCGGCTCGTACGCTGGGGCAGCGGCGTATGGTATCCAGGGCTGAGTAGCCCCGATACTTATAGTCGCGCAGGATGCGACGCAGCAGGCGGATGTCCATAGTGGGTATGTGGTTATGCTCGTCGAGCTGTATGGTGGTGAGGGCTGATACATAGATGCGATATTTCTGGTGCTCGGGTATCTGGGCGGACATGATGGGGTTGAGTGCATGATTGCCCTCGAGGATGATGACATCATCGGGACCAATCTGCAGGCGGCGTCCCTCATAGACACGTTGGCCGGTGGGGAAGTCATAGCGTGGCAGCTCTATCTCCTCGCCCCTGAGCAGGGCGGCCATCTGGCGGTTGAAGAGATCTGTGTCCACTGCCTCGATGCACTCGAAATCGTATTGTCCGTTTTCATCGCGAGGCGTATCGACGCGGTTCACGAAGTAGTCATCGGTGCTGAGGATATATGGCCTGAGGCCGCATGCCATCATCAGGATGGCCAACCGCTTGGCCGTGGTGGTCTTGCCGCTGCTGCTGGGGCCGGCTATCAGGACGATGCGTGCATGGCGGTTGGCAATCTCATCGGCCATGTCGGAGAGCTTCTTCTCCTGCAGTGCCTCACTTACATTGATAAGGTCTGCTGCCTTTCCGGCCAGGACGGCGCTGTTAAAATCGCCTACCGTGCGCACACCCAGGATGTCTTGCCAGCGATGGTGCTCGCGTATGACATCGAGCATCTTGGACTGCTCTACCATCTCCTCCAGCCGCGAGGGGTCTTTCTCGCAAGGGATGCGCAGAAGCAGGCTGTCATAGTACTTGACGACATCAAAGAGGTGGATCTGGCTGGTGCGTGTGAGCAGACAACCGTAGAAGTAATCGACGGTATTGCCCAGCCGGTAGTAGTTGGTATAGAGGCTGTCGAGGCTCTCGAGCAGCTTTACCTTACTGGTCATGCCGTGCTCCTGGAATAGTTCGATGGCCTCCTCGATGGGGCACTGGATGCGATGGATGGGCATGCCTTCGTCGATAATCTGCTGCATGCGCCTGCGTATGCATGTCACATCGTCGTCGGTGATGTCGCGCCCGATGCGCAGCTCGCAGTAGAAACCGCGGCTGACGGGAGCGCCTATGAGCAGCTGCCCCTGGGGGAACAGGTCTTCGACAGCCTTGGCCAGGATGAAGAAGAGGGTGCGTGAATAGGTGCGCATACCGCTGAGTGAGTGTAGGTCGAGGAACTCCACATCCTTGTTGTTATAGAAGCGGTAGTTCATGCCTTGCACCTTGTTATTCACACGCGCGCAGACAGGGCCATACTTCATTTGCAGTTCTGCCCGCTCGAAAGCATCATATAGGTTGGAACCAAAGGGCAAGGCTATGTGCCTGCCGTTGTTCTTGCATCGTATTCTCAGTTCGTTTGTCATGAGATATTAATATTTAAGCGTTTCCATCAACTCCTGCATGCCAGCGGAGGCTCCCTTCATGATATGGTGGAAGGGGTGTGAGCTGTTCCACTGCACTGGCTTGGGGTCGATGAGATAGATGGGTGCCTGGCTGGGCACAAACTGGGTGAGTCCGGCAGCCGGATAGACGTTCAGGCTTGTGCCTATGATGATGAAGAGGTCTGCCTGCCTGCAATACTCCACAGCCGTCTCGATGGCTGGCACCGGTTCGCCAAACCATACGATGAAGGGGCGCAGCTGGCTGCCGTCGCCGGCCAGGTCGCCAATCCGGACATCGAGATGGTCGGCAGGCAGGGTCCTGATATACCGCGGGTCGTTGGGCTGCAGGCTGCTGGTGACCTTCATCAGTTCGCCGTGCAGATGGATAACGTGTGAACTGCCAGCCCGCTCGTGGAGGTCATCTACGTTTTGGGTGACGACGGTTACCTCACAGTGTTCCTCCAGTCGCGCCACCAGTTCATGCCCCAGGCACGGCTTGACATCCATCAGCTGTCGCCGCCGTTCATTGTAGAAGTCGGTTACGAGTTTCGGATTGCGATACCATCCCTCGGGGGTGGCCACGTCCTCTACGTTATACTGGTCCCACAGGCCTCCATTGTCGCGGAACGTGCTGATGCCGCTTTCGGCACTCATGCCCGCTCCAGTCAATACAACTGCTTTCATAAGTCCTTGTTTTTGTGTAATTATCTGCAAAAATAAGAAAAAAAATGCAATGAATGGCCGTTAGATGAATAAAAAGTATTAATTTTGCGGCGCAAAATGCAAATTTTAATATAAAATGAATAAAATAAGCTATGCTTTAGGCCTTGGAATTGGTCAACAACTGAAGAATATGAACATTGAAGACTTCAGCATCGAAGACTTCACGCGCAGTATTCAGGATATCATGTCGGGCAATCCCACGGCGATGAGCAGCCGCGAGGCTCAGCAGATGCTGAATGACTACTTCAAGAAGAAGGAGAAGGAGCAGGCTGAGACGGCTATTGCCGAGGGCAAGGTCTTCCTGGAGCAAAATGCGCGAAAGGCGGGTGTAGTACAAACGCGAAGCGGGTTGCAGTATGAAGTGCTGACTGAGGGCAGCGGCCGCAGCCCCAAGGCTACGGACACCGTGCGCTGCCACTATGAGGGCCGTCTGCTGGACGGTACGGTCTTCGACAGCAGCTACAAGCGTGGCGAACCGGCTGACTTCGGGCTGAACCAGGTCATCACGGGCTGGACCGAAGGCGTGCAGCTGATGAAGGAGGGAGCCAAGTACCGCTTCTACATCCCATACCTGCTGGGATATGGCGAACGCGGTGCGGGAGCCAGCATTCCCCCCTACAGCACCCTGGTGTTTGACGTGGAGCTGATAAAGGTGCTCTGACGTGAAAGGCATACATTATTATTATATATAGGAGAAAGAAAAGTTATTAATGTTATAAAAACAAGTTAAGAAAATGAGAAAGTTTGGATTTATTTATGCAGCTGTTGTGGCTGCTGTAATGGCTTCTTGTGGAACTAGTACGCCCAAGGCAGACCTGAAGAGTGACGTGGATACACTGTGTTATGCCATTGGCATGTCGCAGACTCAGGGTCTGAAGGACTATCTGAGCATGCGCATGGGTATTGATACAACCTACATCGATGAGTTCGTGAAGGGTCTGAACGATGGTGCCAATGCCGGTGACGACAAGAAGAAGTCTGCTTACTACGCAGGTGTTCAGATTGGCCAGAACGTGAGCCAGCAGATGGTAAAGGGCCTCAACATGGAAATCTTTGGCGAGGACAGCACGCAGACCGTTAGCCTGAAGAACATCATGGCCGGTTTCATCGCCGGTACGCTGGGTAAGGGCGGCCTGATGACCGTGGATTCTGCCAGCCAGTATGCTCAGTTGAAGATGCCTATTTTCAAGCGTCGCAACCTGGAGAAGACCTATGCCGACAATAAGAAGGCTTGTGAGGACTACATGGCCAAGATTGCCAAGAAGGAAGGCATCAAGGCTCTGGAGAACGGTGTGTACTACGAGGTGCTGACCGAGGGTAAGGGTGAGATTCCTGCCGACACAACCCGCGTTAAGGTACACTATGAGGGCCGTCTGATTAACGACTCCATCTTCGACAGCAGCTACAAGCGCAACGAGCCTGCTACGTTTGCCTGCAACGCCGTGATTCCCGGTTGGACCAATGCCCTGACTCACATGCCCGTAGGTTCCAAGTGGAAGGTTTACATTCCTCAGGAACAGGGTTATGCAGAGCGTGAGGCCGGCATCATCAAGCCCTTCTCCTGCCTGATATTCACCATCGACCTGCTGGGTATTGAAAAGGATAAGTAATCCAGGTCTGTAATCCCCCCGTACGGATAATGAAGACAAGACTATGGCTTATTGCCCTGGGAGTCTGCGTATGCAGCCTCTCGGGGCATGCTGCCAAGAAAAAGACGACCGCCAAGAAGAACGCTCCCGTTGAGAAGGTTGACACGGCCAGCAACGATACGTTCAGCTATGCGCTGGGACTTGCCAATACCAATGGCCTGAAGCAGTATCTGGTTCAGCGCATGGGCATTGACACAGCCTATGTGGCTGACTTCCTGAAAGGCTTCGACGAGGCGTCGCTCACCGAGGCAGACATGCATGAAAAGGCCCGCCTGGCCGGTAAGGAGATACGTGCCCAGGTGGAGGCGCAGGTCTTGCCGAATGCCAACAAGCAGATCAACGACTCGGTGGACATCCTGAACAAGGCCTTCTTCATCAAAGGTTTCCGCGAGGGCATTGCCGGTAGTTCAGCCATACTGACGATGGACAGTGCCCAGGCCCTGGTTAAAAAGCAGCTGGCATACTACCACAAGGCAACCATGGAGCGCAAGTATGGAGCCAACCGCATTGCGGGCGAGGAGTTCCTGAAGCAGAACGCCAAGAAGGACGGTGTGAAGACCACGGCGAGTGGCTTGCAGTACAAGGTGCTGACAAAGGGCGAGGGTGCTGTGCCCCAGAGAACCGACAAGGTGACGGTGCACTATGAGGGCCGTCTGCTGGACGGTACGGTCTTCGACAGCAGCTACAAGCGCAGCAAGCCCACCACCTTCCAGGTGGACCAGGTCATACCGGGATGGATTGAAGCGCTCACCCTGATGCCTGTAGGCAGCAAGTGGGAAATATACGTTCCCCAGGAACTGGCCTATGGCGATCGTGAGCAATCAAAGATTCCTCCCTTCTCTTGCCTGATATTTACCGTGGAATTAAAGGAAATAGCCAAAGCACAGTGATTTTTCAATAAAACATAAAAAAAGACGTCAAAACCGCATTTTGGCGTCTTTTTTTTGCCGAAAAAGTCGCTATGTCATTTTTTTTGTGTACTTTTGCTACAAGTATAACAGAAAAATGCATCTAAACGAAATGGAAAAGATTGATAATCTTGACAAACGGATTCTGGAAATCATCTCGTGCAATGCCCGCATACCGTTCAAGGACGTGGCGGCTGAGTGTGGCGTGAGCCGTGCAGCCATACACCAGAGAGTACAGCGGCTGGTGGACATGGGGGTCATCGTGGGTTCGGGCTATCACGTCAATCCGGCAAGCCTGGGATATAACACCTGCACCTATGTGGGTATTACCCTGGAGAGAGGGTCTATGTACAAGTCGGTAGTAAAGGAGTTTCAGAAGATTCCTGAAATCGTGGAGTGCCACTTTACGACCGGGCCCTATACGATGCTCATCAAGCTATATGCGCGCGACAATGCCCACCTGATGGAACTGCTGAACACCAACCTGCAGGAAATACCGGGTGTGATATCAACCGAGACGCTGATCTCGCTGAACCAGAGCATTAAGAAGGAAGTGCCCATCGGGAACCAGCATGAGGAGACGACACCAGTAGTGGACATGGGGGAGAACTGAATATAAGTAGCTGACCATAAAGACGGAACGATGACAGAAAGTTTTGACTGGAAGAGCACCTATACGGCAATGCACGACACGTTTCCCGGTTATCGCAGACAGCCGGTAATAGGCATCACCGGCAATTTCGGTGAGAAAGGGTGCGAACTGGCCGAGGGCTATTTCCGCTCGGTACTGGAGGCTGGTGCCACCCCGCTGATCATACCTCCCTTTGAGGAACGCGATGCGCTGGCGGACGTGCTGTCGCATATCGATGGCCTGCTGCTGTCGGGCGGTGCAGACCTGAACCCGCTCTACATGGGCGAAGAGCCTTCAGCTGCCCTGCATGGCGTGAATCCCCGCCGCGACCTGGCAGAGCTCCTTCTCATCCGTCTGGCTTTTGACCGTCAGATTCCCATCCTGGGCATTTGCCGGGGCATACAGGTGCTGGCAGCGGCACTGGATGGCCGCATCCACCAGGACCTGAAAGAGGGCATGCCCGATGCACCGCTCATCAAACACAGTCAGGACATGCCCCGCGAGTATGCCTCGCATAGCGTGAGACTGGCAGAGGGAAGCCTCCTGCGTGAAATCATGGGGGCTGAATGCCTGGCCGTGAACTCTTTCCATCACCAGGCGGTATCCGAAACGGGTCCGCACCTGCGTGTTGCGGCCACCAGCAGCGACGGTGTGATAGAGGCGGTTGAGAGCAACGCATATAAAAGCATAATAGGCGTGCAGTGGCACCCCGAGTGCTTCGTATTGCGAGGCGACCGCAGCATGATGCCCCTCTTTGAGTGGCTTACCGATGAGGCCCGTAACTATCGTAAGGCCCGCACCGTGCACCATCACCTGCTCACCCTGGACAGCCATTGCGATACACCGATGTTCTTCTATGAAGAAAGCGAGGCCACGAAATGCCAGAATGCACAGATGCTGCGTCAACGCACAGACCGCGTGCTGGTGGACCTGCATAAAATGGCGGAAGGCGGACTGGATGCCTCCATCATGGTGGCCTACCTGCCCCAGAAGGAGCGCGATGCAGAGAGCCATATAGCCGCCACGGCGAAGGCAGACCGGATACTGACGCAAATAGAGGACATGGTGGCAGCCAACTGTAAGGCCGTGGACCTGGCCTATACCCCGCAGGACCTGTACCGGCTGAAGGGAGAAGGCAAGCGGGCTATCATGATGGGTATTGAGAACGGCTATGCCATAGGGCACAATATAGAGCTGGTGGAACACTTCCGTAAGCGCGGGGTGGTGTATATGACACTATGCCATAACGGAGACAATGACATCTGTGACTCAGCACGAGGACATAATGAACATAACGGCGTCAGCGACTTCGGTGCCCAGGTCATCAGGGAAATGAACCGCACGGGTATGATGGTTGACCTGAGCCATGCCAGCGAGAAGAGTTTCTACGACGCCCTGGACATCAGCGAGACTCCCATCGTGTGCAGCCATAGCAGCAGCAAGGCATTATGCCCGCATCCGCGTAACCTGACCGACGACCAGCTCAGCGCCTTGGCAAAGGCGGGTGGTGTGGCACAGGTGACCTTCTACAACGGTTTCCTGCGCACGGACGGCAAGGCAACCATCCTTGACGCCATAGAGCATCTGAATCACATGGTCAGCGTGATGGGTATAGAGCATGTGGGTATAGGAACGGATTTTGACGGAGACGGTGGCGTTCCAGGACTGGCCAATGCCTCAGAACTGATAAACCTAACCCGCAGGCTGTTGCGTGAGAGATACAGCCTGGAGGATCTGCGCCTCATCTGGGGCGGGAACTTCCTGAGGGTGATGGAAACCGTGCAGCGCAGGGGAGAAGTAAAGGGCGGCGGAAGGCTCTGATATAGTAGAATTGATAAAACAGCAAATAAGACGAAATGAAAAGAAGTGTTTTTTTACTCACCATACTCACCTTAGTACTTGGCTCATGTGGCGGACAGACAGAACGGCGAAAAACATATTCCGATACGATATCGCTGGCTGCATGCCCCTCCTTTATGGCAGACAGTGCCATGCGGTATATAGAGGAGCAGTGTGCTTTTGGGCCCCGTGTGCCGGGCACACCAGCCTCTGAGGCCTGCGGCGACTACATCGAGGCACAGTTTGAGCGCTTTGGTGCCGTCGTGGAGGAGCAGCGCGTGGTGGTGACAGCGTATGACGGCAGCAAAGTGCCGGCCCGTAACATTACGGCAAGCGTGAACCCGGAGAGCGGAGACCGCCTCCTGGTCTGTGCGCACTGGGACAGCAGGCCATGGGCTGACAACGATCCTGACCCGAAGAACCATCATACCCCCGTGCCCGCTGCAAACGACGGGGCCAGTGGCGTTGCCGTGATGATGGAGCTGTGCAGGCTCATACAGCAGCACCCCCTGAAGATAGGTGTTGACTTTGTATGCTTTGATGCTGAAGACATGGGTACCCCCGACTGGGCAGAGGATTCCAACCACCGCAGCAATACATGGTGCCTGGGCTCGCTGGAGTGGGCCAAGAAGGCGCGTGCGCAAGGCTACCGTGCCCGCTATGGCGTTCTGCTGGACATGGTTGGCGGACGAGGCAGTACGTTCTCGCGCGAAATGGTAAGCCGGCAATATGCCGATCCGGTGGTGGAGCTTATATGGCGTTTGGCCAGTCAGCTGGGCTACGGTAACTACTTCCCAATGAAGGACGGAGGAGCGCTTATTGATGACCATGTGAATGTGAACAAGGTTGCCCGTATTCCCTGTCTGGACATCGTGCCGTATTTCGAATATGGGCCCAGCAGCTTCGGTCCGACATGGCATACGGTCAGCGATACGCCCGAGAATATAGACCCGCATGTGCTGGAGGCCGTGGGGCAGACGCTGACACAATTAATATATAATGAGGTAACAGAATGACGATGGACGTGAAAACAATAAATGAGACTCAAGACGAAATCATTGAGGAATTCCTGGACTTTGATGACTGGATGGACCGTTATCAGCTGCTGATTGACCTGGGATCGGAACAGGAACCTCTGGATGACAAATATAAAACAGAACAGAACCTGATAGACGGTTGCCAGAGCCGTGTGTGGCTCCAGGCAGACCTGGTGGACGGACGGATTCATTTCCAGGCAGAAAGCGATGCACTGATTGTAAAGGGCATAGTGACCTTGCTGGTGCGTGTGCTGAGTGACCATACGCCCCAAGAGATACTGGATGCCGACCTCTATTTCATTGAACGGATAGGGCTGAGGGAGCACCTCTCGCCAACGCGCAGCAACGGTCTGCTGGCCATGCTGCGCCAGATGAAGATGTATGCCTTGGCCTTTAAGACTGTTCAGGGTTCATAGCAATGCACATAGGATCAATTGACCTTGGCGACAAACCGGTCTTGCTGGCCCCTATGGAGGACGTGACGGACATCGGTTTCCGTCTGCTGTGCAGGCAGATGGGGGCTGCTATGGTCTATTCGGAATTCGTTTCGAGCGACGCCCTCATCCGCATGGTGAACAGGAGCCTGGACAAGTTAAAGGTATGTGATGACGAGCGGCCCGTAGCCATACAGATATACGGGCGGTTTGTGGATGCGATGTGCGAGGCGGCCCGTATTGTGGTGGACCAGGCTCATCCCGACGTGCTCGACTTGAATTTCGGATGTCCTGTAAAAAAGGTAGCGGGCAAAGGGGCCGGTGCCGGCATGTTGCAGGACGTGCCGCAGATGCTGGCCATTACGCGTGCCGTAGTGGATGCTGTGCCGGGTACCCCGGTAACGGTGAAGACACGCCTGGGATGGGACCACGACCATAAGATCATCGTTGACCTGGCTGAACAGCTGCAGGACTGTGGCATACAGGCACTGACCATTCACGGCAGGACCCGTTCGCAGATGTACACCGGGCAGGCTGACTGGACGCTGATTGGCGAGGTGAAGCGTAACCCGCGTATGCATATCCCTATCATAGGAAATGGTGACATCGCAACCCCGGAACGGGCAGGCGAGTGTTTTGAACGCTATGGCGTTGATGCCGTCATGGTGGGGCGTGCCACCTTTGGGAGGCCCTGGATATTCAGGGAAATACGCGACTGGCTGGACGGGCGAACGGCGAAGGGCCAGGCGGGGGATATGGATATTGACTGGAAGCTGGACGTGCTGAAGCAGCAAGTGCTGACAAGCGTGGAACGCATAGATGAATACCGTGGTATCCTGCACGTGAGGCGCCATCTGGCTGCAACACCACTTTTCAAGGGCATACCCAACTTCCGCGAGACGCGGATTCGTATGTTGAGGGCAGAAACCGTGGACGAGCTCTTTTCCATCATGGAGGATGTGCGTGCCCTGCTGAAACAGTCTGCCGCCATGTCATCAGAAATCGGTTGTCAAGAAGAAGTATGAAGCAAGAAACAGCAACTTATGAGATTATGGCCCCTGTGGGGTCGCCCGAGTCCTTTGCCGCAGCACTGCGGGCCGGAGCCAATAGCATCTATTTCGGTATAGAGAACCTGAATATGCGTGCCCACTCGGCTTCCACCTTTACCATTGACGACTTGCAGCGGATAGCCCGTGAGTGCCGGCATTTCGGTGTGAAGAGCTACCTTACCGTGAATACCATCATCTATGGTGAGGACCTGCCCCTCATGCGACAGATACTGGATGCGGCCAAGGCGGCAGGTATCAGTGCCGTCATAGCCAGCGACATAGCGGTGATGACATACTGCCGTCAGATAGGGCAGGAGGTGCACCTCTCCACTCAGCTCAACGTGAGCAATATAGAAGCACTGCGCTTCTATGCCCAGTTTGCAGATGTGGTGGTGCTGGCCCGTGAATTGCGTTTGGAGCAGGTGGCTGACATCCATCGCCAGATAGAGGATGAGCACATCTGCGGCCCGAGCGGTCAGCTGGTGCGCATAGAGATGTTCTGCCATGGTGCCTTGTGCATGGCTGTAAGCGGCAAGTGCTACCTCAGCCTGGACAATACGGGCCGCAGTGCTAACCGTGGAGAGTGCATGCAGCTGTGCAGGCGGAGCTATACCGTGCGTGACCGGGAGACCGGCACGGAGCTGGACATAGACAACAAATACATTATGTCGCCCCGCGACCTGAAGACAATACGCTTCATTGACCGTATGATGGCTGCCGGGGTGCGTGTGTTCAAGATAGAAGGACGTGCACGCGGTGCTGATTACGTCGATACCACAGTACGGTGCTATAAGGAAGCCATTGAGGCTGTGCAGAACGGCACCTTCACTGAAGAGCGCAAGGACGAGTGGGACCGCCAGCTGGCACGGGTGTTCAACCGTGGATTCTGGGACGGCTACTACCAAGGGCAGACCCTGGGCGAATGGAATGACCAGCCCGGTTCGTTGGCTACGGAGCGCAAGGTGTATGTGGGCCGTGGCGTGAAGTACTACGGCAAGCTACAGGTAGCAGAATTTAAGATCGAAGCCTCCCCGCTAAGTGTGGGCGACCGCATCCTCATCACCGGTCCTACGACCGGGGCCCTGGAAACCACGGTGCAGGAGATACGATATGAACTGCAGCCTGTTGAGACAGCCCTGCAGGGGCAGCACATCAGCATCCCCCTTGACCGGAAAATACGCAGCAGTGACAAGCTGTTCAAGTTAATTCCGTCGGAATCCCCAACGAACCCATAGATAACAAGTTAAACATCATCAAAATAAAACCGCAATGAAACGAACAGCCTACAATTATGTGAACAGAAGCCTTGTGGGACTTCTTATGCTCTTTTGGGGTGTCGTGCTACGGGCCCAGACCCCCCAAGATGTACAGTACACGTTTACAGAGGCTTCCAGCCTGACTATGCTGGGACAGCTCCTTCCCGGCAATCCCAATCCCTACCACCGGGTAGATACGGTGCGGTTCAAGGGCTTCACAGCCGGAGAAAACACCCAGGTGCGTCAGAGCGCAGGGCTGGTATGTGCCTTCCGCACGAATTCCACCACCATCTCGGTGCGTGCGGAGTTTGGTCAGGCTTCGGGCGGCTATTCAGGTGGCGGCTTTGACCTCTATATACGCGACGAGAAGGGGCGGTGGACCTGGGCCGGTGACGGTGTGGGCCGCAGCAACGATCCCAATTATAACCTGGTGCTCATTCGCGACATGGATGGCTCGGAGCATGACTGCCTGATCTACTTCCCCCTGTTCAGCGAGATACGTAGCATGAAGGTGGGTGTTCAGCAAGGTGCGTCACTCACGGCCCTGCCCAACCCGTTCCGCCACAGGATAGCCTTCTTTGGCAGTAGCTTCACGCATGGCGTCAGTACATCTCGGCCGGCCATGAACTATCCCTCGCAGCTGTCGCGTGCTACAGGCCTGCACATCCTTAATCTTGGCTGCTCGGGTAACTGTAAGCTGCAACCCTACTTCTGCGATGTGCTCTGTGCTGCTGATGCCGATGCCTTCGTTTTTGACTCGTTCTCCAATCCCACTATCCCCGAGATAGAAGAACGGCTATTCCCCTTCATTGAGAAACTGCAGGCTGCCCATCCCGGCAAACCGCTCATCTTCCAGCGCACCATATACCGTGAGCGGCGAAACTTCAACGTGGCCACAGAGAACTTTGAGAGGGCACGTCAGGAGCGAGCTGCTGAACTGATGAAGGAGGCAATGAAGCGATACAAGGATGTGTATTACATTGAGACGACCAATGCAACCTCGCCCACCCATGAGACAAGTGTGGACGGTACGCATCCGGGCGACTATGGGTACACCCTCTGGGCTGAGTCGCTGCGTAAGCCTCTGCTGAAGATCCTGCGGAAGTATGGCATAAAGTAATTGCAACATTCCCCTGAATCTTTTAACCACTTGCTCCGGTGAACCACAAACTACTCCTGCTCCTCCTGTGCCTGCCCGCACTCGCCTGGGCCGGTCCACGTTACCGGCTGTCCAGATGGGGTGTGCCGGCGGGTCATTACAGCGGTATAACCCCGTTGGGCGGAGGGCGTTATGCCGTAGTCTCGGACAAGGACAAAGGCCATTCCTTCCATGTGTGGCAGATGGATATAGACTCAGTGTCAGGAAAAATACGAGACGTTGAGGACATCACGGCGACGGTTGTTACAGCGCCACAGGCGCTGGAGACCCCCCGCGATGCTGAGGGCATTGCATTCTGTGTGCAGCGCGGGACGCTGTTTGTGAGTGGCGAAGCAGACCAGCGCATTATGGAGTACAGGCCAGACGGTTCGCTGACGGGTGTTGAGTTGCCGGTGCCCGCTCAGTTCGGCATCCAGCATATCCAGCCCAACCGTGGTTTTGAGGCCTTGGGCTACGACAGCCAGCGCCAAGTGTTCTGGACCTGCCCGGAAAGTCCGTTGAAAGGCGATACGGTGGAGGGACGTCTGACGCTGTTGCAGTTCCGGCTGCAGGATATGGCGGCAGACCGCGAAGGGTGGTGCAGTGTGGACACCACAGTGGTCTATACCCTCTCGGCACCACAGGCCAGGAAGAGCGGACGTGACTATTACCATGGCGTAGCAGCCATTACGCCACTGCCCGACGGTACGTTGCTGGTGCTTGAGCGTGAAGCCCTCATTACACGCAGCGGAAGCGGTAGCCGTTGCTGGGTGCGCCTGTTCAGGTTCAGGCCTCGGACGGGAGAGAAAGAGCAGGTGGGAGAGTGGCGCAGCCGTTTCACGCCTTTCAATACACGTTTTGCAAACTATGAGGGTATGTGCTTGGGACCCGTACTCGAAGACGGTACGCAGACGCTGTTGATTGTCAGCGACTCGCAAAACCGTTATGGACGTGGCATGTGGCATCTGAAGGACTTCTTGCGTGTGGTGCGGTTGCCGCACTTAAAGATGTGATGATTGCGTAGGAAAAATGCAGCCCTTCAGCGTCGGGATTGTGCCGCCTTCTCCCTTTCATCGTTTTTGCCGGCTTAAATGTGGTGTCTGTTTGTCAAAAAAAGTGTGTTCTGTTGCTGAAAAATGAATTTAATGCGAAAAAGTAGCAAATTTATGCATTATTTTTTGTGGGATTAGATTTTATTTGTACTTTTGCATAAAAATATGTGAGAACGTATAAATAGACTGTCAAATTTCAAGAGTGGCTCTCTCTTTCTAAACGAATCGGATCATTTAATTATGAACCTCATAAAGAAACTTCTGACGTGGTATTTCTCTAAGAATACATTACCATATTGGTGCCTACTGCTTATAGATTGTGGCATTGTGCTGCTATCAGGCGTAATAATATACTGGCTCTTCAATAAGACCCAGGTGATGTTTGATCATCGCCTGGAGGTTACATATTCTTTGCTCCTATATGCCTTGCTCAGTCTGGTGGGAGCCCGAGCCTTCCATACATACTCGGGCATCGTGCGATACTCCTCGTTCGTTGACCTGCTGAACGTGGCGTATGCCAATATCGTGTCGCTGGTGCTGTGCATCGTGGTCTCGCTGCTGTTCAAGTGGGTTGGCGTGCCCTCCCTGTCGGCCATAACAACAACCGAGACGATAGCAATGTTCATTATTGCCACCCTGCTGATGTGGGGTGTCCGCGTCTTGGTGAAATCCCTCTATGACGTGACGTCGGAGAGCAATTTTGCCATGAAGGCCCTCGTTTACGGTGCCCTCTCAGGCGGCGTTGGCCTGGCTAAGAACATCCGCACCCAGCGTCCGGCCCGTTTCCTGCTGCGTGGTTTTATCTCGCACGACAAACGTGCTCCCCACATGCAGCTGATGGGGCAGAAGGTATATGGCACGGGCGATGACTTGGGTGCCATTATAAAGAAGGAAGGCATACAGGCCGTGCTGGTTAGTCCGTTGCGTGTAAATGAATTCCGCGACAATCAGGAAATACAGGATATGCTCATAGGTGCCGGTGTGAAGATATTCATGGCCCAGAACGTTCGTGAGGCCAGCATTGAGAACGGCGAGCTGAAGGACGAGGACTTCGTGGGCGTACAGCTGAAGGAAGTGTCGGTGGAGGACCTGCTCCCCCGTTCGGAAATCAAGGTGGACATGAACTCGGTGGGTGAGCTGCTGAGCAACCGCAGGATTCTCATCACCGGTGCTGCTGGCAGTATCGGAAGCGAGATGGTGCGCCAGATAGCCATCTACCATCCGGCAAAGATGATGCTTATTGACCAGGCTGAGACGCCTGAACACGACGTCCGGCTGATGATGGCCAAGGAATATCCAGACATTGAGGCAGAGACGGTGGTGACGAGCATCTGCAAGGCACACCGTATGGAGGAAATCTTCTGTCATTTCCGTCCGGATTATGTCTTCCATGCCGCAGCATATAAGCACGTGCCTATGATGGAGGATAATCCGAGCGAGGCTGTGCAGAACAATATTTACGGCACGAAGGTCATTGCCGACCTGAGCGTGAAGTACGGAGTTAAGAAATTTGTGATGGTGTCCACCGACAAGGCTGTGAATCCCACGAATGTGATGGGTTGCTCGAAGCGAATCTGCGAGATATACGTGCAGTCTCTGGACCGCCAGATAAAGAGCGATTACGAGAAGGCCGCCCAGTCAGGTTCGGAAGGACATGACAAACAGCAGGTACCCTGCCAGTTCGTGACCACACGATTTGGTAACGTGCTGGGCTCGAACGGTTCGGTCATCCCCCTGTTCCGTGAGCAGATCAAGAATGGCGGCCCTGTGACGGTGACCGATGAGCGCATTGTGCGCTATTTCATGCTTATCCCCGAGGCTTGTAAGCTTGTGCTGGAAGCCGGTACGAAGGGTCACGGAGGTGAGATTTTTGTGTTCGACATGGGCAAGCCGGTTAAGATTGCCGATCTGGCAAGGCGAATGATCCGCCTGTCGGGTGCAAAGAACGTGAAGATTGAATACACGGGTCTGCGAGCCGGTGAGAAACTCTACGAGGAAGTCTTGAACGAACTGGAGGGTACGAAGCCCTCGTTCCATGAGAAGATTCGCATAGCAGAGGTACGCCAGTATGATTATGAAAAGGCCAACCGCGACATAGAAGAACTGCTGGAAATCTCCAAGCATTACGATGATATGGCAACCGTCAAGAAGATGAAGGAAATAGTGCCCGAGTTCAAGAGCAATAATTCAGTATATGAGTCGCTGGACAAGTAAGGGCGGGAAATATGCTGTTATATATATAAATAATGTATAAAGGGCCGGCTTTTGCGGCCCTTTTTTGTGCTATTTCCTGAAATAAGTACTATTTTATGATTCATTTTCATAAAAAATGCTTGCCAGTTTCAGAAAAAGTGGTACCTTTGCACGCCGATTATTATCAAAAGGGGCAAATTGTGCCCCTGTAGTGCGTGTGAATAGGGTGTTCTTTGGCCAGACATCTGGTTCGTGAATCGCACATGAGGATGAATGCTTGACCCGTCTGGCGAGAGAAAAGAAGACGTGGAAGCAGGAAGCCTCGGAAAGATAAAAAGTTGAACAACAAAAAGAAAAGAACATTTAAAATGGACACATTAAGTTTCAAGACCACAAATGTGAACAAGGTAACAGCCAAGAAAGAATGGGTCGTAGTGGACGCTACAGACCAGGTGCTGGGTCGTATGTGCACAAAGGTGGCAAAATTGCTGAGAGGCAAGTACAAGCCCGAGTTTACTCCTTATGTAGACTGTGGCGATAACGTGATTGTCATCAATGCCGACAAGATTCGCTTGACGGGCAAGAAGATGACCGACCGTATTTATTATTCCTATACCGGTTATCCCGGTGGTCAGCGCGAGACTACTCCCGCCAGCATCCTGGCAAAGCCCAACGGTGCTGAGAAGCTGGTGCGCAGAGTTGTGAAGGGCATGCTGCCCAAGAACAAGCTGGCTCGCAAGCTGATCTGCAACCTCTATGTTTATGCCGGTGCAGAGCACCAGCAGGAGGCTCAGAGTCCTAAAACAATTGATATTAATATCCTTAAATAATAGACGATGGAAGTAGTAAATGCAATAGGCCGTCGTAAGGCCGCTGTGGCCCGTGTATATGTAAGCGAAGGCAATGGTAAGATAACCATCAATAAGAGAGATCTTACAGAGTATTTCCCCAGCACCATCCTGCAGTTCGTAGTTAAGCAGCCCCTGGCTCTCCTGGATGTCGCTGAGAAGTATGACATTAAGGTGAACCTGTATGGTGGTGGTTTCACTGGTCAGTCTCAGGCCGTGCGTCTGGCTATCGCCCGTGCCCTGGTGAAAATAAATGCCGAGGACAAGAAGACCCTGCGTGCAGAAGGCTTCATGACGCGTGACAGCCGCGAGGTAGAGCGTAAGAAGCCCGGTCGTCCCAAGGCACGTCGTCGTTTCCAGTTCAGCAAGCGTTAATATCCGTTTTGCCGTCATATATACTTGGAAACGCTGTTTAGTATCTAAACCCGCAAGACGCTCTGCGCTGTTTGCGCAGGGACTACTGGCGAGTTGATTCTAAGAGAATTAAAAAAGAAAGTAAACACATTTTAAAAGAAAACAATGTCAAGAACAAATTTTGAAACATTACTGGAGGCCGGTTGTCATTTCGGCCACCTGACGAGAAAATGGAATCCCGCCATGGCTCCCTACATCTTCATGGAGCGCAATGACATTCACATCATTGACCTGCACAAGACCGTTGGTAAGCTGGATATTGCTGCCGAGGCCATGAAGCAGATTGCCAAGAGCGGAAAGAAAATTCTTTTTGTTGCTACAAAGAAGCAAGCCAAGCAGATTGTTGCCGAGAAGGCTACGTCTGTGAATATGCCTTATGTGATAGAGCGTTGGCCCGGCGGTATGCTGACCAACTTCCCCACCATCCGCAAGGCTGTGAAGAAAATGGCCAATATTGATAAACTCACTGCCGACGGTACGTTCGGTAACCTCTCCAAGCGCGAGATCCTGCAGATTAGCCGTCAGCGTGCCAAGTTGGAGAAGAACCTTGGTTCTATTGCCGACCTGACTCGTCTGCCCGCCGCCCTGTTCGTTGTGGACGTGCTGAAGGAGCAGATTGCCGTTGCCGAGGCTAACCGCCTGGGCATCCCCGTGTTTGGTATGGTTGATACCAACTCGAATCCCAACAATGTAGACTTCGTAATTCCTGCCAACGATGATTCCAGCAAGAGCATCGAGGTTATCCTCAGTGTTTGCTGCCAGGCTATCAACGAGGGTCTGGAGGAGCGCAAGGCAGAGAAGGCTGACACCGAGGCTGCTGCAGCTCAGGAAGACCAGCCCCGTCGCCGTCGTGGCGGTAAGGCTCGCGAAGAAGTAGAGACCGAGGAGGAAGCTCCCGCAGAAGAGGCCGCCGCAGAAGAGGCCGCTGAATAAGTTTAACATAAAAAACAAAGAGTACGACTATGGACGTTACAATGAATGATATTAAAAAGCTCCGCGAGATGACCGGTGCGGGCCTGGCTGACTGTAAGAAGGCTCTGGCTGAGGCTGAGGATATGGATGGCGCTATTGCCATCATCCGCAAGAAGGGTCAGGCTGTAGCTGCAAAGCGCAGCGACCGCGAGGCTGCCGAGGGTTGTGTGCTCGTGAAGGCTGAGAATGGTTTTGGTGCCATTATCGCCCTGAAGTGTGAGACCGACTTTGTGGCTAACAATGCCGACTTCGTGGCACTGACCCAGCAGATTCTGGACCTTGCTGTTGCCAATAAGTGCAAGACCCTTGACGAGGTGAAGGCTCTTCCCATGGGCGACGGCACCGTACAGGATGCAGTAGTAGCCCGCAGCGGTATCACCGGCGAGAAGATGGAACTGGATGGCTACTGCACCATAGAGGGTCCTGCCATCTATACCTACAACCACATGAACCGCAACGGTCTGTGCGCTATCCTCAGCCTGAACAAGCCTGTGGAGGACGAGACCGTGGGCAAGAACGTGGCTATGCAGATTGCCAGCGCAGCTCCCATCGCTATCGATGAGACCGGTGTGCCTCAGTCCGTTAAGGACCAGGAGATTGCCGTGGCTGTAGAGAAGACCAAGGCTGAGCAGGTGCAGAAGGCTGTTGAGGCTGCCCTGAAGAAGGCTGGCATCAACCCCGCTCACGTGGATAGCGAGGATCACATGGAGAGCAACATGACCAAGGGCTGGATTACCGCTGAGGACGTTGCCAAGGCAAAGGAAATCATTGCCACTGTGTCTGCCGAGAAGGCTGCCAACCTCAACGAGGCTATGATCCAGAATATCGCCAAGGGCCGTCTGGCTAAGTTCCTGAAGGAGGCATGCCTGTTGAACCAGGAGTACATCTGGGACAAGAACTTCACCGTGTCTTCATACCTGAAGTCAGTCGACAAGGACCTCACCGTTACCGACTTCAAGCGCTTTACCCTGCGTGCCGAGTAAATAAAAGGACGCAGCGGCATTGCCGCAAGAATATACTCAATAAGGGAGTCTCATCCGTTTGTGCGATGAGGCTCCCTTTTTTTATCCTGTTGCAACACTTTCATGTACACAGTGAATCCGCATCGTTTTTTAAGCCCTCGTACCCTAAAAAAGGGAGTTCAGCATAATAAAATCAATTTATTTCGGGTCCATTCCCCCGTTTTTTTGTATCTTTGCGCATCAGAATGCAATGAATAATGGTTAAATAGTCTTAAAATGAAGATATTTGGCATAGGAATGAACTACCCGGAGCACAATAAAGAGCTTCATGGTACGTTATTAAGTACAGAAGACCCTGTGGTCTTCACAAAGGCTGATTCGGCACTGTTGACGGGTGGTAAGCCCTTCTTCCTGCCAGACTTCACGCAGCGGTGTGACTATGAGACCGAACTGGTGGTGCGCATCAGCCATTTGGGGCGTTGTATTCCCGAGCGCTTTGCGCATCGCTACTATGAGGAAGTGACCGTGGGCATTGACTTCACGGCGCGGGACGTTCAGCAGAAGTTGCGCGAGCGAGGATTGCCCTGGGACCTCTCGAAGGGTTTCGACGGCAGTGCCGTTGTGGGTAAGTGGATACCCATTGCTGAACTGCCTCCGGTGCAGAATCTGCATTTCCACCTGGACATCAACGGGCAGACGGTGCAGCAGGGGCACACGGCGGATATGACGTTTGGTGTGGACCGCCTGGTTAGCTTCATCAGTCAGTTCTTCACGCTGAAGACTGGCGACCTGATCTTCACCGGTACGCCCGTAGGCGTGGGGCCTGTGAGCATAGACGACCGCCTGACCGGCTATCTGGAAGGAGAGAAGGTGCTGGAGTTTAATGTGAAATGACGAGATCGGACCCAGGACCTTTGACCTCGGTAGACTTTTGTCACGATTGACTTTGTTGAGCCTGCTCACGCTCGGAAGAGTCGAAGGAAGCTTAGCTCTCCGCTCGCTCAATCGCAGCCTGTGGCCATTGGTGAGGAAAATAGCCATGGCCATCGTTGCCCGAGAAGATGAATCTTTGACCTTCGTTGGTTTTTTACTTTTGAACATTTGAACATTGAGTAAGACGTTTCTATATTATATATGTAGCCTGCTGGTTTGCCTGCCCGCGTTCGGGCAGGGCGTAGGCGGCTTTACCACCTTGGACTGGCAGGTGCTGCGCATTGATTCCGTGCTGCCGGTGTACTCCGAGGTGGTGCCGTTGGAGACGGACTACAGGCAGAATACATACAGCGTGCAGCTGGAATACCCCGAGTATGCTCCGTTGAGCAAGCGCGAGGCCGAGGTGGCGTTGCGCTACGACAGTGTGATAGGGGAGCAGATACGTGTGGAGAGCAGCGTAGGCGTGTTGCGCAAGCAGGGGATGCTTGACTTGTCGTTCGTGCCCATCGTGAAGCAGGACGGAGTGTACAAGAAGTTGCTGAGTGCCCGCATCGTGATAAAGCCGACTGCGCTGAAGCTGGCCCGGCGTGCCGCATCGTCGGCAGTGGGCCGGTATGCCGCTCACTCGGTATTGTCGGAGGGTCGTTGGGTGAAGATTGGCATTCAGGAGGACGGCATGTACCGCCTGACGCGCCAGGCCCTTCAACGCATGGGATTCCGGAAGCCCGAGAACGTGTGTCTCTTCGGTTACGGCGGGCACCGCCAGAGCGAGCTTATCGATGCCGATGCCGACTATGACGACCTGGAGGAGGTGCCGCTCTATTACAGCAGTGCCCAGGACGCATGGCTCTTCTGGGGCAACGGCCTGCTCTACTGGGACGGTAATACGCGGGTGAAGAACCACTATGCCAATACTGCCTGCTACTTCCTGACCGAGCGCGACTCGGCGCGCCAGATTGCCACGGTGCAGTGCGACGCCGTGCCGCGCACCAGCTATGCCGACTTCATAGACCATGTGCTATACGAGAGGGATGAGTTTGCCTGGCTGAGCGAAGGACGCGAGTTGTATGAGAATGTCAACTATGCCACCTCGAACAGCCATACGTACAAGCTGACTGCGCCCGATGCGGTGACGGCCGACAACCTGACCGTGGTCTTCTCGAACGGCGCCGGCTCGGAGACGACGCTGACCACGAACGTGAACGGCACCGACCTGGGCGAGGCGACGATGGCCCCGGTGAGCAAATACATCATGGCTACGATTTTGAACCGCAACTACAGCCTGCGCTCGCTCGAGCTCAGCGATACGTGGAACGTGCGGCTCACCTCCACGCCGGGCAACGACGCGCGGCTGGACTACCTGGCCCTGCACTATCACCGCCGGCTGAAGCCGCATGAGGGATTTGTGGCTTTCTCGCATTCCACGGCTGGCGCCGCCCGCTTTGACATTACAGGCAGCGGCCTGCAGGTGATGCGGCTTGGCCGCCGCGGCGATGCCGCCTGCCTGATGGCTGGCAGCCAGGAGGGCGAGACGTACAGCGTGGCCGTCGACGATGCCTCGCGCCGCTATGTTGCCTTTGACCCCGCCTACAGCTTCCCGCAACCAGCGGTGATGGGTGTGGTGGAGAATCAGGACCTTCACGCCCTTGACAGCCTGGATATGGTTTATATCATCCCCGCCAGCGGGAAGCTGCGCGAGCAGGCTGAGCGCCTGGCACAGGCTCATGCGCAGTATGACGGGCTCCGTACGGCCGTGGTGCGGGCAGACCAGGTTTACAATGAATTCTCGAGCGGCACGCCCGACGCCACCGCGTACCGTCGCCTGATGAAGATGCTCTACGACCGCGCCCAGACGGACGCCGAGGCACCCCGCTACCTGCTGCTGTTCGGCGACGGGGCGTGGGACAACCGCATGCTCACCTCCTCGTGGCGAAAGAGCAGCCCCGATGACTACCTGCTCTGCTACGAGAGCGAGAACAGCCAGAGCAAAACCACCTCCTACGTCCTGGAGGACTATTTCGGCCTGCTTGACGACGGCGAGGGCGGCAACCTGCTGCGCAACAAGACCGACCTGGGCATTGGGCGCTTCCCCGTGAGCACCGCCGCCGAGGCGCGCGTGATGGTGGACAAGGCCATTGCCCACATGGCGGGGCAGTATGCGGGGGCGTGGCGCAACGTCGTATGTGTGATGGGCGACGACGGGGATGAGAACGAGCACATGACGTACGCCAACCAGGTGGCCAATCTCATTGAGGCCCGTAATCCCGAGACGGAGGTGCGTAAGGTGATGTGGGATGCCTACACCCGCGTGAGCACGACGAAGAGCAATACCTACCCCGAGGTGGTGGCCCTGCTCAGGAAGCAGATGGAGGAGGGCGCCCTGGTGATGAACTATACCGGGCATGGCAACGAGATTGCGATGAGCCACGAGTACGTCTTCAACATCGACGACTTCCGCCAGCCCACGGGCAACCGCCTGCCGCTCTGGGTGACGGCAGCCTGCGACATCTCGCCCTTCGACGGCAGCGCCGAGAACATAGGCGAGGTGGCCGTGCTGAACCCCGCCGGGGGCGCGGTGGCCTTCCTGGGCACCACGCGCACCGTCTATGGCAACCAGAACATACAGATGAACCGCTACTTCATGCAGTACCTGTTCGACACCGACGCAGCGGGCTCGCGCTATCGCGTGGGCGACGCGGTGAGGCTCAGCAAGTGCGCCATCATAGCCGACGGCCGCGATGCCGGCTATCAGGAGAACAAGGCGCACTTCGTGCTGTTGGGCGACCCCGCCCTGACCTTTGGCGCCCCGTTGCAGCACGTGGTGCTCGACAGCATTAACGGCCAGTTCATTGACGAGTCGGCGGGCATACAGCTGAAGGCTGGCAGCCATGTGCGTATGGCCGGGCACATCGCGGGGGCCGACGGCCGGCTGGCCACCGACTTCGAGGGCGTGCTCTGGGCCCGTCTTTTCGACAGTGAACAGACGGTGACGTGCAAGAACAATGCGGGTGCCAAGCAGGCTTTTACCTTCAAGGACCGTACGAGCGTGTTGTACAACACGCAGGACAGCGTGCGAGAGGGGCGTTTCAGCTTCTCGTTCGTCCTGCCCGTTGACATCAACTACAGCGACGACGCGCGGCGTGTGGTCTTCTACGCGCTCGACGCCACGCAGCGGGCCGAGGCCAACGGATACTCGGAGGCGTTCACCCTGGGCGGCGTGAGCGACGAGGTGGGTGCCGACACGGTGGGCCCGGCCGTCTTTGCCTACCTGAACGACGAGGAGTTCCAGGACGGGGGCGTGGTGAACGCCCAGCCCTTCTTCTTGGCGCTGCTCGAGGACGAGAGCGGCGTCAACGTGAGCGGCAACGGCCTGGGGCACGACCTGTCGCTCTGCATCGACGGGCGGGCGGACATGACGTTCAGCCTGAACGACTACTATGCCGGCGAGTTTGGCGACTTCCGGCGCGGCAGCGTGGCCTACAGCCTGCCAACCCTGGAGGCGGGGCCCCACAGCCTGACGTTCCGTGCCTGGGACGTGTTCAACAATACCAGCACCACTGCGCTCAGCTTCTTCGTGGACCCCGCTCTGAAGCCCCGTATGTTCAACCTCACGGCCAGCCAGAACCCGGCCACCACGGCCACTAACTTCCTGGTGTCGTACAGCCTGCCCGGTGCGGAATGCACGTTCACCATAGACGTCTATGACTTTGCGGGGCGCCGCCTCTGGACCACTACGGAGACGGGGAGCAGCAACTCGGCCGTGTATAGCATCCCCTGGAACCTGTGTACCTCGGCCGGGGGCCGGTTGGGCTCGGGCGTCTACCTCTACCGCTGTACCGTGCAGAGCGGAGAAAGCCGGAAGGTGTCGGATACACAAAAAATCATCATACTGAACAATAAATGACGTCCCATTAGCGTTATAATAGAAGTTATGCAAGCAAAATGTCTATACAGAGCCTTGTGGCTCGTCCTCGTCTTCTCGATGGCCGCTGCGGCCGCCGATGCACAGGACAAGAAGAATATGTTCAACCCGGTGAACACCAGTGTGACATCCCTCTCCATAGCCCCCGATGCGCGCGGCGGCGGCATGGGCGACGTCGGCGTGGCCACCGAGGCCGACGTGAACTCGCAGTATTGGAACCCGGCCAAGTACCCCTTCAACATAGCGCGCGCCGGGGTGGCTGCCAGCTACACGCCCTGGCTGCGCAAGCTGGTGAACGACATCAACCTGGCCAACCTGGTGGGCTTCTACCGCATCGGCGACTATTCGGCCGTGCACAGCTCGCTGCGCTTCTTCAGCCTGGGCGAGGTCTTCCTGAGCGACATGGAGGACATGACCATCAGCCCCTACGAGTTCGCCTTCGACGCCGGCTACAGCCGTATGCTGAGCGAGCGCTTCTCCATGGCCGTGAACATGCGCTTCATATACAGCGACATCAAGTACGACTACACGGCCGAGAGCAGCGCCGGCAAGGCCTTTGCCGCCGACATTGCCATGTACCGACTGGGCTACTTCATGATGGGCAGCCGCGAGTGCAGCTTCGGATGGGGACTGAACATCAACAACATCGGCAGCAAGATCAGCTACGGCGGCGACGACAATGCCGAGTTCATACCCACCAACATGCGCCTGGGCCTGAACCTGACCGTGCCCTTCAACGAGTACAACAAGTTCAGCGTGGCCACGGACCTGAACAAGCTGCTCGTGCCCACCTATCCCAAGCAGCGCGAGGGCGAGGCCGACAACGACTACACCGACCGCGTGCAGAAGGACTACTACGACATATCGCCCATATCGGGCATCTTCAAGAGTTTCCACGACGCGCCCAACGGGTTCAAGGAGGAGATGCAGGAGCTGCAGTGGAGCCTGGGCTGCGAGTACACGTACAACGACCGCTTCATGCTGCGCGGCGGCTACCACCACGAGGCCGCCAACAAGGGCAACCGCAAGTACTTCACCGTGGGCGCCGGCTTCCACATGAGCGTGTTCACCGTGGATGCCGCCTACGTGTTCAGCACCAGCCAGACGAATCCGCTCGACCAGACGATGCGCTTCTCGCTCGGCTTCGACCTCGACGGCATGCGCGAGCTCTTCGGGCGCAGGCGATAGGGCCCTGCGCTATGTGTAATATGCCCCGCCGGGCCCCGGTCCCCTTCGCCGCGGGGCGGACAGGGCTTCAGCCCATCCCCGATTGCCGTCGCTGGGGGCACCAGCGCGAAAGTATGGGGGTCGTGGCACAAAAAAAAACAATTTTATTTTGTAGTTCGCCCGAATTTCATTATCTTTGCACCGTGTTAGATTGCGAACTATGAACATTATGTCTAACCATAAAGACGGCGGGCGTCCTCCGCCTGCCAGCGCGGCCCCCGCGGAAAGCCCCGGGGGCTGACGACGGCCGTTGCCACGCTCGCGGCCCGCTGAAAAACGCCGGAGACGACCGTTTCCGCCATTTTCCGGCAGCCGGAGAGCGCGAAGACGGGCATTTCCGCTATTTCCTGGCAGCCTGAGAGCGCGAAGACGGGCATTCCCGCCATTTTCCGGCGGGCGGAGAGCGCGAAGACGGGCATTTCCGCCATTTTCCGGCGGGCGGAGAGCGCGAAGACGGGCATTTCCGCCATTTTCCG